>CAYMDU010000008.1:0-32505 GCA_964389495.1 uncultured Eubacteriales bacterium
GAGCAGGGGTAGCTCGTCGGGCTCATAACCCGAAGGTCGGTGGTTCAAATCCATCTCCCGCAACCAAAAAAGTCATTCTTAGGAATGGCTTTTTCTTTTTTAAAAAGCGCCAACGTCAACCCATCAAAAAATCAAAAACAGCGAGGCAAAACCATGAAACAAAAACTCATTCGCATTGCCGTTGACATTGTACTCATCACTTTGGTGTTTGCCATCACCGATTGGTTGGTACTTCGTGTTTTTCACTCGGAAAAGAGGTTTGTGGAACTTTTGGTTTATCTTGTTTTTTATGCATTGGTCTTTGGCGGGAAACAATTAATTTGTTCAGCTTGGAAGAAACACCGAAAAAACAACAGTACATCGTAATTGCTTTTTTGTGAAACCGGCGGCAGAAATTTCTGCCGCCGGTATTTAATTATAGGTTCCGCTTTCCGGGTTAATCATATCGGATTTTCTCACTTTTTCGTTGTATTTTTCTCTTGAAGATTAGGGGATTTTGAGTTGTGTATGTTAAGGCTTCACGGTTTTCACAGTGCAATATGACACCGAATTGACAAACTGCATTGAATCCGCCAGTAAATTACTAACGAAGTAATCAGGCAAACGAAAATCGGCAGGAGATAATTCTTCTGCCGATTTTTCAAAAATTCGTTTGAAATCACTTGCAAAAAGAAGGAAAAGGTAGTACATTATTAGTGCAATCCTATCCGGCGCAACGATTGTTGACAATTCGAATTTTCGCGTGAAAAGAGCACATACTATGTTTAATCAATTTTCTTTCACCACATGCTGTGCAAGGAGGTTTTCACACGAAAATCGCTTTTTTCGATACCAAGCCCTACGACCGTTCTGCCTTTGATCGCTACCGTGATCGCTATTCCGTCACCATAAAATACTATGAAACCAAGCTCAACGAAGATACCGCCGGTTTAGCACGCGGTTATGACGGGGTTTGCGTGTTTGTAAACGATACGGTGAGTTCGGCGGTGATTGACCGTTTGTGCCAGGAAGGGGTTTCTTTTGTTGCTTTGCGATGCGCCGGATTTAACAATGTGGATATGTGCTATGCCTATGGCCGAATCCATATCTTGCGTGTACCGGCCTATTCGCCATATGCCATTGCAGAACACGCCATGGCACTGCTGCTAACTTCGGTGCGTCGCATCCACAAAGCCTACATTCGAACAAAAGATTTCAATTTCAGTTTGTCCGGATTAACCGGATTTGATTTGCACGGAAAAACTGTGGGCGTTATCGGCACCGGCCGTATCGGGCAAGCGTTTATTCGTATTTGCCAAGGTTTTGGCATGCGCGTGCTGGCATATGACCGGTATCCGTCGGCAACCGTTTGCCAAAACAATTTCGCACAGTATGTGCCGCTGGAAACCTTGCTTTCCGAAAGCGATATTCTTTCGTTGCATTGCCCGCTAAACGACGACACCTATCACATGATTGACGAAAAAGCCCTGTTACAATGCAAACGCGGTGTTGTTATCATCAACACCTCCCGCGGTGCGTTAATAGACACCGAAGCCTTGCTGGCGGGCATCAAATCACGCCATGTAGGAGCCGCTTGTTTGGATGTATATGAAGAAGAATCCGATTGGTTTTTCGAAGACAATTCCGGCCACATCATGGAAGACGATACGCTGGCGCGGCTGATCACCATGCCCAATGTGATCGTAACTTCGCATCAGGCTTTTTTAACCCGCGAAGCGTTGGAGGAAATTGCTAAAACCACATTGCAAAACATTGTGGAATTTTCGAAAAACGGCTGTTGTGCCAACGAGTTGTGTTATCGGCAGGGAAGCGCCGAAGATTGTCGTAGCGGAAAATGCTTTTAGATTTTAAAAACAAAGGGGAGAACACCATGAATATCGCAAAAGACATTTACGATATCGGCGTGAATGATACACAACTGGATTTGTTTGAGAGACAGTTTTCGGTTCCGCAAGGCATGTCGTACAATTCCTATGTGATTGTTGATGAAAAAATCGCCGTACTAGATACGGTGGATAAAGCGGTTACGCAAGAATGGTTGAAAAAATTGCAAACCGTATTGTCCGGCAGAACACCCGACTATTTAATCATCCAGCACATGGAACCGGACCATTCGGCAAACATTATCAACTTTGTGAAAGCCTATCCGAATGTAACGCTGGTGGCATCACAAAAAGCATTTGCCATGATGGCCGGCTTTTTCGGAACTGTTCCCACGCAACGGCAAGTGGTGATCAACGACGGAAGCACTCTTTCCTTGGGAAAACACGAATTGCAATTCATTGCCGCCCCCATGGTACATTGGCCCGAGGTAATGATTACTTATGACCGCGCAAACAAAGTTCTGTTTTCGGCAGACGGTTTCGGTAAATTCGGCACAAAAGAGGCAACCGAGGAATGGGCACCCGAAGCACGGCGGTATTATTTCGGCATTGTCGGAAAATACGGTATTCCCGTGCAGCAGCTGTTAAAAAAAGCCGCTTCTTTGGATATTGAAACAATATGCCCGCTACACGGTCCGGTTTTAACCGAAAACATTGCCTACTATATCAATCTGTACAAGCTGTGGTCAAGCTATCAGCCGGAGCAAGAAGGTATTTTGATTGCCTACACTTCTGTTTACGGTAACACCGAAAAAGCAGTAACTCTGCTTTCGGAACAACTGAAAACCAACGGATATTCTGCGGTAACTGTAAGAGATCTAACAAGATGTGACCTGCCGGAAGCGGTCGCCGAAGCATTTCGAAACAGTCAATTGGTGCTGGCAACCACCACCTACAACGGCCATGTATTTCCGGCTATGCGTCATTTTATTGACCATTTGGTTGAACGAAATTTCACCAAGCGAACCGTGGCATTCATAGAAAACGGCAGTTGGGCACCGATGGCCGCCAAAAAAATGAAAGAACTGCTGGAACCGTGCAAAGAGTTAACCTATTGTCACATCATACCGCGGCTAACATCAGCTGTGAATGCAGAAAGCCGGTTGCAACTTGAACAGCTGGCCAAAGAACTGTGTAACTAACATTCAGTTTGAAAATTTGCTATATGACTTACTGGCATAAAAAGGGGAGAGATGTGTGCGAGAAATCAGTGCCACCCGTATCACCGACTGTGTTCGGAATTTGTGCATCGAGGCCAACTGTCATTTAGGCGATGATGTAAAAAACTGTCTTTGTCGGTCTTGCAAACAGGAACCTTGGCCTCAAGCCAAAGAGGTTTTGGAAAGAATCGTTGAAAACTTTCAAATTGCCGATGAACAAAATCAACCAATTTGCCAAGACACCGGTGTGGCGTGTGTTTTTTTGGAGATAGGGCAGGATGTACATATTGTCGGCGGCGATTTGAACGAAGCCATCCATTTGGGCGTGCGTCGTGGCTATACCGAAGGGTACTTGCGAAAAAGTGTTGTCCGTGACCCTTTGGATCGCATTAACACCGGCGACAACACACCGGCCATGATCTACACCGAAATTGTTCCCGGAGATCGCGTGAGAATCACAGTAGCTCCCAAAGGATTTGGAAGTGAAAACATGAGTCGCATTGCCATGCTTCGTCCTTCTGACGGTCTGCAAGGTGTAAAAGATTTCGTTATCCAAACCGTGTCCGAAGCCGGCCCCAACCCCTGCCCACCCATGGTTGTTGGCGTGGGTATTGGCGGAACTTTCGATAAAGCGGCCTATTTGGCCAAAAAAGCGTTGCTGCGCAATGTTGACACGCATCACCCGAATCCGTTTTACGCCAATTTGGAGGATGAACTTCTGGCTGCTGTGAACCGGTTGGGGATTGGGCCGCAAGGCTTTGGTGGCCTAACCACAGCACTGGCTGTCAACATTGAAACTTTTCCGACGCATATCGCCGGATTGCCCGTGGCCGTCAACATCAACTGCCATGTCACTCGACACAAAACGGAGGTGTTGTAAATGCCCATTTCTATCACAGCGCCTCTCAGCCGCGAACAGGCCAAACAGCTCAAAGCGGGCGACAGTTGCTTGATTTCGGGTGTTATCTATACCGCCCGCGATGCAGCACACAAACGACTTTGTGAATTGGTGGCGCAAGGAAAAGAATTGCCACTGGAACTGAAAGACAGCGTAATATATTTCGTTGGGCCCACGCCGGAAAAGCCCGGACAGATTATCGGCTCGGCCGGCCCCACTACCTCATACCGTATGGATGCGTATAGTCCAACCCTTATTGCACTGGGGCAAACCGGGATGATTGGAAAAGGTAAACGCGGGGAAGAAGTGATCGCCGCCATGAAAGAATACGGTGCTGTCTACTTTGGCGCCATTGGCGGTTGCGGTGCTTTGCTAAGTCGTTGTATCCAAAAATCAGAAATTGTTGCCTACGAAGATTTGGGCGCCGAGGCAATCCGTCGTTTGGAGATTAAAGATTTTCCCGTTACCGTGATTATTGACAGTCACGGGAATAATCTGTATGAAACCGGAAAATCCGCTTATCTGGCCTCTTGTCACAATCCATAATTTTTTGCTCGCATCGCCATAGGAAAGAGCTATTTTTCTGTTTCAAACTCAAACACACAACTATACAAAATGAGCGTTTTGCAATGACTCTTCAAGCCATCCTAAAAATAGAGCCCAATCATCAACCAAATTATTGTTAGTGATTAAAGAAGAACAGGTCAAATTGATGAAATCGAAGAAGTTATCGGCCATAGAAAAAAATACAGCATCGGCATTATTATCGCAAGCAGCGTTAAACGCAAGAGTGGTTAACTTGTTATTTTTAGCGCGGTACTCAACCCGATACCAATAATCATCAACACCTAACTTTTCCTTAATTGAATCAGCCTTAGAAGCTAAACGGCCGGATTCAATCTCCAAGCGTTTATTATAAACGCAGCAAGTACCCTTTTCAGATGTGCGAGGGCCAACATAGACATTCTCCGTATACTCGCCAACAACGGGGTCAAAGTTAGCTTGATATGTAACATACCCCGGTTTTCGATGATACCCGCCAACAATCGCAACATGACCATCAGGTTCACGATTATAAGCATTGTGCGCGAAATCCGTAAAAAGCGGTACAATAGGATTTTCAGAATCAATAATATCCATCGCAGCATCTAAACGGGTGCAGTGCCAAGGATATTTTCGACAGCAGCACAAGAACTCACGCAAACCGCCCTTAAATGCATGCCGTGAGGAATCGTCAATATAACGGCAACCATCGCCTGAAATGGATACAAAAATACCATGCTGGTTAAGCTCGCTCGAAGAAGTCGCAACATCGCCAAACTCCGAGCCATTCAACGGAGTGTATGATAAAACAATAGCTGAACGACCAGCAGGAGCGTAGTTGAAAGACTTGGCATACCAATGTAAACCGCCTTTGTACATGGGAGAAAAATCTTCCATGTACAAACCGGTCGCATTACAAAGTTCATCCATGAATTGATAAACATTCGGAGCATCTACAACCACATTAACCCAGTCAACGGAATATCGAAGCGAAGAAAACCATTTTGGCAAAGTACTCATAAAGAACCCCCTAAGCTTTCTTTTGAGAATAATATAGCACACTCTTTTTGATTTGTCAAGAAAAAAATTAGCAAAAACCCCCGTAATACCTTGTGGGGGTACAAAGGCTCTGTCGCGCACTCGTCTCTAAACGGATATAATATCAAAAAAGCAGCCCGGCATTACTGCCGGGCGTCTACACCGAACCGTTTGCCAATAGCGGAAAGAAGGCGAAAACATTTAGATTTTAGGAAAAAACCAATCCGCTGCAAGCGACTTTTTTTTAGCTCAAAAGAAGGATACTCAAAATAACGAACCGGTGTAGGAGGCGTTGAATAACTGTCAAAGAAGCGATAATATAAAGGCCGAAAGGTCAAGGACCAATTAGATTTTGAGAGCAAAGAGCCAAAACGGTAGCTATCAATAATCTGATGCGTCTGCTTATCAATATCAATCTTCTTAAACACACGGCGCGCAAAAGTGAACGGACCAAACCGACGAAGGTACCAAAGCTCGTCAGCCAATCTACGCAGCGTAATATCCATATCTTCCCACGATTGAGACAAAACGGCCAAGTCACACCGGTAATGCCGGTGGAACTTGAACCATTGAATAGTGGACTGGGATAAGCTCTTATATTTCCGCGAATTATATTCTATTCCCGCTTCATCAATAACAAAGAAAGAATGAGGGGGAATAGTCCAATTCCCAAGGCCATTGAGAGACGAGACATAAAAAGCTAAGGGCGTCTCGAAGTTAGAGTAAACATTAACATGTTTAGCTGCTTTTTTCAAAAGACGACAAGCAAATGTAGTCTTGCCGCAGCCGGGATTGCCAAAATAGATTGAAATCACAAAATCACCTCAATTTTTTCTTATGCAGCATAACAAAAAAATCGCGCCGGGGCTGGCATGCGCCAGAGCACCGGCGCTAAGTCGTTAACGGCAAAATATCCATTTAATAAATCTGAAGATATAAGAAACAACGACGATTAACAAAGTACCGGCAATGGCATATTCTAACATTGCACCGTAATCCCAAGTATAATTATTATAGGAGGAATTGCCCATTACCTTATAGAAATCGGCAGTACCAAGAATCTGGCGAAGTGCATCTAACAAAGTCGACATAAAATCAATCTCCTTTCAAACAGACAGATAAAATCAAAGTAATCCAAATAAGAATTAAAAAGAAAACCGTTAAACTCATCTAAAAGACCTCCCATGAATCAAGCAGGAAAAGAGGCCAAAAGCAAACATCAGAAGGAAAACACGCAAGAAATACGCATTAGTCGATATAAACCAAGATAAAATAGGCAAAACAATCATGCTTGAACTCCTTTCCAAAAGATAGCAATAATCATTGACAAAACAGCACCGGAACCTATGATAGTCATTAAAGACACATTAACAGAATAGACTTGAAAAGTAGTCGAATTTAACAAATTGAAAATTTGCTTCAAAAAATTTAAAAGAAGCTCGAAAAAATCCGACATAAAATCACCTCGCCAAAATAAACTTGACCACGGCAAACCCAAGAACAATAACCAAAGAAGAAAGCAACACCGCCGGCAAGAAAGGAGTAACAATCAAAGGCAATGTAGTAGCCGACAAAACCACTTCTAAAATCAGTATTAAAGATTGGACAAAGTTAGTAACCAATGTCCAAATAGTCTCTAAGAACGAAACAATCGTGTCAAAAAAAGCAAACATACTACTTATCCTTTCTATTCCTACCTCTTCTAGCAAACTTTCTAACATCATTTCTAAAACTGTTTCGCTGACGAGTAAGCTTAGAAGAAATAGAGGGAATGATGTTCAAAAGAAAAGCAATAACACCAAGCGCCAACCCTATCAATATTAAATCATAGAGAAATCCAATGTTCAAAATGCTATTAAAGATATTAATAAAAACTACAAAACCGGAAGAAAAGGTCGTTAAATGCGTTCCAATATTACCAATAAGACTCTTAGATTCATCCAACGCGTCAGAAGAGGAATCTAAAAGCTCACCGTCCAAGGAATCCAAATCATCAAAGGAATCAGAGCCGGGAACATCAGTCTCGGAATATTCCCAGCCATTAACAATCTCATCGGTTTGCTCTTGCATGCCAGAAACGATATCGGCAGTCTGGCCATTAACCACCATTTGGTTATACTCAACAGCAGAAATGACCCGATAATGAATATAGTCCAATTTAAGCCAATATCGAAGCAGAGAAGAATTTAAATTCTTTCCATTAACACCAAAACGAAAACCCGAAATAGAACCGGTTGAAGTTGACGTATTTTGAAAAACAACCGTAGAATATGTCAAACCAAGCTGAGAGGACGAATCGGCATCATTAGAAGCATATAATTGATACTCATCAACTGTAAAGTCGGAAAGCAACGAAGTCTTTAAGAACTGGATGCGCTGACTAACAGGAACGGCAACATAAGAAGCATTACCCGAATATTGAGTAAAATAAGAACGAATTTCAAAAATAGCATAATAACCTGCCGGAACAGATATAGGATTAGAAGCAATCCCTTCAAAATACAAAGGGCCAGCGGAACGATATGTATTCGCTTCTTGCGGCAAATCGACATCCTGAACCTCAACAATACCCTCGGAAGAAACCGTAGATAGGCGAGAGAATCTAGACCAGTTAGAATAATTAGAACCAAAAGAAAACCGTTCCGCAGCGACAGAAAAAACAATCATAGAAAGTAGAACAAAGACAATAGGAACAACTATCAACTTTCTTTTATTCCTAATAAAAAATCGTTTCAAAAAAACACCACCTTAAAAGAAAGTCCCCCCTGTATGGGCAGGGAACCCAACAGAGGGGATAGGCTCACGAATAGATAAGCCTACGGAATAGACCGACAGCAAAGCCGATAACCGGCATAGCAATACACAGAACCAAAAGTGCCGGCTCGGAGACCACAAAATTAAGAATTGAGCCAATCCAAGACAATGCAGCAGTCATTACCTGAGAGATGCTAGATAAAAAAGAAGCCATTTACTCACCACTCCTTACGCATCTTTCAAGCGCTTGAACAGACCGACCGCAAAACCACAAATCGGCATAGCCAAAATCAGGACGGTGAGAGCGGGATTAGCAATTACCACATCCAACACATCACCCAACCAGGTAATTGCTTGAGTAAAAAACAGGCCAATATTTGTCAAAAATTCAGTCACTACAACCACTCCTTTCAGTTGAATTAAATAATAAACAAGCCCGCGCGCGACTTATTTAACGAGAGAGAATGAAAGAGAACGATTGTCCCAGTCAACAAAGAGAACACAGGGGACCGTTACGATGCTCGAAACAGTACCAAGAGAAGAATCGGCACCAAAGATGCGATAGACATTACTACCATCATACAAATCCGCATAAGTATAAGACTTATTAGACTTTCGCGACACCCCTTCGTGATAACCCAATATCTGACCTTCAAGATAAACACGCATTTGACATAAGCTCCTTTTTGTATTAAAATTATAAATTAGAAACAAAATCATTAAAAGCCCTATTATATGGGCAATACTTAGGCGATGTATCACGCCTATAATTACCCTGAGAAATTAAATCAGCATAAAAAGAAGGGTCATACTCGGCAAATTGAGCCAACTTAGAAATCAAAGCAACATTTCGTTTCATAAAACGAACAAAGCGCTCAACCTCGTTGTTGACATACGGAACTGCTGTTAACTCAACAAAATGAATATTTTGTATAGTTGAGAAGAGGATAAAACGCCAAACGCCCCCAAGAACTGTACTTTCTGCTCACAACTCTTGCTCTCGGCATTATTATCGGTTTGTTATATTATGGTTCGCATATCACCAAATCTTTGTTCTTAACTTGCAAACGGATTTGGGCTACGCAATCAAAATCTTTGCGGCAACAATCTCATTATATTATATTTTGCAATTGTTTTCAGTCTCGTTCCTAGTAACCAGCGGCTATGCTTATGCTTGGATATAGCCGGAACCAGCGCACGGCTAGTAGATTTGATTGACTGTTGTTTAAACGCTGCATTTAACAATCCGGTTGCACAGCACCAAAGTGATGCCAACGGTAGTCTGAAACCGGATTTCAACCTTTGGGATTACAAGTATAAAAGAGGTATCTACATTGCCTATTCCGATTCGCTGTTCTGTTTTTTGGGTTGTCAGTGCTATTCATCAAGTAATTTATAAGCATTTCAAATTTTTACATTTTTGTGAAACATGTTTCACAATGGAGGCTGTATATGAAAAAAGACTATTTGGCCCAGTGCCCTCCGGTTTTGAAAGACTATTTGGGATATATGCAAACCATCCGCGGACGGTCGGAAAATACTATTAATGAGTATTTTATTGATCTCCGCACTTTCCTGCGTTACTTAAAGCAACTGCGCGGACTGGTTCCCTCTACCCTACCGGAAGACGACATTGATATTGCCGATGTGGATATTACTTTGTTGGCCTCTGTTACTTTAACCGATGTGTATGAATACATGAATTACTTACGCAACGAACGCAGCAACAGCAATAAAACCCGTGCTCGAAAAACAAGCTCATTGCGTATGTTTTTTAAATATCTCACAGACTATATGCATCTGCTGGACACCAATCCCATTCGCAATTTGGATACACCCAAGCAAAAAAAATCATTGCCTCGCTACTTAACTTTAAACCAAGCAACCGAACTGCTAAACGCGGTTTCCGGTGAATTTGCCGAACGCGACTATTGCATGATTGTCCTTTTCCTTAATTGCGGATTACGCCGTGCCGAGTTGGCAGCAATCAACTTAGAAGACATTTCGCGGACCGAACACACCTTGCGCGTGCGAGGAAAGGGAAATAAAGAGAGGATGCTTTACCTAAACGCCGCCTGCCTACAAGCCATTGAACAATATCTCAAAGTGCGCCCGACAGAAGGTGTCCGCGATAAGCACGCCCTGTTTCTCAGCCATTTAAAGCAACGAATCAGTTTGCAAGGTGTCCACTATGTGATTAAAAACTATCTGAAACAGATTGACGGTGCCCAAGATATGACTGTGCACAAATTGCGCCATACAGCGGCAACGCTAATGTACCAACACGGAAATGTGGATTTACGAGTCCTTCAAAATATTTTGGGACATGAAAGTTTGGGTACCACCGAAATCTACACCCATCTTTCCAACGAACAATTGGAACAAGCAGTGGAAAGCAATCCGTTGTCACATGTGAGCAGGAACATCAAAGACTCTTCGGATGTATAAATCGGCAAAAAGCCGCCACAATTATGTGACGGCTATATTTCCCGATTCACTTTCCACCCGATTTGCTGTTAAGAGATTTTCAACTGCAAGCGAAACTTATCGGATATCATGGCAATAAACTCCGAATTGGTTGGTTTTCCGCGACCGTTGTGAATGGTATATCCAAAATAAGAATTGAGAACGTCCACATCGCCGCGATCCCACGCCACCTCAATAGCATGGCGAATAGCGCGCTCCACGCGTGAAGAAGTGGTGGCATGTTTTTTAGCAACAGCCGGATACAACCGCTTGGTTACGGCGTTAATTATATCTCCGTCTTCAATCGCCATTAAAATGGCATCGCGCAAATATTGGTAGCCTTTGATATGAGCCGGAACCCCGATTTGATGAATGATTTCGGTTACGCGCACTTCCAAGGAGGAATTGTTGGCGGAAATGTTGGTAACAGGATGCCGCCACCCATCGATAGTATAGCTTCCGGACGCCATCAACGATGTGATGCGGCTGGCCATTTCATCGGCATCAAAGGGCTTTAAAAAGTAGTAGGATGCTCCGGCTTGAATTGCCTCTCGCTCCAAGTTGCTGTTATCAAATCCCGACATAACCATAAACTGCGGTTGCTTCGGAAGATTTAAGGATTTCACGGTATTGATCACGCCAATCGCGTCCAAATGCGGCAAAAAGAAATCCAAAATAACCACATCCGGTTTTTTCTTGGATACCGCCTCCACAACGCATTTCCCGTCTTTGTCAACGGTTTCCACATCCAGCCCGTGAACACGCATCCGTTTTGCACAAGGTACCCCAAAGTTTTCGCTGCTATCTGCCAACAGCACTGTTATCTGCTTGTCCAATTTATGTAACCTCCCTATTTGTTTTACCGGCATTTAAAGATTACCATATTTTGGAAAATATTTCAAGTGGTTGGAAGATTATTTTTTATCTTTGTAAAAAATGCCGAAAATCCAGCGTAAAATATGGCGAAATGATAAGATTTCCATAAATTTCCATTTTCTTTCAACGGAAAGATGTCATTCAAGAGCCTTGTCTCGGTTATAAAATTAACAGATAATCGGTATTAAATTAAAGAAAAACAACCTATGTGACAAACCACGCATCCCCCACTTTCGGTTGACGCATGGTTTTCTTGACAAAATATTTCGCTCAAAATCATGTTCCTGCTTCGGCAACTGTTCCTGTTTTATCCGGCAATAGCTTCCATTTGATTCAGCATATTCTCAATGAATATGCCGTAGCCTTTTGTGGGATCGTTAACAAGGACATGGGTAACCGCGCCTATCAGTTTGCCGTCTTGTACAATCGGACTGCCGCTCATTCCCTGAACAATACCACCGGTGGCAGCCAATAGTGTTTTGTCTGTGATTTCCACCACCATATTGCGTGTGATGTTCTTATCATAATGCCGCACCTGTGTAATTCGTGCATCATACCATTGCGGCGTGTTGCCGCCGATGGTCGTGTATATTTTGACATCACCGGTGTGGATACTTTGTTTGAGCTTGATACCAATCGTTTGCCCCGCCGGCTTTTGGTTTGCCAGCGCATATACTCCGCAAACATTATTGGAGAGCAATGTGCCATAGCTGCCGGAATCAAATCCTCCGCGCAATTCGCCGGGTACCCCTGCAATGCTTTGAGTAATACCGTAAATTCGCGCCGGAACCAACTCGCCGGAAGAAATCGGGATGATATCGCCGGTATCCACGTCACACACCGCGTGGCCGAGGCCGGCCAACAGATTGGTTTCGGCGTTGTAAAACGTGAGCGTGCCGATGCCGGCTGAGCTATCGCGCACCCACATTCCGGCTTTGTAGCATTGTTCACTGCGCGACCGTACAGCAGAAAACCGCATATCGAATTCAACCCCATCTCGCTTCACTCGAAAAAGCATGGGACTCCCTGCGGACTGTTTTACCAACTCAGATACTTGTTCATTGGTATATACTGCGGTATCATTGATAGATACTATCAAATCCCCTACCTTTAATCCGGCATTGCGAGCAGGGCTTATATTGCCTGATGCCGTATCCACCGCGGAAAGAGAAACCACCATAACACCGTCGGTATATAATTTGATACCAAACGGAAGTCCGCCAAGTGTCACTGTCTGTTCTTCGATAACCGTAACCGAGATATCCTTAACCGGAAACAATCCCAGCCATCGCAAAGAAGCACGATACGACTCTCCGGCATTGGCGCTGACAGCACATGTGTTTTCTTGACCGTAGGCTGCCGTAACGGCATTAACCGACAGCGACGAATTGACAACCAGCGTTGTTCCTTCTTCCACATAATAGCCGGCCGGCAAGGAATAATGCCAATAGCCAATGCCACCCAACAGGCCAAAGCATAGGATTGTACATCCCAGCGTGAACCATTGTATTGCTTTTTTCATGCGCTATCCGCCTCCTTGTATAGTGTTTGTTTTGGCGATAGCGTTTATCAATAGAAATGATGCCCGCAATTTCGTGGATTTTACAATTTAAGAATTTTTTTGAAAAGGTATAGGCAAGCGGCCAAGAATGTGATATACTTAGGTATATCTTAATCATGAGGTGAAAATTTGTGAGCAATTCGAAAGGAACCGTGGAGGTTACTATCAATCTGAATAAAAACACCTGTTATTTTTTGAAAACCGGAAAATGTTCCTTGAATGTTGTGGACGATTTTTCCTGTTCATCCGGCAAGTTAGCTACCAACGATTTATTATATTGCCCCAAATTGTACAAAGCCATGCGTTCCAAAAGCGAGCAAATGCGCCCCATTTCGGTGGCATTGTGTGAATGTGGCCACGGTGAAGTGCTTTCCGGCCATCAGCGTGCCTGCATTGCCAGTCAGCGTGGCATTGAATTGCCGGTGCGTGCTGCCGAAGAGGCAGTGCGCCCTTCTTGCCCGATTTGCGGCGGGCAAATGACTTTTGATAACAACATAAACGATAGTGGTGCCCGCATTGTTACCATCAAAGCGATTGCCGTGCTGGACGACGAAGAGGAGTAATTCGTCCAAAAAACGCAATAGAGAATACACATTAGGCAATGTCACAATTAAGGGTACGGTGTAATCCTTTTTTCGGATTACACCGTACCCCTTTTGTCTTATGTTGCCAACCGGTTACTCTGTGCCACTCGACGGAGATGATTTTGAGATGATACTTGTTGACAGCACCGTACCAGCCGAAGCCGACTTCGCAGTTAGTATTCAAGGCAACAGTATGTACCCGTACATCAGCGACGGGGACACTGTGTATGTAAAGAAAAATTGCGAATTGGCCATCGGCGATGTAGGCATATTTTGCGTGGACGGAGCAATGTACTGCAAACAATACTTCGTCGATGCAAACCGCAACCTCACCCTATTATCTGCTAACCCTCAGTTCAAAAACACCAATGTGTTTATTGAAGCTGATAACGAATCATCAGTGCAATGCTACGGGAAGGTGCTGCTAGGCTATAAAATTGATTTGCCGGAGTATGTTTGCAAATAAATATCTTAGCACGCTTTATAAACTAATATTCTACCACGGGCGTCCTACTATCCGATCACCAAATGCTTTGCATTTATTAAAATAATAACCCCACTGGAGAGACCAAGGAACCCCTATACTTTTTAAATGATAATCACCATGCTCGACAAGATATAATTGAAAATCGCTTGTAGTTCCGTAACGCTCTTGTATGTTGTTCTCAATCATCTGGAACATCTTTAAAAGAATCTCATGGCCTTTTTCTTCCCCTGACAAGTGTTGATACTTCCACTCTGCTTCTTTTGTCGGAAATGCAATTTTTCCGAAGAGGTTTGGGCTTACGATCACATGTCCGTGTCCGGGGACATAGCCGCGTTTAGAAAGCCAGAGATTATAAGCAATACCGGAGACAGACCACTCAGGATCGGGGTTATCTATTCCGCAGGAGGCGTACATTGCGCCGCTTTGTGTGAGCAACCACAGCCAGTCGTCGCCGAGTAATTCGTTTAACTCATCTTCCACTTCGCGGGAAGCTGCGTATTTGTGCTTTTGGTACTTATTTTCGGTCTCTCCTGGGTTTCTAGTTGCCTCGATTTTTTGAGACAGCTTCCTATATTTCTCGGCACGACAAGTATCGGCTTTTTCTGAAATATACTTTCCCGAATAATACGCACTACCAAACAATACCACAAGAAATTCTAGCACCACTTTAAAACACCTACCCCGCCGCTTCGTCTAAACACTCGTTTGCTTCTTCCATACTGCTAACAGCTACTTCAAGCCTATCAACCGCCGTTTCCATCGCCTCATATCTGTCGCTATACATAAGATTGTCGGGCATATTATCCAAGCAGTCTCTCTCATCATCTAGCACCGCGGAAACAATTTCCGTTGCATTGGTTAGAAGGATTTTTGCCTTCTTTAACTGTTCACGCTTTTGTTTGTTCATTCATAACCTCTTTAAGCGCGTTGCCACAAACTCGGAAAAACGAATGTAATCAAAAGATTGCCCTCTTGGGAGACAGAGAATTTAATAGACATCGCCCGCGAAACAAGCGCATGAAAACTGCCTCCGTGTTGTTTCACAATCAAATCCGGGCACTCCATGGTGATTGCCACTGTCATCGCGATGTCATCAATTTCAACCTCGTAAGACTCTCCGCCGCACTCGGCCGCGAGGTCGTCAATCACTTCGCAATACCGCTCTAAAACACGATAGTTTTCTTCGTTCATTTTCCAAATAGGAGAAAACTGTTTGTTGGCTTCTTCAACAACCATTTCAACCGCATCAAAACATTTTACAAAATCCATTGGTATTCATCCCCTTAATCTTCCTCAATATTTTTCGTAAGCCCATGAAAAGTGAAATTCATCTCCGTGGTTCCGTCGGCCTTTGGATATACTTCAAAGTTTGAAGCCAGTTCCAAAGATTTCATAAACCACTCCGGCTTATCGATTGCGATATTCTTACCGCTCACCGTCACAAACCCCATGCTTTTATACGGCTCGTGCAGCTTATATGTTACCTTAGCGCCCGTCCCTTTTGTAAGATACTTTAAAAGTTTATATGTATAGGCGATGTGTTGCATCACAAATGGGTTGATAATCTGTGTGCGCTTGTCTTCTTCCAACGCGTCGCGCGCCAGCGTCATAACTAAAAAGTTCTGAGCCTCGCTCACTTCGTCGTCATCTTCAAATTCTCTGTCAAAATCCTCTAACATTCTTCCACCAAGCCTTTCTTTGTTTATATTATATCGCAATAATTTATTGTTTGCAAGAACTAAAAATCCGCGATACTAACCCGGCTGTGGCTTTTATACTCATGTGCCGCCGTTTCGGTTCCTCAGAACCATAACGAATGTTGGGCAATACTGCTAACCATCACCAAGCCTTTCACGCGTTCCCATCAATTATGCAAGCCGCACTTAGGTTTCCAGGGACAAACCTCCGGGGATTTTCACCATCTCGAACCATGAGCCTGACTCTCATGCACCGGCGACGGCTGAATATTATCAGCTATACTGTGATTTACAGTCTCTCAGTCGGACTTTTGTTGTCAGCTGACTTTTGTGGCCGGGAAGCAAGGCTTCCACTCCTTACCGCAAAGGGGGATCACAGCCCCTTGAGCGGCGGCGAAAGCAAGGCTTCCATTCCTTACCGCAAAGGGGACTCAAGCCCTTTACGTAACCGAGGAATCCAGGTTTTTACCTGATACCGCAAAAGGGGAACGTTCCTCCCTTTGTAACTTGAATTGCTCCCACTAATTAGGCGTAGTATAAGTAACCAGCCTGTGCTGTAATGGCACAGGCTGGTTACGATAGGAGACAAAAAATAGATATGCAAAAACCAAAAACGAATAGCATCACGCTGGTAATAGACCGCGATGTGCTACATACTTATTCAGATTATTATTTTACGCAACACCCAAAGGCGCAAAAAGAGCCTATTAAGCAACCATACCACGAAAGCATCAATGTTTGGATGATAATGAAGCGCCCTATGATGAACGCTCTTAAACAAAAATGGAAAGATTTTGTCCGTTGGTTTGTTTCTGAGCAAGGTTATGCTAACCTACACATAGAACAATGTGAGATAAGTCAAACCGTATATTACCCCAATAATAGACGACACGACATCGATAACAGCGTCCCCAAATTCATACTTGACGGGCTGGTTGAAAGCGGAGTTGTTGTGGATGACGACAGCAAACATATTACAAAGTTAACATTACAATGTGGAGTTGATGTAGCACGCCCGCGAACGGAGATAATTATTGCTTGTCAGCCTTCCTCTCCCTGATAATAAGCGGGCTCAGCTTCACGACGCGATAATCGAGATACGGTTCATATTCTTCTTCCGTCCAGAAATCGAGAGGCCAGCCATCTTCTTGCCCCTCAACATACATTATATATCCCACTTCTTCCCAACCGATGTCGTGTACCAAGGTGCGTAGCGAAAAATCAAACTCTTCACAAATATCAAGCGACCTATCGTGCCCTATAACATTCAGTTCCCGCGGAAACAACTGTCTAAAAAAAGATTGTCATAATTATTTTTCCTGTCATTCACGAACTTAAACACAAGCTGTTTGTCCTCACCGCACTCATCGCACCGGCTCTTTTGCGCGTACAAGAGCGCGTCATCCTTTGTGAGCCACGGCTTCTGCTTTTGCAGACAGTCAAAGCATATATTTTCCAAAATGTTCACCACCTTGTTTTTTGATTATATACTATGACGATTAAAATTGCAACTAAAAATAGAATAAAAGGAGACTTCTATAATGACTGAAACGAACAAAATCCCGGTAGGTTGAGTCAGCTCATAAAATTTTTCCTCCGCCTGCATAACACAGGCGGAGGAAAATCATTTGCTTTATAGCAGGACCCACATTTATACCAACCGTTTTGTTTTTGGCTTGCCGTCCTGCCGCATCTCCGTATCAAACTAAAATCGCCTTTGCGAAGTTGTGCGATTAAACCGACTGTGTTGTCCCTGTTTTCACGCTTTCTTCGGCAGCGTACACCACCAAATGGCTGTTAATGGAGTCATCGATGTTGGTGATGGAAACCGAGCTGGTATCGCCGTTCAAATAGCGCACTTGCTCATACATGATGGCGTAGTCACCGCCGGCGTGCCCCACATAGTTGGCACTGGAACGAATATCTGCATTCACATCGATTTCTTCTTCGTTGTAGGTGAAATTGCCTTCGCTGCGGTCGAAGGTGCGAAGCACAAATTTTCCGCTTTCCAAGAAGCCCTCGATCTCCCCTTTGGTGCCCACAATATGTAGATAGCGCCCGGCTTTATTGGTGCCCCCCACCATGGTGAAGGAAACCAAGGAACCGTTATCGAATTCGATATTCACCGTTTGTCGGTCGTTAATATCGCCGCCGCTGTTGTAGGCACAGCGGCCGTAATCCGCATGCTTCAAATACTCGGCTTTTTCTTCGTAGGTGATTTCGTCGATCGGTTTGTTCATTCCCATCCAAGTTTGGAACGGCAGTGAATCGAATTCCAAATGAATTTTTTGCGCCGAATACAGGCAGGTATCGTTGTGCGGGCAGTTGTAGCAAAAGTCGGTGGCACCCTGCGGTGCGTTTTCCGGGATAAACTGAGAACGGCTGCCCAAACTTGCCACACGAACCGGCTTGGCGGCGTTATTCAGCCAGCAGGCCAAATCCATGTCGTGGCAAGACTTTTGCAACAAGAAGCTGCTGCCACATTTGGCTTCACTGTTCCATTTGCCGCGCACAAACGAATCAATAAAGTGAGCAATCCACACATGCTCGTTCATTTCCATGGTCATGATGCGACCAATCACATCGTTGTTAATCAGTGTTTTCACACGCTTATAAAACGGTGTGTAGCGCAACACATGGCAAACATTCACACGAACTCCGTTTTCGTGTGCTGTTTTTTGCAAGTCCAACAATTCCTCACGATTGGGAACAATCGGTTTTTCCAACAACATATCGTATTTGGCCTGCATCAGTTTCTTTGCGGTTTCGTAATGCTGCTCATCCATGGTAGCGTTGATCACAAAATCGCAAGGAATTTTTTGCGCCAAAAATGCATCCAAATCGGAAAAGCGTTTGTCGGCCGGAATGCCATACCGATCTCCGGCTTCGTTACGGCGAATATCGCTCGGTTCCACCACGGCAATTACAGCCAGTTCTTCCGGTGCTTCCAGCGAATAATCGGCATACACACAGCCGCGGTTGCCGGCACCCACCAACACAGTTGTCAACTTTTTCATGAGGTTCCCTCCGTGTTTTAAAATTGATACGCTTTGAACATCCAAGTATAGTATAGCACAAAACAACTCGTTTGTTAAGAGGATAAAATGTCAAAAATTTAGCAGTTAATCGCAACAGTTGATTTGGTTTTCACGCTTTCTTCTGCTGCGTAGACCACCAGGTGACTGTTGATGGAATCGTCAATATCGGTGATGGAAACCGAACTGGTGTCGCCGTTCAAATAGCGCACTTGCTCATGCATGATGGCATAGTCACCGCCGGCGTGCCCCACATAATTGACACTGGCCCGGATTTCGGAATTCACATCGATTTCTTCTTCGTTGTAGGTGAATTTGCCTTCGCTGCGGTCGAAGGTGCGAAGCACAAACTTTCCTTCTTCCAAATAGCCCTCGATTTCGCCTTTGGTGCCCACGATATGTAGATAGCGGCCGGCTTTGCTGGAACCGCCCACCATGGTGAACGACGCCAAAGAACCGTTATCGAATTCGATATTCACCGTTTGCCGGTCGTTGATATCGCCGCCGCTGTTGTAGGCGCAACGGCCATAGTCGTTGTGCTTCAAGTACTCAGCTTTTTCTTCGTAGGTGATTTCGTCGATCGGTTTGTTCATTCCCATCCAAGTTTGGAACGGCAGTGAATCGAATTCCAAATGAATTTTTTGCGCCGAATACAGGCAGGTATCGTTGTGCGGGCAGTTGTAGCAAAAGTCGGTGGCACCCTGCGGTGCGTTTTCCGGGATAAACTGAGAACGGCTGCCCAAACTTGCCACACGAACCGGCTTGGCGGCGTTGTTCAGCCAGCAAGCCAAATCCATGTCGTGGCAAGATTTGGCCAGCAAAAAGCCACTGCCGCACTTGGCTTCACTGTTCCACTTGCCGCGCACATAGGAATCGATAAAGTGAGCAATCCACACATGCTCGTTCATTTCCATGGTCATAATGCGGCCAATCACATCGTTGTTAATCAGCGTTTTCACGCGTTTGAAAAACGGCGTGTAGCGCAGCACATGGCAAACATTCACTTTCACGCCTTTGCGGTGCGCCAAATCTTGCAGTTCCAGCAATTCTTGCTTATTGGCAACAATCGGCTTTTCCAGCAGCATGTTATATCCAGCTTCCAACAACGGTTTGGCTGTTCGATAATGCCATTCATCCATGGTGGCATCAATCACAAAATCGCAGGAAATATGTGCTTTCAAAAAAGATTCCACATCTGCAAAGCGGCACGATTCGGGAATGTGATACCGTTTCCCCGCTTCCTTGCGGCGCAATTCCAGCGGTTCAACCACAGCCACAATTTGCAATTCTTCGGGGGCTTCCAGCGAATAATCGGCATACACACAGCCGCGGTTGCCGGCACCCACCAAAGTGGCGGTTATCTGCTTCATTATTACTCACCCTTTTAAAAGTATTTGATAGCACCATTATACCCGCTTCCTTTTTAACTTTTCAAGTTAAATCACAAAATAATGCTAACTTTTTCAAAAGCAAACCGCCACGGGATTGCGTGGCGGTTGTGCGTGGCTATTACAAATATCCACGGATATCCACAGCCAGCTTTTCTTCCAAGCGAATCAGTCGTTTGGCAATGTCTTTGGAATCTTCATCGGCTGCCTGATATTGGTTTAGATACTGGCTGAGTGATTTCACGCCCATATTGCATCCGTCTGTCATTACTTCTGCAATCGTATGGTCGGATTCGTACATTGCCAATTTCATATTGGTTTTCATCCGTGCCATGCCTTTGGCCATCGCACTGGGCGATTTTCCTTGATCGCCAAACCGTTCCAGTGCTGCTTCAATATCCAAGCTGAGTTTTTCGTGTTCTTCTTTGCACTGATTTAGGCACTCGCTAAGCCGTTGGTTATTCACCGAATTCAACACATCATCAATGGATGACACTCCCATTTTCACGCCGGCATCACATTCACGCAGCAATCGAACGGTATCGTTTTCCACCATATAGTTAAAGCACCGCCTTTCACAATCAGTGTTTCCCAAAAAGTGAAGCCTATGCAAAAAGCAGCGGCAATCATGCTGATTGCCGCTGCTCACTTTTATTATTTGGCGATCCATTCCACAAAGTGATAACTGTCCAGAATTTGAAAATACCGTGCCAAGCGTTCGTACAAGGGATGAATTTCCTCACCGAATTGCCGATCGGCCAGTTGCCCCAATTCCGTGATGGTTCGCTTTCCATCGGTTTGCAGCCATATATAGCTGCCAAGTTTATCCAAATGAATATAGCTGATGCGCGGGCGCCCGAAAACTGCCTGTGCCAAGCGGTTTACCCACCCGGTATTTTCAATTTCCAAAGTTACCAAGCCTTCATCGTCGGTATTCCATTGCAACGACGCGGGATGCGCCGGAATTTGCTCCAAATAATTGGGAGAAATAACAATTTGTTTCTTTTTCATACGGTTATTCTTGCTCGGTTACAGCCTTGGTTTCTTTCTTCCACACGCTGAATTTCAGCAAAGAGAGAATGATCAACGCAAAGACAATCAAGCTACCGATGTTGGAAAGCCAAGTGGGCAAATTTAACAAGCCGGACAAATCCAGTACTTCGCTGACGCCGAACACTGCCAGCACAGCCAACAGAATTCCCACCAAGCCTTCTCCGGCGATCATACCGGAACAGAACAAAATTCCACGGTTGATGATGCCGGTTTTCTTGTTGCTGTCTTTCATGCGATCGAACACCAAACGAATCAACCCGCCAACCATGATACAAGCGTTCAGTTGAACCGGCAAATACACGCCAATGGCAAAGGGCAATACGGGAATACCGATGATTTCCACAACCACTGCCAAAAACACACCAATCAAAATCAAGCCCCATGGCAGGTTGCCGCCCATGATACCTTCGATAACCATTTTCATCAATGTGGCTTGCGGGGCACCCAGTTCTTCGGAGCCAAAGCCCCAGGCACTATCCAGCAAATACAATGTGGCACCAATGGCTACCGCCGAAGCGACAACACCGATGATTTCGCCGATTTGCTGCTTTTTGGGAGTTGCGCCTAACAAATAGCCGGTTTTTAAATCTTGCGAGGTATCACCGGAAATGGCAGCTACAATGCAAATGATGGAACCAATGGCAATAGCGGCCTGCATACCGGAAGCACCGGATTCACCGGTTAATTTCAAAACCAGAGTTGCAATAAGCAATGTGGCAATAGCCATGCCGGAAACCGGATTGTTGCTGCTGCCGACAAGTCCCACCATGCGTGAAGATACTGTGGCAAAGAAAAAGCCGAAAATCACCACAATAACCGCACCGATAAAGGAAACCGGAATGGCGGGAACCAGCCACACAGCCAAGGTTAAAATACCAATGGCAATCAACACAATCTTCATGTTGATATCTTGCATGGTGCGTGCGGCATTGGCACCGGAGCTGAGTGAAACGCCCTTAACCGCATCGCGGAAAGTGCGAACAATCAGCGGCAGCGACTTCACCAGGCTGATGATACCACCGGCGGCCAATGCACCGGCACCAATGTAGCGGACATAGGTACCCCAAATGCCGCTGGCACCACTGGCAGCAAATATCTCACCAATGGTATCGGTTCCGGGATACAAAATCATGCTGCTTCCGAAAATAACAATCAGGGGAATCAAAACCAACCAGCTAATCAATCCGCCGGCAAACATGTAGGATGAAATGCGGGGACCGCAAATGTATCCCACGCTCATAACCGCCGGATAAATTTGCGTGCCAATCGCGCCGGGATAGGTTTTGGTTGTTCCTTCCAGCGACACCTCGCCGGGAACCACTTTTAATCCGTCAACAATGAATTTGAAGAAAGCAGAAATACCCATACCGGCAAACACTGTGCCGGCATTGGCTCCGCCTTCTTCTCCGGCCAGCAGCACTTCGGCGCAGGCCTGACCTTCCGGATACGGCAACACACCGTGCTCGCGCACAATCAGCGCATTGCGAAGCGGTACCATGAAGAAAACGCCCAGCAGGCCGCCAATAACCGCAATGAGGGTGATTTCCAGCAGGCTCGGTTTTTCCATGACACCGTCACGCGCCCACAAAAAAAGAGCAGGCAAAGTGAAAATGGCACCGGCTGCCAACGATTCGCCGGCAGAACCGATGGTTTGCACCATGTTGCTTTCCAAAATGGAGTTTTTCCGCATCAGCACGCGAATAACACCCATGGCAATAACCGCTGCCGGAATGGATGCGGACACCGTCATGCCAACACGAAGGCCTAGGTAGGCGTTGGCTGCGCCGAAAATAATAGCCAGCAAAGCACCCATGATGATGGAAGTTACTGTTAACTCGGGGGTTACTTTGTCGGCCGGAATATACGGCTTGAATTCTTGCTTTTGATCCAATACTACACATCCTTTTCTGATAGTGATGGCATTATACCACAGATTTGGTGTTTCGTCAAGGAAAGCAAAGAAAACACGGCATTTTCAGCCGTGTTTCCAGTTACCATTCGCCATAGTGCAACCAATGAAGCAACAAATCCGACCACTGTGCAACATGGTTTTCCAAGGCATTGCTACGCGCTGTCAATCCCAAGCCGTGCGCTCCGTGCGGGAAAATATGCAGTTCGGTAGGAATACCGTATTCTCGCAAACGCGATGCATATTCCAACGAATTTTGAACATGAACACCGGGGTCTTCAAACGTATGCCAAATAAACGCTTCCGGTGTGGTTTCGTCGATAAGCAAACTGGGCGTGAGCCGGCGGCGGCAAACAACATCGTGCAAAGTTTCGCGCCCTTTTCCAAGCAAGAAATCACCGGAACCGATGTGGCAAATATTGGTATCGTAAAGGTTAATCACCGGATAGCATAAAATCTGTTTGTTTGGCCGATACTCTTCGGCATCCACGGCATCGGCACATTCCACGGCAAGAGGCTCTGTGTAGGTGGAAACCAACGCAGCCAAATGTCCTCCGGCCGACGACCCCATCACAGCAATTTTTTGCTTGTCCACACCGAATTGTTCGGCATGATACCTTACAAATTGAATACCGCGTCGCGCATCCAGCAACGGCAGCGGGAATGAATGGGGCGCCACGCGGTAATCCACCACAAAAGCGTGAAAGCCGTTGCTTGCCAAAAATTCGGCGTACCCTTTCCCCTCGTGTTGTGCGCGGCATGTGTAGCCGCCACCGGGAAAAATAACAACCGCGCCGTCGGAACAACCGGTTTCCGGCTGATAGTAGGTGATTTTCGGCACTTCTTCACACAGCCCCGGCACCGTATTCCACAAATCAAACACTTGAATATTCATGACACATCTCCCCTTTTGTAAATCGGCGTATTAGAAACGAATGGTTTCGGGTGCGGCTGTGAACGAAGAAAAAATAGCCGTTGCGTTTTTTAAATAGAACACTTGAGTGTTACCGTCGTTCTCGTTATACATGGAACGCAATTCCGGATAGGCATCCAACATGGATTTTCTGGCTTCCATGCGATCGTCTTCCACCAATTCGCCGGAAACGCGAAGCCATGTTCCCTCGGCGAAAGCGCAAAGCTCCACCTTGGGATTCACTGCCACTTGCCGTGACACCGATTTGGATTTGCCGGTTTGAATATACAGTTTTCCTTCAAAAATATGGGCCGTTCCGAAAGGGCGAACACGCGGCTGATCTTCCTCCACGGTTGCCAAATAGTAAGTGCCCGCTTTTTTCAAGAATTGACATACTTTTTCCACGAAAACGCCTCCTTTGGTTTTTCTCAGTTTATCATATCGCAAAGTAGCTCTTTTGTAAAGGCAAAAATAAGTGCTTTTGAAAATAACATGTTAAGGCAATTGATCAAATCCTACTACCAGCACGCCTTCTTTTTGTGCTGCCGCAAGGCATTTTTCCAACAACTCTGTTGCCATGTGGATGTGGTTTGCATTTTCTCTTATGTTATGGGAGAAGAAAGTTGCGCACAAATTGTTTTTGGAAGCCAAAAGTATTGTATCTGTAAAATCCTTTTCTATTGTATGATAGTATTCGCCTATTCCAAGCCCCGGCATCACATGTACCTTTTCAAGAATATCAACAGGAATATAGTTTTCGGCAGTTCGTGAGGCTTCCGCTCTGAACCTGTTGAAATAGTTTCCCAAATAGGCATCGGTTTCCTTTGTTCTCATGTTATAGGGATATCCAAATGATCTAACAGGTATTCCGTTGTTGGCAAGTGTTTGTAATTCTTGCTTAATTTCATTTTCAAAATAGGCTTCTGCTCCGTATTTTTCAAAGTATTCAGGTGCTGCTAAATGATGTTTGGAATGAAGCCCGATGGTGTGCCCCGCTTTATGAATTTTCTTGATTGCAGACAACGCTAACTCATCGATCTCACCGCTTCACCCCGAACAAATCATAGCACATACAAGGTGTGTTTTCAAGTTGTATTTATTGAAAAAAGCACGCCATTGGCGTGCTTTTCTGGCGGAGAAGGAGGGACTCGAACCCTCGCGCCGGTTACCCGACCTACGCCCTTAGCAGGGGCGCCTCGTCACCAACTTGAGTACTTCTCCGTATCCAAACCGAATGCGGTGAACAAACGGTTTGACTATGTACTTCACCTGTTGAGGTGTGGCGGAGAGGAAGGGATTCGAACCCTTGGCTCTTTCGAGTCACTGGTTTTCAAGACCAGCTCCATAAACCGCTCGGACACCTCTCCTCATTGCGACGATATTGATTTTACCATTTTTGTGCCGCGTTGTCAACACCCAAAATAACGGAAATCTATTTTTTCGTATTCAAATTGTTCCTTGCAAAATTGCCAGCAACTCGCTTGGTGTTTCCGGCAGGTATTCCGCACCGGCACGCTGCAATTCTTTGCGGCCGCGAAATCCCCACACGGCACCGCAGCAAGGCAGGCCGGCGTTGTGCGCGGTGAGAACATCCACATCGGAATCTCCCACAAACAGCGTATGTGCCGCATCGGCGTTGCAATCCGCCAAAGCCAGCCGAACCACTGCCGGATCGGGTTTATTGGGACGGCCGTTCGTGCTGCCATACACACAACAAAACGGATAGCTTGCGAAAAAGTGATGTGCCAAATAACGAGCCTGTTCTTCCGGCTTGTTTGTAACAATGCCCCATTGAATTTTCTTTTGCCGCAAACTATCCAGCAACGGAAGGATTCCCGAATACGGTGTGGTGTGTACCGCCAAATGGGTGTTATACAACTCCAAGAAGCGGGCTGTTGCCGCATCCAATTCCGAATCGGTTAGCTGTTCTTCAAAAGAACGCTCCACCAATTTGCGTATGCCGTTTCCCACAAAACGATGATAGGTTTCCCGCGTGTGTACCGGTGCACCGTCGGCGTTCCCTTTTCCCCATTCGGCAAGCACCTGCTCGGCTGTCCACGCCAAATCATCGATAGTATCAATCAAGGTTCCGTCCAAATCAAACAAAATGGTTGTCCACTGTTGCATGGTGTTCTCCTTACCGTTTCTTTTGCTTCCAGCGAAAGGCGTAAACAATCAGGCACGCCAACGCCACCACGCCCACAGATACCGTACAAATGCTCCACAGCGGATTCGCAAGTTTGAGTTTCATCCACAACTTATCCATATAAGCGTTCACTTCGGCGGGTAAGGTGAGAAACACCTCGGTGCGTTCCAGCAACTCGTCCGGTGGATATAGGTTCTTGTTTTCGCCGATAGCAGGATCCAACAGTTTTTGCGCTTCGGTTTGCGGGGTGGAATAACCAATGTATTCCGCGTTTAAAAGTGCAATATCGGTGCGGCACATAAAATTGATGTATTGCTCTGCTTCGGTGATGTGCGGCGAATTAGCAGGCACACACATGGCATCGATAAAGCGATTGGTACCGGATTGCGGAACAAAAAAGTCGATGTTAGGATTGCCTTCCTCTTCATCCATCATAATCAATCCGTCGCCGGAATAGTACGGAGCAATCCACCCTTCTTCATTGATCATTTTATCATAGACTTGATCCATCACATATTGCAGCAACAACGGTTTTTGTTCTGCCAATGCCTCGTAGGCTTCGTCCCATTCGGCTGTGTTGGTGGTGTTCATGGAATACCCGCATTTGTTGAGTGCAATGCCAAAGGCATCGCGCTGATTATCAAACATAAAAATGCGGCCGCTGTATTTTTCGTTCCAAAGCAAATCCCAACCCTGGGCCAAATCTGCTTCGTCCACATACTTTTTGTTATAAAAAATACCGACTGTGGACCATGTGTAGGGTACGGAATATACATTTTGCGGGTCGTATTCCGGATTTTTCAAAGTGTCGCTGATGTACTGAAAATTGGGTATGTTATCAAAATCCAATTTGGCCAGCATATTCTCGTTAATCAGTTTTCCCACCATGTAGTCAGACGGAATAATCACATCGTAAATGGCGGCTCCCGTGGACAACACTGCATACATACTTTCGTTATCGGTGAAGTTTTTGTAGTTCACACGAATACCGGTTTCTTTGGTGAAAATATCATTGACCGTGGGGTCGATATATTCCCCCCAGTTATACACATTCAGTGTTACCGTTTCTTCCGCAGATACCGCCGGAACAGCGGCACAGCACAGCAGTATTGCGGCAATCAAACAAATCAGTTTTTTCATGCAGCTCCCCCCTGGCGGGATGCCCGCTGTTTTTCTTTCGGTGTGGAACGGATTTGAAGAACATTCACCAGCACCAGCAAAATCAATACTGCACCAAACATCAAGGTGGACAGGGCGTTAATTTCCGGCGTTACCCGACGCTTTACCATGGCATAAATTGTCACCGACAAGTTTTGCGCCGAAGCGCCTGAGGTGAACAGGCTGATTACAAAATCGTCCAAAGACATGGTGAAAGCCATCAGGGCACCGGTGATAATGCCGGGTACGATTTGCGGCAACACCGCGCTGAAAAATGCTTTTGCCGGATGGCAACCGAGATCCACAGCGGCTTCGTATAAATGCGGATCCAACTGACGCAGCTTGGGCATCACTTGAAGCACCACATACGGAATGCAAAATGTGATGTGCGACAACAGCAGAGGGATATACCCCGGTTGCAAAATACCGGTGGTTTGATGTACAAAAACAAACAGAAGCATCAACGCAATACCGGTGACGATTTCCGGATTAACCATGGGCAAATTGTTCACTGCCAGCAAAACGCGCCGCAGCTTGGCATTAACGCTGCGAATACCAATCGCGGCAGCTGTGCCAATCACCGTGGAAATCACCGTGGCAATCACCGCAATGGACAGCGTTACGCCCAAAGCAGAGAGGATTTCCTCGTTTTGAAAAAGTGCTTCGTACCAGCGCAAAGAAAAGCCACTCCACACCACCCGGCTTTTGGAGGAGTTAAACGAAAAAACAATCAGCACAAAAATCGGGGCATACAAAAACGCAAAAATGAGGCCGTTATAGATGCGGGACAGTGTTTTCATGCGGCATCCTCCTCCCCGTGCGTGTCTACCATACCGGTGATTGCCATGCACACCAATATCAGCAACATCAGCACCAACGACAAAGTAGCCCCCACATGATAATCCGCACCTTGCCCGATGAACATGGTTTCTATGGTATCGCCAATCATCAATGTTTTGCTGCCACCAAGCAATTTGGTGATAACAAAAGTGCTCACCGCCGGAACAAACACCATGGTTATCCCGCTAAGCATGCCGGGGACCGACAAAGGAAGCACCACACGCCCGAATATCTGCAATGTATTGGAACCCAAATCCTGTGCTGCTTCTATCACACTGTTATCAATTTTCACCATTACAGAATACAGCGGTAGCACCATGAAAGGCAGAAAATTATATACCATGCCCAACACCACGGCACCGTTGGTATTAATCAGAGTGAGGGTATCCCCCTCTGCCAACAAACCGACAGCCCGCAAAAGTTGGTTGATAAAGCCGTTGTTTTCCAGTAACGACATCCACGCATACGTGCGAAGCAAAAAATTCATCCACATGGGCAACATGATAATCATCACCATGGTTTGCTGCACACGCCCTTTGGCGCGTGAAATGGTGAATGCCAAAGGAAAGGCCAAAACCAAACAAACGGCCGTGGCAATAGCCCCCAAAAAGATGGACAGACCAAAGGTACCGGCATATTCCACAATGGAAGACAAATTGGACAGGGTGAAATTTCCCGAAGCATCGGTGAAAGCAAACCAGAGAACAATGCCCATGGGAATAACCGTGAACAACACCATCCACAAAGTGAACGGTGCCGCGGCAGATTTGGAGCGCATCATTCCTCTACCTCCGCCGCCGAATCTTCGGTGAGGTCGATTTCGGGATTGGCCATTTCGTCAAATTCATCCGAATAGGAACTATAATCGCCAAACATATCCGAATATTCCGACTTTTTCATAATATGGATGTCTTCCGGGTTCAGCACAATGCCGATAACCGAATCCACCGGATAATAATCGGTGGTTTGTATCATCCACTTGAACCCCTTGAAATCCACAATGGTTTCAAAATGAACGCCCTTGAATGTCACGGCGGTGACAGTGCCGGTGAGGTGGCCTTGATTGGCGGGAACAATATCAATATCTTCCGGACGAATAACCACATCAACAGGCTCATCTTTGTCAAAGCCGCTGTCCAAGCAGCGAAAAGTACGCCCGAAAAATTCCACAAGAAAATCTTCGTGCATGACACCGTCTAAAATATTGCTCTCACCGATAAAATCGGCCACAAACGCATTTTTCGGTTCGTTATAAATATCTTGCGGCGTTCCGATTTGTTGAATGTGCCCTGCATCCATAACCACAACCGTATCCGACATGGACAAGGCTTCTTCCTGGTCGTGTGTTACATAAATAAAGGTAATTCCCAAGCTCTTTTGAATATTTTTCAATTCGGCCTGCATATCTTTGCGCAGTTTCAAATCCAAGGCCGCCAACGGCTCATCCAACAGCAAAACACGCGGATTGTTGGCCAAAGCGCGTGCAATGGCAACACGCTGCTGCTGACCGCCGGATAGCGTTTCTACGCGGCGCTCGTTAAATCCGACCAAATTCACCAATCTCAGCATGCGGTCAACCGTTTCGCGAATTTCCGCCTTGCTCTTGCGTTGCACACGCATACCAAACGCCACATTGTCTTCCACATTCAAATGCGGGAACAACGCATACCGCTGAAAAATGGTGTTGACAGGGCGCTTGTACGGCGGAAGATCGGTCATGTTTTTGCCGTCAAAAAAAACATTGCCGCTATCGGGATTGACGAAGCCGCCGATAATTCGCAGCGTTGTGGTTTTGCCACAGCCGGACGGTCCCAGCAAAGTGACAAATTCCCCATCTGAAATGTTGAGGTTCAGCCCACTCAACACCTGCTCTCCGTCAAAAGAAACGGTAATGTCTTTCAGTGCGATGATTTCTTTTGTTGTTTGCATAATGCATCCCCCTTTGCGGTGTATATACGGCCTACCGTATACGAAAGTTTCCCACGCAACGCGGGAAAACCGTGATACTTTGAGCAACGCCCTCCGCAAAGGGTTTTTCACAGTCGTCGGTATAGGTTGCGACTGCGGCGATGCCTCATATCACCTTTGTGTAAATAGATGCGTGCCCCCTGCATTGCAGAACAAACTGTTCTATGCAAAGGGCAACACACAAAATATATATGTTTTTCAGAGAAAAGTCAAGGTATTTTCTGAAATTTCAGAAAATACCTTGCTTTTTGTCGATTTTTGAGCAAAAACCGGCATAATTTTCTCAATTTATTCCCGCTCGTTTTCCGATTTGATTACGCGCCAATACTCGGCAAATGCCTTTTCCGATTTATTGTCGCCGGGAACATAGTACACAGCATCTTTCACATCGTCCGGCAAATATTGCTGAGAAATCCAGTGATGTGGAAATGCGTGTGGGTACAGATAGTTTTGCCCTTTAACAGCAGCATCGGCCCCATCAAAATGCTTGTTTTGCAACTGCCGTGGCGGTGCACCGGTGTGCCCCGCTTCAATATCTGCCATCGCCGCGGCAATCGCATCGTGGCCGGAATTGGATTTGGGCGCCGTGGCCACCAAAATCACCGCATCGGCAAGCGGCAAACGCGCCTCCGGCAACCCCACCTGCAAAGCACTGTCAACTGCCGCTTTCACAATCGGCAATATCATGGGATAGGCCAACCCGACATCTTCGGCGGCGCATACCAACAAGCGGCGACACACCGATGGCAAATCCCCGGCGGAAAGGAGCCGCGCCAAATAGTATACTGCCGCATCGGGATCGGAACCGCGCATGGATTTCTGAAAGGCTGACAGCATATCGTAGTGTTCGTCACCGTTGCGATCGTACCGCAACGCACTTTTTTGAGAAAGTTGTGCCGCGGTTTCCAGCTCAATGCGGACGGTTCCGTTTTCATCGGGCGCTGTTGCTAACACACAAAGTTCCACTGCGTTCAGCGATTTCCGCACATCCCCACCGCACGCGTTTGCAATGCAGGCGGCAACACCGTCTTCCACCGTGATGGGATGATTTTGTTCTTTGGCCAAAAAATCAAATCCGCGCTGAACGGCACGCTTCGCTTCGTCGGCTTCGACACTTTTGAATTCAAACACCGTAGCACGACTCAGAATGGCACTGTATACATAAAAATAGGGGTTTTCCGTGGTGGAGGCAATTAGGGTGATGTTCCCGTTTTCGATATGTTCCAGCAATGTTTGTTGCTGCTTCTTGTTAAAATATTGAATTTCATCCAAGTACAGCAAGATGCCATTAGCCCCGGCCAAAGTATCCACTTCTTCCACTACGGCACGGATATCAGCCGTGGTTGCCGTGGTACCGTTGAGGCGGTGCAACCGCATGGAAGTGCGTTGGGCAATGATACCGGCAAGCGTGGTTTTGCCCACACCGGAAGGGCCGTAAAAAATCAAATTGGGGATTTTTCCCGATTCAATAATGGTGCGCAACGCTTTGCCGGGGGCCAGCAAATGTTGCTGCCCCACCATATCGTCAAGTGTTTGCGGTCTCATTCTGTCTGCCAAAGGAGCCATGCCGTTCACCACCTTTTCAATTCTGTTTTCTATCATACACCGTTTTGACAAAATATGCAAGCGCTTACTGCTATTTTCAGCATTGACAGCTTTGCCGGTTCCGTGGTACACTGGCAAGTAGGATGTGATAGCACTTGAAAATGAAAACAAAACAACGCGCTGCTACTGTGATGAAACAGCTGGCCGAGCGCTACCCGATTGCCGAATGTTCCCTGCGCTGTGAAAATGCTTTTCAATTACTGGTAGCCACTCGCCTGTCTGCACAATGCACCGACGCACGTGTTAATATGGTGACCCCTGCTTTGTTTGAACGCTTTCCCGATGCGCGAACCATGGCGGCGGCCGCCCCAGAAGAAATTGAACCGTATATTCGTTCCTGCGGACTTTACAAAACCAAAGCGCGCGATTTGTCAGCCATGGCTCGTATGTTGTGCGAAGTCTATAACGGGCAAATTCCGTCCGGCATGGAAGAACTGACTCGTCTTCCCGGCGTGGGAAGGAAAACCGCCAATTTAATCCGAGGGGATGTGTTTGAGCTGCCGGGTGCAGTGGTAGCCGATACGCACTGTATTCGCATTGCCA
>CAYMDU010000009.1:0-31295 GCA_964389495.1 uncultured Eubacteriales bacterium
CGATGGGTCGCATGCACGGCGATGCGCAGTTTGCCGGTTCGTCCTCCGTTCCCGCTCACGTGGAAATGATGGGCCTGATCGGCATGGGAAACAACCCCATGGTGGGCGCCACCGTGGCTTGTGCCGTGGCTGTCAGCGAAGCACTGAAATAAGAAAACAACAGGCATAAAAACCGCCGCGCTTTTTGCATAAAAGCGCGGCGGTTTTTCAAAAAAGCATTGAAATCACAGGGGGTATATGGTACAATGCAACTACCAAAGAAAGGAAGGTGCTTCCCATGAAACAACACACAATTCCGCAAGCAGCCGAAACAGCCGGCTACCGCCGCCTGACATTTTGCGACGATTTCGACGACGCCTCCACCGTAGATTGGCAGGCCACCGGAAAACAAGGGTTCAACTGGTACATCGACCGCCCGTTTAATTGGTCAACTTTGTCGGAAGGCGACATCAAAGTGGAAAATTCAGTGATGACCATTGCACAAAAAGGCTGTTGTGCCAACTGGGCCGTGGGCACATACAGTGCCAAGGGCAACACGGGGCATGCTTTCCGGTATGGGTATTTTGAGGCCCGCATCCGTTTTGATACCACCAAAAACCACAGCGAAGTCAGCGGGTTCCCGGCCTGGTGGAGCTTTTCGGTAAAGCACACCACCGATTGCGACAAAGGGCAGTGGGCCGAACTGGATTTCTTTGAAGCCATGACCAATCCGGAGTCAAACGGCGACTACACCGGCACCTATGTGGCTACCGTGCACGATTGGCGCGTGCTTCCGGAACGCGGCGTGGTTAACTGCCAAAACGACAATTGCTGGAACGACCGTTGCGTCACCGAAGGTTGGCACGACTACGGTTGCCTGTGGACACCGGGCGTGATTGAATGGTACTACGACGGAACGTTGGTTGCTCGCGTGACCTATGCGGCCGATGCTCTGCCGCAGCCGAACAACCACACCAGCTTTGTGGGAAGTTACAGCTTCATGGACACAGAAGATATGTTGCTGATTCTCGGCTCTTGCAAAGAATGGCCCGTGGAAGTGGATTGGGTACATGTTTGGCAAGAATAAGAAGAACTGCCGCAAATATAACAGAATAGGCCGAATTGTTGTGAATCTGTTGTGCGGGAACGCCGAAAAATAATCGTCACAAAATAAAGATGACGAAAAAATGCTAGTTTGTTGCTACAAAATTACTATATTATCTCAAAAAAACTAGTATAATGTTAGTAAGGGCTTTGTCGGAACCGGGCGGCGGAATCGTCGTCCGGGCTTGCCGCGCAAAGCAACGCATAGGCCTGCGACAGACACAATGGATTTAAGGGTGTGTGAAAATGAAAAATGTAAAGAGAGTTCTGTCCGTTTTGCTGGTGGTGTGCATGGTGCTGGTGATGGCCATGCCGGTGTATGCCACGGGCGAAGCTGAGGACACCGCCGATGGTGCGGACAACACAGTTGCCGGCGAGCTTGACGAAGACGGCACGGTGGGTGGCACCGAAGCGGGCGAAGAGAGCCCTGCCGAAGAAGAAACTTCGTCGGTTTCGGTTCCTTCCTACATCGAATACTACGACCAATATTCCGAGGAGACCAAGCCGCAAACGCCGCTGAAAATCGGAATGGATTTCGTTTCGGCGGTTGAAAACGCCGAAAAATCCACCACGGTTCAAGGCGACAAAACCGGCGTGATTGTCAGCAAAGACAACACCTGGGTTGAGTGGACATTCGAGGTCGCAGAATCCGGCATCTACAATATCACACCGGAGTACTATCCGTTGGCCGATGGCGGGCGTGCCATTTCGCTGAGCCTCACCATCGACGGCCGTTCGCCCTTCACCGAGGCGCAAACGCTGTCGCTGCCGCGCCTTTGGAAAGATGCCGGCGAGGTGAAACAAGACGAACTGGGCAACGACATTCGCCCTTCGCAGGAAGAAACGCCCCGCTGGAACACCTATGCGTTCACCAACGAACTGGGCATGTATGCCGACCCGTATTTCTTCTATCTGGAAGCGGGTGTACATACCGTTCGCATTGCCCGTGTTCGTGAAGCCATGGCGGTGTCTCGTTTGGTGTTGAGCAACACGCAAACGCTGCCCACCTACGAAGAATACAAAGCGCAACACGCCGATGCGGCCACCCCCACCGGCGATGCCATCAAAGCAGAAGCGGAAAAAACACTGGAAAAAACCGATTCCACTTTGTATGCCCTGATGGATCACCAGGATGCCGGCACCACGCCGAACAATCCCACCAAACAGATTTTGAACACCATCGGCGGTTCCAATTGGAGCACCACCGGGCAGTCCATCACTTGGGAAGTCGGCGTAACCGAGGCCGGTTGGTACAAGCTGGCGTTGCGCGCACGGCAAAATGTCAACCAAGGCATGATTTCCTATCGTACACTGTCGGTTAACGGCGAAATTCCGTTTGCCGAAGCGGTGGATATTCCGTTTTCCTACAATTCCAGCTGGCAGATGTATGTGCTGGGCGGGAAAGACACGCCGCAATACCTGTATCTGGAACCGGGTGATACCATCACCCTCACTTGCAGCGCCGGTAAGCTGTGCGATGTGCTTCGCAACATTCAGCAGTCGGTGTTGGACTTGAACGAAATCTACCGTAAGATTATTGTTATCACCGGTACTTCGCCCGATGTCTATCAAGACTACTATTTGGAAGACGAAATCCCCGGCTTGAAAGAAATGTTCGTCGAACAGCAAGAGCGTCTAACCGCGATTGCCGACGAAATTATTGCCGTTAACGGAAAAACCGGTTCGCAAACCTCCACGCTGCTGGAAGCGGCAGACAAAATGGAAACCTATGCCGGCAAATCCTATGAAATCACGGCCGACCTCAGCTCGTTCAAGAGCAGCATCGAAAGTTTGAGCTCGCTGTTGCTGTCCTTCGGTCAGCAGCCGCTGGAAATCGACTGCTTCTACTATGTACCGGTGGAAACCGAAGTGCCGTCGGGCAAGGCGGGCTTTTGGAATTCCGTGGTGTACAGTGTGGAAAAATTCATCGGTTCGTTCTTCACCGAATATCAAATCAAGAGCAAAGAAGGCACGGTGGAAGCGTGGGTGAGCACCGGCCGCGATCAAATGCAGATTGTCAGCTCGATGATCACCGATTTCACGGCGCAAACCGGCGTGGCGGTGTCCCTCAGCTTGGTAGACACCGGCGACACCTTGCTTTCGGCAACCATGGCCGGAAAAGGCCCCGATGTGGCACTGATGATTGGCTCGGATCAGGTAATCAACCTGTCCATGCGTGGTGCCTTGGTGGACTTGGAAACCGAATACGGTGTGTATGACCTCATGGGTGACCACTTCACCGAAGCGGCCTGGAAACGCTTCCGGTACAACAACGGCACCACCAACGGCATATACGGTATTCCCGAAACCCAAACCTGGCCGATGATTTTCTATCGCACCGATATTTTCGAAGAGTTGGATTTAACTCCGCCGAAAACGTGGGATGAATTCTACGAAATGCTCCGCACCTTGCAAGGTCAAAATATGAATGTCGGCATGACAGAAACTTCCTCCGGTACGCCCGGCGTTTCCGGCAGTATCGACATTTTCCAGAGCTTGATGTTCCAGCGCGGAAGCACCTATTATAACGAAACCCTAACTAAGACGCTGTTTGATACCACGCCTGCCTACGAAGCGTTTGAGCAGTGGGCGGAGTTCTATTCAAAGTATGGCGTGGCGCGCAGTATCGATTTCTACAACCGTTTCCGCACCGGCGATGTGCCGATTGGCATTGCGGCCTATTCCACCTACAACCAGTTCATGGCGGCGGCGCCCGAATTGCGCGGCTTGTGGAAAATGGCGGTTATCCCCGGCACGGTGCAAGAAGACGGCACGGTTAATCACGCATCGGCCTCCGGCGGCGCCGGCTGCATGATGCTGACAGCTGCCAAGAAACGCGGCGTGGCCGACGATGCCTACAAATTCCTCACTTGGTGGACCGACACCGAGCAACAGATTAACTACGGCACCGAATTGGAAGCCACCATGGGTGTTGCCTCGCGCTACACACCGGCCGACACCGAAGCCATCAAGCGTATGGGTTGGACGGAAGACGAACTGGCCGTTCTGGAAGAACAAATGGCGCAAACACAAAATGTGTATTCCATTCCCGGCGACTATTTGCTGGCGCGTTCGTTAACCAACGCCCTGCGTTCTTCGCTGGATCAGAACTTGGAACCGCGCCGCACCTTGGCGCAGTACAACCGCGATATCAACGCGGAAATCACACGCAAACGCAAAGAATTCGGATTGGATAAGTGAAAGGAGGGGTACTCGTGAAAGCACAAACAAAAACCGCCAGCTTAAAAAAGCAAGCACGGCAAGGCTACATGATTCATTATCTCATGATGTCCCCCTTCCTGCTTGCGTTCCTGTTGTTCACCATTTTGCCGATTTTGGCTTCGATTGTTCTCAGCTTCACCAACTTTAACATGGTGCAAACGCCGGGCTTTGTCGGCATCGACAACTACATTCGTTTGCTATTCGAAGACGATGTGTACATGATTGCGTTGAAGAACACGCTCATCATGGCCTTGGTTGTCGGTCCGGTTGGCTACATTCTCAGCTTCGTTGTGGCGTGGCTGATCAACGAACTGGGCTACCGCCTGAGAGTGTTGTACACGTTCTTCATGTACACCCCCGCGTTGTGCGGCGGTGCCGCCACCATTTGGACCTACATTTTCTCGTCGGACTCCAAAGGTTTCCTCAACGATTTTCTGTTGAAACTCGGGTTGGTGAACGACCCGGTGCAATGGTTGACCGATTCCGCCTACACCATGACAGTGGCCATGATCGTGGCCATTTGGGGTAGCTTCGGCACCGGCTTCCTGTCGTTTGTTTCCGGTTTGCAGTCGCTGGATCGCACCTACTTTGAGGCGGCGGCTATCGACGGGTTGCGCAACCGTTGGCAGGAACTGTACTATGTTACCTTCCCGCAGATGAAGGAGTTCTTGCTGTTCGGCGCGGTGCAGTCCATTTCTTCGGCCTTCTCCATTGCACCCACCATCACCGGTAACCCCAGTACCAACTATTCGACACACACCTTGGTTTTGCACATTCAAGACCACGCCAACACCCGCTACGAAATGGGCTATGCTTCGGCGGCTGCCGTGGTGCTCTTCCTGCTCATGCTGGTGGCGTGGCGCTTAACCAACAAGCTGCTGTCGAAGATTTCGGCGTAAGGAGGGGATCGGAATGCAAAAAGTGAAACAATGGATCGAAACCATTAAAATCAACAACAGCCGCGTCATCCTGTCCCGTTCCAAGGGCGGCACCTTTGTGATTGCCCTGTTTGTAACGCTGATGTCGCTGTTCATGCTGTTGCCGGTTATCTATTCGGTTGTGCAGGCATTCAAACCGATTGAAGAAATCTATGCCTATCCCCCGAAATTCTTTGTGCAGAACCCCACCATCGAAAACTTCAAGATGGTGCTTCAACCGGCGGGTAACTTGTGGGTTCCGTTCAGCCGCTACCTGTTTAACAGCCTGCTGATTTCCGTGCTGGGCACCGTTGTTCAGGTGTTCATCGGCACCTTGGCCTCCTATCCGTTGGCCAAGGGCAAGTTTCCCGGCCAAGCACTGATGTCCACCGCCATTGTGTGGGCCATGCTGTTTAACGGCAATGTCACCAACATGCCGCGATACCTGATTATTGCCGGGCTGGGCATGGTGGATACCTATTGGGCCATTTTGCTCCCGGCCATGGCCAGCACCATGGGCGTGTTCCTGATGCGGCAGTTTATGGTAACCGCCATTCCGGATTCCACGCTGGAAGCCGCACGAATCGACGGTGCCAACGAATTCACCATTTTCTTCCGCATCGTAATTCCCAGTGTGCGTTCCGGCTGGATGACATTGGTTATCTTTGCTTTCCAAGGCTTCTGGAACTCCACAAACGGCACCTACATTTACAGTGAAGAGTTAAAGCAACTGCCTTCTGTTTTGAATTCGATTGCCGCAGGCGGTATTGCCCGTGCCGGTGCATCTGCCGCGGTGGCCGTTGTTATGATGGTTTTGCCGATGATTGTTTTCTTGATCTCGCAAAGTTCCATCACCGAAACGATGTCCCACTCCGGTTTGAAATAAAACAGTCAGGTAGTTTGCAGAAAGGTGCGTGTTTTGCCTATGCCTAAAAAAATAATGGGCGTTGTGCTGGTGGCGTTGTTGCTGCTGGTGTGCCCGCTGTCGGTGGGGGCTTTGTCGGGAAACTCCGTTCCCTACACCACATACGACTACAACTTCTACGAAGACTCCATGGCGGCTCCCGCCGGATATGCTGTAGATAAAATCATCACAGCGGAGTCGTTGGGGCTGGATGTGGATTTGTCCACACCAACCGACATCTACTACGATAACAAAGACACCGTGTACCTGCTGGACAGCGGAAACGGCCGCGTGATTGTGCTGGACACCGATTTGAAACTGAAAACGGTGCTGGACAACTTTGTGGACCAATCCGGCGAGGCGGTTACTTTCCAAGATGCCGAAGGCTTAACCATCGGCACCGACGGTAAGATCTACATTGCCGACACGCAGGGCCAGCGGATTTTGGTCTTTGGCGCCGACCATGTGCTGATACGCGAGATTTATTCTCCCGAAGAAGACGCACACTTGGACGAAGGCCTTCCGTTTGATGTGTGTAAGGTGATTGTGGACAACCGCAACAACTTGTATGCCATCGCCCGCAGCAACAACATGGGCGCGTTCGTGTTCAATGCCGAAGGCGAGTATCAGCGTTTCTTCGGCGGCAACGAAGTGGAAAAAACCGGCGAAGTTATCATGAAATACATGCTGCGCCCGTTCCTAACACAAAAGCAGTTGGAAGGCATGGCCACCTCCACGCCGATTAACATTTCCAGCTTTGATGTGGACGCGGAAGGATTTGTGTACACCTGCACCACCGTTTCCAACACCACCGAAGTGCCCGAAGGCATTATTCGCAAGCTGAACTATTTGGGCAAGAACATTTTGGACGACGAAATTGTTTTCGGCGATTTGGAATGGGATCGCTTGGGCAAGGGCAAGTCGCAAGTCACCAATTTTATTGATTTGGATATTGACAGCAACGGCTTCATTAACGCGCTGGATTCCGGCCGCGGCAAAGTGTTCCAATACACAGAAACCGGCGAGCTGGTGGCGGTGTTCGGTTCCTACGGTACGCAAACGGGAACATTCGACAACCCCAAGGCGTTGGAGTCGGTAGGCGACAAAGTGCTGGTGGTGGATGCCGGCAAAGCGTCTGTCACGGTGTTTGCGCCCACAGCCTACGGCACCAAATATCGCGATGCGATTATTCGTTTGAAGAACGACGATTTCGACGGCACGATTGATATTTGGCAATCGCTGCTCAACGAAAACTCCAACAACGCACACGCCTACTACGGTATCGGTCGTGTGTATGATATGCAAGGCGACTACGGCACGGCCATGAAATACTTTAAACTGGCCGGTGACCGCACGGCGTATTCCAACTCGTTCCAAGAATACCGCAATGTCACCATTAAAAAACTGTTCATTCCCATTGTGTGTGTGATTGTCGGGTTGCTTGTGGCGCTGAAAGTAATCAAGGCCTTGCGCAAGCGCAAAGCAGTGAAAGCGGCGGAAAGCAGCGCCTATTCCAAGCTGGAATCCAAATACACTTTCCCGCTGTACACGCTGTTCCACCCGGTAGACGGGTTCCAACAGCTCAAACCGCGCAAGATTGGGTCTTGGAGTGTTGTCGGGTTGTTGTTGGTGATCCTGTTTGCGGTGTTCACTTTGGAATATTTTGCAACCGGATACATTTTCAACACCAACCGCGCGCTGGACTACAACCTGCTGATTATGCTCATGAAGACCATCGGCATTGCCATGCTGTTTGTGATTGCCAACTGGGCGGTGTGTACGCTGTTTAACGGAAACGGCAACCTCAAATCGATTGCCTGTGTCACCACATACAGTTTGTTGCCGCTGATGTTCGCCATGATCATCAATGTGGTGGCTTCCAATGTTTTGAGCGAGTCGGAAGGCGCACTGATGAACATTGTGCTGGTGATCGGCATCCTGTGGACATTCCTGCTGATTATGTGTGGGTTGAGTGCCATTCATGAATACAACATGACACAAACCTTTTTCTCGGCTATTGCCACAGTGATTGGTATGGCAGTGATTGTCTTCTTGGCAATTATGTTCTCGGCATTGTTGCAGCAAACATGGAGTTTCTTTGAATCCATTGTTATTGAGCTGGTGTCACGCTGACAGAGAGGAGAGATGAAAGAATGACGAAAAATAAACGAATCCGTTCCTTTCTTTGCCTGCTCCTCTCGGTAGCCTTGCTATTGACAGTGAGTGGCGGAGCGGTAATGGCGGAAGAACCGGAAGATACCGGTTTTGAAGACGAAACCGTGAGCGACGAAGAAGCGCCGGCGGCAACCGTGGATTTAACAGCCTATCAAGCGGTGGCCCAAAGCGGCGACCTCACCATGTATGCCAACATGGATAACGGCCACTTCTACTTGGAAGACGCTGCGACAGGCAAGCAATGGCACAGCACGCCGGCGGATGTGGAAAGCGATGAAGTGTCCAAAGGTGCCAGCACCCGCGGCAAAGTGCGCTCGCAGTTGATGATCAGCTATGTCAGCCGCCGCGAAATGGACACCATTGAATACGCACAGGAATCCAACAGCGAATTTGATTGTGTGGAAATGGGCGGTGTTGCCGTGAGCACAGTTGCCGGCGGCATCCGCGTGGACTACACATTCCCCGCCGTGGGCATCACCGTTCCGGTGGAATATAAGCTGGACAACGGCAATTTCTATGCCACGGTTTTGGTGAACGAAATCAAAGAAGAAGCCATTGACGGTGAAGAATATGTGCTGATTGATGTTACCGTGCTTCCTGTTTTCGGAGCAGGCAACTGGGAAACCGACGGATACCTGTTGGTTCCCGACGGAAGCGGGGCACTGGTGAATTTTAACAACGGCATTCAGTTGTCGTCGGATTACACCTCCATGGTGTACGGCGAGGATATGTCGATTGTGGAAGACAGCCAAGTTACCTACACCGAAGATATTCGCTTGCCGGTGTTTGCCACCCTGATTGGCCAAGATGCCCTGATGGGGATCATCACAAAGGGCGATGCAGCGGCTTCAATCACCGTGGTTAACGGCAACGAACGCTGCGGGTACAACGCCATTAGCTCGGTGTTTCACTATCGCGTGATGCAGGCGCAGTACAACCTGTTCAACAAGCGCAAGATTAACTTGGTGGCCGAGCCGGAATACGGCTACGACACCTATGAAGTTCGCTATTCGGCACTTGCGGGTGACGACGCCGATTATGTGGGTGTGGCCACCAAATACCGCGAGTACTTGGTGGAAGAAAAGGGCCTGACAAAGCAAGACACCACGCCGACTTTCCATTTGGATGCGGTGGGGGGCTTTGAACAAGCCGCCACCTTCTTGGGCGTGATTCCCTACACTCAGCGTGTGGCGTTGACAACCTATGATCAATGCCAGGAAATTTTGGAAGGCCTGAAAGCCGAAGGAATGGATAGCATTTCCCTGCGGTACCTTGGTTGGAGCAATAACGGATTGGACAACAAAAAGTTGCCCAAAGCGGCTTCGGCGTTGGGTGCCCTGGGCGGCAAAAAGGCATTCCGTTCGCTGCAAGAGTATGCGGAATCGGCAGGCGTTACCCTCTACGCCGATGTCGACCTGTTGAGTTTCCAAAAGAGCGGAAACGGGGTATCGGCTCGCAAAAACGGGATTCGCAGCGTGTTCGGCAAAGTGGTGTATCAAAAGGAATACATGTTGTCAACCTATGTATACAAGTTGGGCAGCGATGTCACCGCGTTGCTCAGTCCGGAAAAAATCAAATGGGAGACCGACCGCTATCTAACCTCGCTGCAAAAGCAGAATTTGTCGGCGGTGAGCCTGAGCACTTTGGGCGAATACTGCTATTCGAATTTCTACGAAGACAACGAACAGTACCGTTCCACCTTCCCGCAAAAGGTGGCCGAAGCCTTGCAACCCTACAAGGATGCCGGTGTGAAGATGGCCTTCAACGGCGGCAACGCCTATGTGCTGCCCTATGCATCCCTGATTACCAATGTGCCGACTCATTCCAGCGGATACGATATCTTCTGCCAGGATGTGCCGTTCTATCAAACGGTTTTGCACGGATATATTCCGTATACCACCGATTCGATTCCGCAATCGTCCAATCCGGAGCAAACCTACCTTTCGGCTGTAGAAACCGGCACCGAGCTGTTGTATATCGGTATCTATGAAGATGCGGCCGAGCTGTTCGATACCGACTACAACTACTTGTACGGTTCCACATGGTCGTTGTGGAAAGACAAAGCAAAGTCGCAGTACAACGCCTACATGCCGTTGCTCAAAGAAATTCACGATCAAGCCATTGTGGGCCATCGCGAACTTGCCGAGAATGTGTACATGACAGAATACGAAAACGGTATTCAAGTGGCCGTGAACTACAACGACAAAGCGGTTACGGTTCAGGGCGTGGAAATCCCGGCAAAAGGCTTTTGCAAAGGAACTTGGAAGGAGGTGACCGGCAATGAAGAATAAACGCTTTAAAATGTCGTTAACAGCGCGTCAGGCGTGGACAGGGCGTATGTTCTGTTTGCCGTTCTACATTGGATTTTGTGTGTTCTTCCTGGGACAGATCATTCAATCTATCTCCTTCTGCTTCAACGAAGTGACCATAGATCCGGCAAACGGATTAACCATGGAATTTGTGGGGTTGGAACAGTTTAAATATGTGTTCCAAGTGGATGCCAATTACAGCATCAAACTGGGCGAAACGCTCACACAGTTGGCATGGAAAGTGCCGGTTATCATTGTGGCCAGTTTGTTCATTGCGGTGATTTTGAAATCCAAATTCATCGGCCGCACCTTTGTTCGCGGCGTTTGCTTCTTGCCGGTGGTGCTGGCAACCGGTATTGTTATGGACATTGTGAACACCGATACGGTGTCGTCCAGTGTTATGAGCGGTAACATGGTGTCGTCCGGTGCAGTATCCAGCGCCAACACCCTGGCCGATTTGCTGGTGGAAATGGGGCTTGGTTCCGAAATCACCAACCTCATCAACACCATATACAACAACCTGTTTGATGTATTGTGGCAATCGGGTGTTCAGATGATTATTTTCCTGGCGGCGTTGCAGAGTATTTCTCCCTCGCTGTACGAAGCGTCGGCCATCGAAGGTGCCACGGCGTGGGAAGATTTCTGGAAAATCACCATTCCGATGATCGGCCCCATGATTATGCTTAACATTTTCTACACCATTGTGGAAAGCAGTGTTAGCACACAAAACGCCATTATGCAAAAGGTTACCACCGAATACAACAACGTGAATTTGGATTTGTCGGCAGCCATGGCGTGGGTTTACTTTGCGGTGATTGCAGTGATATTGGCTTTGGTAGCCCTTGCGTTCCGTAAAGTAAATGTGAAATCGTAAAGGAGGTGGAGAATATGACTGCAACTGTGAAAACAAAGCGGAAACCGAGTGCGGCCGTGGTGCGTCGTCACGCCCAAAGCGGTGTGGTTTCGCTGGTTCGTGCCCTGTTTTTGCTAGGTATTTGCTATTTGTTCCTGTTCCCTGTCTTCTACCTGCTGTTGGCCACATTTTCCGATCCGAGTTCCCTGAACAACCCGAATGTGGTGTGGGTGCCTCTGAAATGGACGTTCGACAATGTGGTGTATGCCATCGAAAAGCTGAATTTCTGGAATTCGGCAAAGATCAGCTTGATTCACGCCGTGGGCGGAACGCTGGCGTCGCTGATTTCCTGCTCGCTGGTGGGCTACGGTTTGGCGCGCTACAAGTTCTTTGAAAAAGGCATTGTATTCATGTGCGTGGTGCTCACCATCATTGTGCCGCCGCAAACATTGTTGATCACACAGTATTTGCAATATCAGGATTTCCTCGGAACCGGCTTGAATTTGCTGAGCACACCGTGGGTTATCATCCTGCCGGCTCTGTTCGGCGCCGGTATTCGTAACGGCTTGTTCATCTTCATCTTCCGCCAGTTCTTCTTGGGCCTCCCCAAAGACTTGGAAGAAGCGGCATGGGTGGACGGCTGCAACCCGTTGCGCACCTTTGTCAGCATCATTTTGCCCAGCTCCGGCTCCGGCATTATCACTGTAACCTTGTTCTCCTTTGTGTGGCACTGGAACGACTACTACTATTCGTCCATGCTGTACCTCACTCAGGAAAAGGCGCTGGTTCCCACCATGCAGTCCATTAAGAGCGCGTTGCAAACATCCGTGAGCGACGGCGGCGCCAGCGGTGGCGCGCTGTCTGCCCGTGGTATCTTGGCGGCGGCGGGCATACTAACCATTATTGTTCCGCTGGTGCTCTACCTGTTCTTGCAGCGCCATTTCGTGGAAAGTATTGAGCGCACCGGTATTGTCGGATAAGACATACCCGCAACCTTGTTTTTCGGCTCGGCCGCCACTGATAGCAAGTGGCGGCCGAGTTTTGCATTGTCGGCAACAAGGCACTGGTGAAATATGACAGTCCTGTAATAAGGGTTGTAACTTTGAAAAATTTGTGGTATGATACACTTGTTATTACTGTGTCAAAAAGGAGGATGGAAATGGCCTATTTGGATAACAGCGCCACCACCGCGGTGTGTTCGGCAGCAGTGGAACGCATGATGCGGGTGATGACCGAAGTGTATGGCAATCCGTCCTCTTTGCACACCATGGGAATGCGGGCCGAAGAGGAATTGCAGCGTGCCCGTTGCGAAGTGGCGGCACTCATCGGAGCCAAAGCGGAGCAACTGGTGTTTACATCCGGCGGCACCGAAGCAAACAATTTGGCGGTGTTGGGTGCGGCAGCAGCGTGCCGTCGGCGGCCGCCGGTGGCGGTAACCACCGCGGTGGAGCACCCGTCGGTGTCGGCTTGTTTTGACGAACTGGAAAAAAACGGCTGGGAAGTGACACGCTTAAAGCCGCAACCGGACGGCACGATTTCCGTGCAGCAGTTGGCCGAGGCCTGCCGTGCCGACACCACATTGGCGAGCATTATGGCGGTGAACAACGAAACCGGTGCGCGGTTTGACATCCCAGCCATGGTGGAGGTTGTGCGCGAACGGGCACCGCAGGCTCTGTTTCACACCGATTGCGTGCAGGCGGCCGGCAAGCTGCCGATTAAAGCCGAGCGCTGGGGTGTGGATTTGCTGTCATTCAGCGGGCACAAATTGCACGCACCCAAAGGATGCGGCGCGTTGTACATTCGCCGCGGCGTGCGGGTGCTTCCGCGCGCGCTGGGCGGCGGGCAGGAAAAGGGATTGCGCAGCGGAACCGAGGCCATGCCGGCGATTGCCGGGTTCGGTGCGGCTGCGGCGGCCACGGTGCCGTTTGAGCAGCAACGGGAACGGTATGAGCAGCTGCGGGCCGTGTTGTGCGAAGAGCTGAACGCCTTGCCGGGCATTCGTTGGCATTTGCCACCAAACGGCGTGCCGTATATTGTTCATTTTTCGGTGGTGGGAATTCGCAGTGAAACGCTGCTTCATTTTTTGGCGCAACGAAATATTTATGTATCGTCCGGTTCTGCCTGTGCCAAGGGGCAGCACAGCCCGGTGCTGGAAGCCATGGGCTTGCCTGCCCGGGAAATCGATTCGTCGTTGCGGGTTAGCTTTTGCTATGAAAACACCGCTTGCGAGGTGCGCGAATTGGCAGCGGCGCTGAAAGAAGCGGTGGGCACATTGCAGAGGAGGCGCTGAGAATGAAAGGAAAACGGGAAGCGGCGGTAACTTGGCTTCGGTCGGTGATTCCGGTTGCGGGCGACAGCCGGTCGGAGTGGATTCGCAAGCTGGCGTTTTTGTTGGCGCTCACGGTGTTTTTGTGTTCGGGCTACTATTTAATTGACGAGGTGTGGCTGCAACCGCGGTACACACAGCAGGTTACGCATTCCATGCGGGAGTTGTATACCGGTGACGGCATGCGCGACGAAGAAGAGGAAGACGGCGGCGAGGTTATTTATCCGGAAGGAATCGACGAATCTTTCAAAGCGCTGTACCGTCGCAATGCCGATGTGGTGGGTTGGTTAACCTTCACGGCCGATGGCGGAGGAAAAACCACCGATTTGTTTAACAACAAAATCGACAATCCGGTGGTGCAGGCAGAAGACAATGCTTATTATTTAGACCGCAATTATTTGGACGAACCGGATAAGGCGGGTACACTGTTTATGGATTACCGCAACAGTGTGGCTGACACAAGCGGGCAACGGAATTTGATTATCTATGGGCACAATCTGAACAGCGGATTGATGTTTTCAAAATTCAATTTGTTGGCCTATGGTGATGTTTCGCGTGCGCAGAGGTTAACAACGGTGACCCTGGATACCCTGTACGGAGAAAGCCTGGTGTATAAGGTGTTTGCCGTGATGCTGATTGATGCCGATGCCACCGGTGAGGAAGCGTTTGATTATATTCGCACCGAATTCCGCACCGACGAGGCGTTTGGCGCGTTTGTGGAAAAAATACGCGCACGGTCGTTGTATGATTTCGGGGATGTGGATGTGAACGAAACCGACAGTATTCTCACATTGTCCACTTGCAGCAACAAGCGAGGCGCTTCGCTGAAAAACGGTCGCACGGTGATTGTGGCGCGCCGCGTGCGCGAAGGCGAAGAGGCCGCCGTGAACACGGCGTTGACAACGCTGAACAGCGATGTGCTGATGCCGAAAGCGTGGTATGTGAACAAAGGCAAAGACCTTCCGGAGGAGTATCAATAAATCATGGAGAAAGAAATTATCCTAATCAAAAACGGAGAGTTGGCACTCAAAGGGCTCAACCGCGGCACTTTCGAGGAAGTCCTCATTAAAAACCTGCGTTGGCGGTTAAAGCCGTTGGGCGGATTTACTTTCCGCAAGGCACAGTCCACCATTTACATTGAGCCGCAAGAGGCCGAGGTGGATTGGGATGAAGTCAGCGAGCGGGTGGCCAAAGTGTTTGGAATTTCGGCCTATTCGCGCGCCTGTGTCACCGAAAAAAGCATGCCGGCCATTTTGGAAGCGGCTGCGTCCTATTTGGAAAAGCCGTTGCGCCGTGCCAAAACCTTCAAGGTGGAAGCCAAGCGGGCCGACAAACGGTTTCCGTTGACTTCGCCGCAACTGTGTGCACAGGTGGGTGCGTATTTGTTGGAGCGGTATCCGCATTTAGCAGTGGATGTGCATCAGCCGGAAGTGACGGTGTGGGTGGAAATCCGTGATTTTGCCGCCTACATTCACGGTCCGCAGTTGCCGGGTGCCGGTGGCATGCCGGTGGGAACCGGCGGAAAAGCGGCGGTGCTGCTGTCCGGCGGTATCGATTCGCCGGTGGCGGCCTACATGATGGCCAAGCGCGGCATCGAACTGGCGGCCGTTCACTTTGCTTCGCCGCCGTATACCAGCGAGCGGGCCGAGCGGAAAGTGAAAACACTGTTGCAGCAGGTGGGCGAATATGCCGGCCGCACAACCCTGTATATTGTACCGTTCACGCATATTCAAGAAGAAATCGGCAAACAGTGTCCGGAAGAACTGTTCACGCTGGTGATGCGTCGTTTTATGATGCGAATTGCCACCGGCTTGGCCGAAAAGCTGGAATGCGGCGCACTGATCACGGGAGAAAGTGTGGGGCAGGTTGCCAGCCAAACGATTGGTGCGTTGCGGTGTACCGATGCAGTGGCAACCTTGCCGGTGTTTCGGCCGGTTATCGGCATGGACAAAGAAGAAATTATTGCTGTGGCACGGCGCATCGGAACCTTTGAAACTTCGATACAGCCGTATGAGGATTGCTGCACGGTGTTCACACCGCGGCATCCGCGCACGCGCCCGCGGGTGGAGGAGCTGGAAGAAGCCGAAAGCCGCCTTCCGGTGGAAGAATTGGTAGCCGAAGCCATGGCCGGTGTGCGTGTAGAGCGTTTATGAGCCGAAAAGTTTTCGACAAAAAAGGTGGCGAAATTCGATGAATGCAGAAATTTTGACGGTGGGAACGGAGTTGCTGTTGGGAGATATTGTGAATTCCAACAGCCAGTTCCTTTCGCGGGAATTGGCGGTTTATGGGATTGATACGCTGTATCAATCAACGGTGGGTGACAACCGCGAGCGGCTGGAAAGTGCGTTGGCATTGGCTCTTTCGCGGTGCGATATGGTGATTCTCACCGGCGGATTGGGGCCAACGGAAGACGATTTAACGCGGGAGACTGTGGCACAGGCATTAAATCTTCCGCTGGAATTGCACGAAGAAAGCGAAAAGCGAATTCGGGAATATTTTCACAACACCGGAAAAGACTACACGGAAAACAACCGCAAGCAGGCCATGCTGCCCAAAGGGTGCACGGTTTTCCCGAACGACCACGGCACAGCGCCCGGTTGCGCGGTGGAGCGATACGGGCAATGTGTGATTTTGCTGCCCGGCCCACCCAAGGAACTGATGCCGATGTTTTTCAACAGTGTGGCACCGTTTTTGCAACGGTTTTCGGGTGAAACCATCCGTTCGCACACGGTGGGGGTTTTCGGCATTCCGGAAGCGGCGGTTGACGAGCAACTGCACGATTTGATGGAAGGCAGCAACCCCACGGTGGCGCCTTATGCCAAATCGGGCGAGGTGCAACTGCGTGTAACAGCCAAAGCGGCAACGGCCGAAGAAGCCGATGCGCTGTGCTTGCCGGTGCTGGACGAAATACGCGACCGACTGGGCGCGGCGGTATACGGTGTGGACACCGACGGATTGCCGGAAGCGGTGGTGGCGTTGCTCAAAAAGCGCGAAAAGAAAATTGCTACGGCGGAATCGTGCACGGCGGGATTGCTGTCCGGCCGATTAACCGAAGTGCCCGGCGTGTCTCAGGTGTTCGAATGCGGTATTGCGGCCTATTCACCGGAAATAAAACGCCAAGTGTTGGGCGTGCCGGATGAGATATTGGAAAATCAGGGCGCGGTATCCCCGGAAACCGCCGGAGCCATGGCGACAGGTGCCCGCCGTGTCGGCGGGGCCGACATCGGCATCGGCATCACCGGCGTTGCCGGCCCGGATCCCAGTGAAGGGAAAGAAGTGGGCACGGTGTATGTGGCGCTGGCAGACGAGCGGCGCGTGTGGGTGAAAAAAGTGTTTGCCGGGCACGGCACCGAAGACCGCGAGCAGATACGCAACGCGGCCACTCTGTATGCCCTGGACATGGCGCGTCGCTATTTGGAAGCGCTGCCGGGCGTGATGGCCGGCGGCCAACTGCTGGAAAAAGTGCAACAGCCGGTGGAACCGGCAAACAGCAAACGGGCAACGCAACCCATGCTGAAAGGGCGGCGATGGATTTGGCTGTCCGCCGTTTTGGTGGCTGTGTTGGCCGTGCTGGTGATGGGCTATGTGTATATCCTGATGCCCTACCTCAACGAGCGTGAATTTGAATCGTTGTGGGCGATTTATATGCAGGAGCAAGAGGTGGACGAAACCGAAGAAGTGGTGTATCCGGACGGGATTTTATCGCAATTCATGTCGCTGTACCGTGTGAATTCGGACATTGCCGGGTGGCTCACCGTTGACGGAACAGCCATCAACTATCCGGTGGTTTTGGACCCGTCGGACAATTACTACGAAGGCCGGGATTTCTACCAAAAAACCTCAACCTACGGCGTGCCGCACCTTGGCACAGGGACATCGCTTCAACCCGGAAAGGTTAGCCGTTCGTTGGTGATTTACGGAAACAACCCGCAAAACGGGCAAATGTTTTCCGACCTTTCGGAGTATACCAATCTCACCTATCTTAAACAGCACACAACGATTGATTTCGGCACGATTTATCAGGAAAACACCTATAAAATCTTTGCGGTGGTGATGGTGCAAGACGGGGATACCTCGGCCGGCGCCTTTGACTTTTCGCAAAGCAGTTTTGAAAGTGAAGACGATTTTCTGTATTATGTGGCACAACTGCGACGGCGGTCGCTGTTTGATACGCCTGTGGAAATACAGGAAGGGGACGACTTGCTGCTGTTGACAACGCCGGTGGAATACAGTTTCAGCGGAGCGCGCATTTTGGTGGCCGCCCGTCGGGTGCGTACCGGTGAAGCGGCCGACAACGATTTGAGCAAAGCGCGTGTGAACCGCACGGTACAAATGCCGGAAGTGTCGCAAGAATTGCAGGGAGTGGGCACAACAACATCGTCGGCGGCTACCACCGTTACCACGGTGACAACCGCCACCACAACCGCCGTACCGACGACAACCGTTACAGAGGCGCCGACCACAAGCACTTCGCCGGCAACGACAGCCACCACACAAACCACAACAAAGCCAACCACTACCGCAACCACCGTTGCCACAACCACAACCACGGTGACAACTACCACCGCCACAACCACGGTTACCACGCAGCAAACCACGGCGGTCAACGAAGAAGGCGACCAACTGGTTGGCGAAACAACAACCAAGCCCAGCACAACCACCACCTCGCGCCCGTCGGTAACGCGTCCGTCGGATTCCGGAGAAAACCGTGTGGATGCGATTGAGGGCACGGTGCAAGGTACGGTGTCGGAATATGAATTCATGAGCTATTTTGTATTGAAGAACACCAACAGCGCGGTTGAGGACGATATGCAGGACAGTGACGGTGTGATGCGCCCCAAAACCAAAGAGGAGTTGCAGCGGGCCTTAACTTACATTGTGAAATCCGAGCTGGGCAGTGCCAGCACCATGGTGGCCTCCACGGAGGCACAAAAGGCACAGGCGGTGGCTTCGTACAGCTACATACTGTGGTACAATTCCGCCTATCAAAAGCCGTATGTTTGCAAATTAAAGCCGTTGGATTTGTCCAACAAATACGACAAGAAGATTTACGATGCCGTGGGCGAGGTGCTGGGCGTTAAACTGCTGGATGTTGGCAAAACTTCGTTGGAAGACATGCTGTTGCAAACAGCGTATTCGGCGGCGACCGGCGGATACAGCGCTTCCAGCAACAAGGTGTGGTCGGGATCGCTTCCGTATTTGCAAAGTGTTGTCAGCCTGTATGACAATGCGGTTAGTTATGCCAAATACGGTGGCGGCAGCTTTGTGAGCACGGTCACCCTGACTCGCGAAGAACTGATCGAAAAAGTCAAGGCGTGGTTTGCCGCCAATGTGCAAAACCGGTATCCTTCGTATGTTATGCCGGAAGAACAGTTCGAAGCGGTGGCCAACGAATCGCCGTTGCAAGTGGTGTCATACGACGGCGACGGTACATCCGGCACCGGTGACGGTTGGAACTATGTTTTCTATACCAACTTCTATTATGTGGATAATCGCGGAAACAAAAAGCCGCTCACCGGATTTAACCTTCGCTCGGCGTTGGGATTGCGTTCGCATGCGTTCCGCGTCACCTACGATGCGGCAGCCGACACGGTAACACTCACCACGCAAGGGTGGGGCCACGGTGTGGGGCTGAGCCAAATGGGCGCGGTGGGCTATGCCAACGAAGAAGGATGGAGTTATGTGCAAATTTTGCGGCACTACTATTCGGTGTCGGGAAGCAGCTCTCACCAAATCGTGATGCCCGTGTGGTAACCGACAGCGAGAAGAACCGAAAAGTCCGCGAAATTTTTGTTGACAACCGGAAATCGGTGTGTTATAGTAATATCAAATCCAAAGAACAGGTGTTTTGCATGAAGAACCGTGTATTTGCAGCAGAATATGCGTATTCCTACTTTTACTTTTGCTTTGCCCGCAAATGTAAGAGCGCTTTCTGCTGCCGGTAATTCGTGGAAATGTCCCGTTACCAATCCTGGTATTCAGGCCCGCAGTGAAAGCTGCGGGCCTTTTAATTTTTAGGAGGAATGAATCATGATTGCAGTTATCAAGCAAGGAGTTTCCGTCGATCAGGTTGACAATCTGGTTACTTGGCTGAAAACACAAAATGTGGGTGTACATATTTCCAACGGCGAATATAACACGGTGTTGGGGCTGGTGGGTGACACCACCAACATCGATATGGAGCTGCTTGGCAATTTGGAAATTGTGGAAAGCGTGATGCGCATTTCCGAACCGTTCAAAAATGCCAACCGTAAATTTCATCCCGACGATACGGTGGTGGATGTTCACGGCGTGAAAATCGGTGGCGGAAATTTTGCGGTTATTGCCGGTCCTTGTTCGGTGGAGTCCCGTGAGCAAATTATTGAAGTGGCAAAGCGGGTGAAAGTAGCGGGTGCCACTTTGTTGCGCGGCGGTGCTTTTAAGCCGCGCACATCACCCTATGATTTCCAAGGGTTGAAAGCCGACGGGTTGGCTCTGTTGGGAGAAGCCAAAAAAGAAACCGGCATGCCGATTGTAACGGAAATTATGAATGCCAATCACCTGCCGCTGTTTGAAAATGTGGATGTGATTCAAGTGGGCGCCCGCAACATGCAGAATTTTGAACTGCTCAAAGAACTGGGGCGTATCCGCAAGCCGATTTTGCTCAAGCGCGGTTTGGCAAGCACGCTCAAAGAACTGCTGATGAGCGCGGAGTATATCATGGCCGGCGGTAACGAGCAAATCATTTTGTGCGAGCGCGGCATACGCACCTTTGAAACCTACACGCGCAACACATTGGATTTGTCGGCGGTTCCGATGCTCAAAGAGCTGTCGCACCTGCCGGTTGTGGTTGACCCCAGCCATGCCAGCGGCATCAGCCGCTTGGTGAAGCCCATGGCGTTGGCGGCGGCAGCAGCCGGTGCCGACGGCTTGATGATTGAAGTGCACAACAATCCGGCCAAAGCGTTGTGCGACGGGGCACAGTCGTTAACGCCCGAACAGTTTGAAGACACCATGAAAGGCGTGTCCCTGGTGCGGGAGGCCTTGGCAAAATGACCGTGGGAATTGTTGGCTTGGGGCTGATTGGCGGGTCGTTGGCCAAGGCGCTGAAAGCACACACCGAGCACACGGTGTGGGGGTATGATGCCGATGTCGGCGTTCGGCAATATGCCGAATTGACACACGCTATCGACGGCGAATTGAATGAAAAGACCTTGCCGCTGTGTGACTTTGTTCTGATTGCGGTATATCCCGCCGGTACCGTGGAATTTGTGAAAAACTGGGCAACGCAGTTTCGTGCCGGTGCTGTGGTGATGGATTGCGGCGGCATTAAACAACGCATTTGCAAAGAGTGCTGGCCCATTGCCCGTAAACACGGATTTGTGTTTATCGGCGGGCATCCCATGGCGGGATTTCACCGTTCCGGGTTCAAATATGCCTCGCCGGAGTTGTACACGGGGGCATCGATGATTCTCACGCCGGAGGACACCGACGATATTGAATTGTTGGAGCGGGTAACCGCCTTGCTTCGGTCCGTGGGTTTTGGGTCGGTAACGGTAACAACGCCGGAAAAGCACGACGAAATCATTGCTTTCACTTCGCAACTGGCCCATGTGGTTTCCAACGCGTTTGTGAAAAGCCCGCGCGCACAGGCGCACCGCGGGTTTTCTGCCGGCAGCTACAAGGATTTAACCCGCGTTGCCCGGCTGAATGAGGGAATGTGGACAGAATTGTTCATGGAAAACCGCGAAAACCTGTTGCGAGAGATTGACGCATTAACTGCTTCGCTATCGGCCTACCGTGAGGCACTGCAAAATCAAGACGACAAAACGCTTCGTGCCTTGTTGCGAGAGGGCAGTGAACGCAAAGAAAGGATCGACTTTGGTGATGAAAACGGTTGAGGTTAACGCATCGCGCCGGTATTTTATTCATATTGAAGAAGGTCTGCTGTCGAGTGTGGGAGCATACTGCGCCAAGGTGTTGCACGGAGCCAAAATTTTGTTGCTTACCGATACCACGGTGGGACCGTTGTACGGAAACCGTGTGCGTGTTTCGCTGGAAGAAAGCGGTTTTCGGGTGGCGGAATACACCGTACCGGCGGGCGAAAGTTCCAAAAGCACGGCCGTCTATTTGCAATTGGTGTCGTTCCTTGCCGAGCATGCCTTTACACGCAGTGATGCGTTGGTGGCATTGGGTGGCGGTGTGGTTGGCGACTTGGGCGGATTTTGCGCGGCAACTTACCTGCGCGGGATCGGTTTTGTGCAGATACCAACCACCTTGTTGGCTTGCGTGGATTCTTCGGTGGGAGGAAAAACCGCCGTGAATTTGCCGGAAGGGAAAAATCTGTTGGGGGCGTTTTATCAGCCGTGGGCGGTGTTGTGTGACCCGCAGGTGTTGGCCACGCTCACACCGGCCGAATATGCCGACGGCATGGCCGAGGTTATCAAATACGGAATGATTTGGGATGCGGCCTTTTTGAGCAAATTGGAACAGGAAGCGCTGTCTGATGCCGAGATCATTCACCGCTGCGTGACTATCAAACGCGATGTGGTAGAAGCCGACGAGCAAGACCGCGGGTGCCGACAATTGTTGAATTTCGGACACACTGTCGGCCATGCCGTGGAAAAGTGCAGCGGGTTTTCTGTTTCGCACGGCAGTGCGGTGGCCATTGGCATGGCCATTGTTTCCCGCGCTTTGGTCAAAAAGGGAGCACTGGCGGCCGAAGAATGCCGTCGGTTGCTGTTGTTGCTGGAAAAGCAAGGATTGCCAACGGCATGCGATTTCACGGCCGAGGTGTTGTGGCAAGCGGCGCTGGCAGATAAAAAACGGGTTGACGACCGGGTGGGGCTGATTACAGTGCCGCACTTGGGCGAGGCCCGGGTGGAATCGGTTACGCTGGATGAGTTGCATCGGTACATCGAGATGGGGTTAACGCTATGACAGTGACGGTGAGCGGGCACACTTTGGCGGGAACGGCAACCGCTCCTGCTTCCAAATCGGTGTTGCATCGCCAGTTGATTTGTGCGGCATTGGCGGATGGCCCCACGGTGATTGAGGGGATCACGTTGTCGCAGGATATTCAAGCCACGGTGGATTGCTTGCGTTCGTTGGGAGCGTCGATTGCTTTGGAGGATACCCGCCTTTCGGTGGTGCCGATTTCCGCGGCCACGCCGGCGGCGGTGCTCAACTGCGGCGAAAGCGGTTCCACATTGCGCTTTTTATTACCGATAGCGGCCACGTTTGGATCGGCACAGTTTATCGGCCGCGGGCGGTTGGCACAGCGCCCGTTATCGCCTTTGTATGAACTGTTGTGCGAGAACGGGTGCACCCTGTCGCCGCAGGGCGCTTTCCCATTAATGCTTCACGGCCGTTTGACAGGAAACCGCTTTGTGATTAACGGCGGGGTCAGTTCCCAGTTTATCAGCGGGCTGTTGCTGGCAGCGCCTTTGTTAAAGCGGGAAGTGACTGTTGAGGTGACAGGCACGGTGGAATCGCGGCCGTATATTGACTTAACATTGGCGGCCATGCGTTCGTTCGGGGTGGCTGTTGCGGAAACCGGAACCGTGTTTACCGTGCCAGCGGGCAGCCGATACCGTTCGCCCGGCACGGTGACAACCGAAGGAGATTGGTCAAACGGCGCCTTTTGGTTGGTGGCCGGCGCCATTGCCGCCGATTCCGCACTAACAGTGGCCGGCTTGAACAGTCAATCGTTGCAAGGCGATCGGGCTATTGCCGCCTTGTTGCGCCAAGCGGGCCTTACGCTCACGCAAACGCCGGCAGGGTTGTCGGTGAGCGGGGTTCCCACGCATCCGCTTGTTGTAGATGCTTCGCAAATTCCCGATTTGGTACCGATATTGGCCGTGCTGGCAGCGGGTATCCCGGGGCGCAGCGTGATTGGCAATGCGCGGCGACTGCGCCTGAAAGAGAGCGACCGCCTAACCAGTGTGTGTGCCATGATAACGGCTTTGGGCGGAACAGCGAAAACGGATGCCGATTCCCTCACGATTGACGGAACCGGTTGTTTGCGCGGAGGAACGGTGGATGCCTGCAACGATCACCGCATTGCCATGGCGGCAGCGGTGGCGGCGTGCTTGTGCGAAATGCCGGTAACCATTACCGGTGCACAAGCCGTTCAAAAATCATACCCGTGCTTTTACAAAGAACTTGCGGAAAGGGGGATGACCCTATGTCATCAATGATAGGGCGGACACTGAAACTCAGCATTTTCGGACAATCTCACGCCGAAGCGATCGGTGTGGTGATCGACGGATTTCCGGCCGGATTTCGTGTGGACAGCGAAGCGTTGCAGGCCTTTATGGCCCGCCGTGCGCCGGGGCAGAGCGAGTTTTCCACGCCCCGTAAAGAGGCAGACAAGGTGGAGTTTATCAGCGGCCTGGTAGACGGCGTTACCTGTGGCGCGCCGATTTGTGCCTGCATTCGCAACACAAATACCCGATCGGCCGACTATCGCGAATTGCGGGATCAACCGCGCCCGTCGCATGCCGACTATCCGGCGGACATTCGCTATGGCGGAGCCCAAGATGTGCGCGGCGGCGGCCATTTTTCCGGCAGGCTCACAGCGGCGCTGTGCGCGGCCGGCGGTTTGTGCCTGCAATATTTGCAAAAGCAGGGCATTGCCGTGGGGGCGCACATTGCCGGCATCGGCGGTATTGACGATACGCCTTTTGACCCGGTGGCGGTGACACCGGCTGACTTTCCGCAGGGACTGTTCCCGGTGTGCCATGCCGAAAAGGGGCAGGCCATGCGGCAACTGATTGAACAAGTGCGTGGCGAAGGTGATTCTATCGGCGGCGTGATTGAGTGTGCCGCGGTGGGATTGCCGGCCGGCATGGGTGATCCGCTGTTTGACGGACTGGAAAACCGATTGTCCCACATGCTGTTTGGCATTCCGGCGGTGCGTGGCGTGGAATTTGGAAACGGCTTTGAAGCGGCACGGTTGCGCGGCTCTCAAAACAACGACCCCTACTACGAAGAAAACGGCGTTGTGAAAACGCGCACCAATCATCACGGAGGCGTTTTGGGCGGGCTAACCACGGGAATGCCGTTGGTGTTCCGCGTGGCGATAAAGCCCACGCCGTCGATTGCACGAGAACAGCAAACATGGAATCGGCGCACCGGCCAAGTGGAGCCGTTGACCGTTCACGGTCGGCACGACCCGTGTATTGTTCCGCGGGCGGTTCCGTGTGTGGAAGCGGCTTGTGCTGTGGTTTTGTGCGACGAATGGCTGTCGCGCTCCCACGGCTGACATAAAGGAGGAAATACACAATGGAATTGGAAGAATTGCGAAAAGAAATTGACGGCATCGACGAGGAGTTGGTGCGCCTTTTTGTGAAGCGCATGGGCGTGTCGGCACAGGTGGCCGATTACAAAAAAAGCCAAGGCCGAGCGGTTCAAGATCCGTCGCGTGAAAGGCAACTGTTGGAGCGGGTGTCGGATTTGGCCGGTGAAGAATTGGAATCCCAAACACGGGTGCTCTACAATTTGATTATGAGCCTGAGCCGCTCCTATCAAAATCACCGGCTGGGGTTCGACGGAGCCTTGCTGGACACCATACGGGCGGGAATTCGCGAAACAGCGCCGGTGTTCCCGGAACGGGCATTCGTAGCTTGTCAAGGTGTGGAAGGTGCGTATTCGCAACTGGCTTGTGACAAGCTGTTTTCGGCAGCCAACATTATGTATTTGAACTCATTTGAGGGTGTGTTCAACGCCGTGGATCAAGGCCTGTGCCACTATGGAATTTTGCCGTTGGAAAACAGTTCGGCCGGTTCGGTGAATCAAATATACGATTTGATGTTCAAATATCATTTCCATATTGTGCGCAGCACGCGGCTGCACATCTCGCATGTGTTGCTGGCACCCAAAGGAACGGCATTGGCCGATGTGCGTGAAATTTATTCGCACGAGCAGGCGCTTCAACAGTGCAGCGGGTTTTTGCAAGGCCTGAAAAATGTGAAAATTCATGTGTGCGAAAATACGGCCATGGCGGCCAAAGCGGTTGCCGAAAGCGGTAGAACCGATGTGGCGGCCATTTCTTCCGAATCGTGTGCCGCACTGTACGGCTTGACTGTTTTGGAGGAGTCCCTGCCCAATGTAGGAAACAATTACACCCGGTTTATTTGCATTGCCAAGCCGCTGGAAATCTATCCCGGTGCCAACCGCACCAGCCTGATGCTGGTGTTGCCGCACAAGCCCGGCGCTTTGCACAGCATTTTGTCCAAATTCTATTCGCTGGGAATTAACTTGCTCAAACTGGAAAGTCGCCCCATTCCCGGCCGGGATTTTGAATTCATGTTTTATTTCGATATCGAGGTGTCGGTGTATTCCGAATCGTTTGAAAATCTGTTGTCGCAGTTGCAGGCAGAGTCGGATAAATTCCAATATCTCGGCAGCTACACCGAGGTTGTGTGATGGAACGGTTTGGGCTGTTGGGGGAACACCTGGGGCACAGTTTGTCGCCTCAAATTCACCGCTTTTTCGGGGACTATCCTTACGAGTTAATAGAAAAGCAACCCGAGGAACTGAAAGCCTTTTTTCACCGGCCGGCATACCGGGCCGTCAATGTCACCATCCCCTATAAGAAAGCGGTGATTCCGTTTTGTGATGTGCTGGACGAAACGGCACGGCGCATAGGCAGTGTGAACACCGTTTGCTTTGACGGGGATGCCATACGGGGCTACAACACCGATTATGCGGGATTTCGGTATTTGTTGGAGAGCAATGCTGTTCCGGTGAAAGGACGCAAAGCGTTGGTGTTGGGCAGCGGCGGTTCTTCGGTTACCGCTTGTTGCGTGTTGCGGGATATGGAGGCCGGCGAGGTGGTGGTGATTTCCCGTTCGGGCGAGAATCACTACGGCAATTTGCATCGCCATGCCGATGCACAACTTATTGTGAATACCACGCCTGTGGGAATGTTTCCGCACAACCTGCAAGCGCCGGTGTCCCTGGCCGGGTTTCCGCAATGCGAAGCGGTGGTGGACATCATTTATAATCCCCTGAAAACGCAGTTGCTGATGGAAGCGGAAGCCAAGGGGCTGTTAGCGGTCAACGGAATGACCATGCTGGTGGCACAGGGAAAATGCGCAGCGGAGTTGTTTTTGAAGCAGCCCATTGCCAACACGGTGGTGCAATCGGCAGTGCAGGCCATGAATCGCCGGTTTTCCGGTGTGGTGCTGGTGGGAATGCCCGGCTGCGGAAAAAGCACCGTGGGCCGCTTGCTGGCCAAGGCACTTAATCGGCCGTTTGTGGACACCGATTCTCAAATTGAACAGCGGCTGGGAACCGCTATTCCCGACTACATTGCTCGTTGCGGGGAAGCTGCGTTTCGCGATTGCGAGGAGCAGGTGGTGGCCGAAATCGGCAAGCAGTTGGGACAGGTGGTTGCCACCGGCGGTGGGGCGGTGTTGCGGCAAACCAACCGATTGGCTTTGCGGCAAAACGCCATCGTGGTGTTTTTGGAGCGTCCGCTGAACGAGTTGGCAACGGCGGGGCGGCCTCTTTCGCGCGGGGGAGCGGCGCTGGAAGCGCTGTATGAGCAGCGGTTGCCGCTCTACCGAGAAACGGCCGACTTGGCGATAGCGGTGGAAAAGGATCCGGCGAGTACCTGCCGCCGCATTTTGGAGGTGCTACAACAATGACTGTTTTAATTATCAACGGGCCGAATTTGAATATGTTGGGAATTCGGGAACCGGCTATCTATGGAGAAAGAACATACGAGGCACTGGTTGGTATGATGACCGAGTATGCGGCAGAGCACGCGGTGAATGTGCGATTTTTCCAATCCAACCACGAAGGCGCGATTGTGGATGCGATACAGCAAGCGTATTTTGACGGCGTTGATGGCATAATCATCAATCCGGCCGCCTACACGCACACCAGTATTGCCATTTTGGATGCACTCAAAGCGGTGGCGATTCCCACGGTGGAGGTTCATTTGTCCGATATTCAAAGCCGGGATGCGTTCCGTCGCCATTCCTTTATCAGCGCGGTGTGTGTGGCAACCATATGCGGCAAAGGCTTTGACGGGTACCGCGAAGCCTTGGATATACTATTAAATAGGTAATAAAAAGCAAGCGCGCGCAGACAGTCCTGTCGGCGGGCGTTTTCTGTTGTTGGGGTCGACAAAAAATTTTTAAAAAAATTGAAAAAAGGGCTTGATTTTTCCGGGCGTTTGCAGTACAATATCAAGGCATGATTATGGAAAGTAGGGCATTCTGCGCCCTTTTTCCGACATGCGGGACTGCACAACATGCGATGACGCGGGAGGTTGCGGCCAGCAACGGCCGGTTTTTCCGCCGAGCAAGTCCGATTTTAAACCGGGCGACAGGAACAGCTGTAAGAGTCAAATCATAGGGGCGTGAAGTTGCACACGCCTTGCGTGCTTGCGGCGCAGATTTGGCACAGTCTTTCAAGACGCTTACATCGCACCCGGCGCTTGGACCCAACAAGCTCCGGTTTTAAAAAGGCCGATGTGGGAACACACGGCAGAGTGTGCGGTTTTGGCGTCGCCCGCCAACGAAACAACATTAAGGAGGCGTTTTTCAGTGGCAGTCAAAGAAAAGATCCGTATTCGTATCAAGGGGTACGATCATCAGCTGGTGGATCAGTCCGCCGAGAAGATTGTAGAGACCGCTCGCCGCACCGGCGCTCGCGTGTCTGGCCCCGTGCCGCTCCCCACGGAGAAGGAAGTCGTTACCATTCTGCGTGCCGTGCACAAATACAAGGATTCTCGCGAACAGTTTGAATCCCGCACGCACAAGCGTTTGATCGACATCCTGCGGCCCTCGAACAAAACGGTCGAGGCTCTTATGGGCCTTGAACTCCCCGCTGGCGTGGAAATCGAAATCAAACTGTAATGCCGGTTTGACAGAGGAAATTTCCTCGGTTCCGTTTCAGCGAGGTCATGTTCCCACCGGCGGGTTCGCCGGAAGGAACCAATAACCAAGGAGGTATAGACAATGCAAAAAGGCATCATCGGCAAGAAAATCGGCATGACGCAGATTTTCGACGAAAAAGGCAATGTCGTTCCGGTCACGGTTATCGAAGCCGGTCCGTGCGTCGTTGTCCAAAAGAAAACAGTCGAAAACGACGGCTACACCGCAGTGCAGCTCGGTTTCGGCGATGTAAAGGTTGACAAAGTCAACAAGCCCATGAAAGGCCATTTCGGCAAGGCGGACGTGGCGCCCAAGAAAACGCTGCGCGAGTTCCGTTTTGACGATTGCGGTGCCTACAATGTGGGCGACATTGTAAAAGCGGATGCGTTTGCAAGCGGCGACGCGGTGGACGTTGTCGGCGTGAGCAAGGGCAAAGGCTATGCCGGCGCTATCAAGCGCTGGAACCACAGCCGCCTGAAAGAAAGCCACGGCACGGGCCCGGTTGCCCGCCATGCCGGTTCTCTGGGTGCTTGTTCCTCTCCTTCCCGCGTGTATAAGGGAATGAAGGGTGCCGGTCACTTGGGTGCCGAGCGCGTGACTGTTCAGAACTTGAAGGTTGTGAAGGTCGACACGGAGAACAATCTGATTGCTATTAAGGGCGCGGTTCCCGGCCCTCGCGGCGGCTTGATTTTGATCTCCGATTCCGTGAAAGCGTAAGAGAGGAGGAAGTTATCATGGCAACTGTTTCTACTTTTGATATGGCCGGCAAGCAAACCGGTACGATGGAACTGGCCGATACCGTTTTCGGCATTGCTCCCAACGCCACCGTTATGCACAGCGCCGTTGTCAACTATCTTGCTAATCAGCGCCAGGGCACTCAGTCCACTCTTACCCGTTCCGAGGTGAGCGGCGGTGGCCGTAAACCTTGGAGGCAAAAGGGCACCGGCCACGCTCGCCAGGGCTCCACGCGTGCTCCTCAGTGGACACACGGCGGTATTGCTCTCGGCCCGAAGCCGCGCGATTACAGCTATGTGCTGCCGAAGAAAGTTCGTCGCCTGGCTTTGAAGTCGGCGCTTTCTTCCAAGGTGATCAGCGGCGACATGCTGGTGCTGGATGAATTGGCACTGGAAACCATTCGCACCAAGACGGTTGTTGATATGCTGAAAGCGCTCAACGCCAAGAAAAAGGTGCTGCTGGTTCTTCCCGAAAAGGACGACAAAGCAGTTTTGTCTGCCCGCAACATTCCCGGTGTGAAGACCACGCTGGTCAACACATTGAATGTATACGATATTCTGAACTGCGACACCTTTGTTGTGGTGAAGGATGCCGTTGCTAAGATTGAGGAGGTGTACGCATAATGAACGCCCGTGACATTATTCTGGCGCCTGTCATTACGGAAAAGGCGGTGGCTATGCTGCCGGAAAAGAAGTACACCTTCCGTGTGGATGATCGCGCTAACAAAATTGAGATTGCCAAGGCTGTGGAAGAAATCTTCGGCGTGAAAGTCGCCAAGGTAAACACCATCAGCATGAAAGGGCATCTTCGCCGCATGGGTCGGCACGAAGGCTACACTTCCGATTGGAAGAAAGCCGTTGTGACGCTGACGCCCGACTCCAAGACCATTGAGTTCTTCGACGGCATGTTCTAATCAAGGGTCGAACGAAAACAAGGGTTCGGCAATGTATGGGGCACACCTCCCGCGGGGAGGAAGCGGCCGTGCCCCGCTAAGCCAAGAAATAGGAGAGTGAATCAAATGGCTACGAAACTGTATAAGCCGACTACGCCGGGGCGCCGTGGCATGTCCGTTCTGGATTACAGCCACCTGTCCAAGGTAGAGCCGGAAAAGAGCCTGTTGGCTCCGTTAGACAAAAAGTCCGGCCGTAACAGCTACGGCCGTATCACCGTTCGCCATCGTGGCGGCGGTAACCGTCGCAAATACCGCATCATCGATTTCAAGCGCAACAAGTTGGGCGCCGCCACGGTATTGACCCTGGAATACGATCCCAACCGCAGCGCGAACATTGCGTTGGTGCAATACGAAGACGGCGAAAAGCGCTACATCGTTGCTCCGCAAGGATTGTCTGTCGGCGATGTGATTTCTTCGGGCGCCGAAGCGGATATCAAGCCCGGCAACGCGTTGCCGCTGCTGAACATCCCGACCGGTACCTTCATCCACAATGTGGAGCTGTATCCCGGCAAAGGCGCACAGCTTGCTCGTGCTGCCGGCGTGATGGCGCAGCTGGTCGGTAAGGAAAACAACTTGGCGATGATTCGTCTGCCTTCCGGCGAGATGCGCAACATTCCGTTGAACTGCATGGCGACTGTCGGTCAGGTCGGCAACCTGGATCACGAAAATGTGAAATTGGGTAAAGCCGGTCGCAAGCGTCACATGGGTTGGCGTCCGACGGTGCGCGGTTCGGTTATGAACCCCTGCGATCACCCGCACGGTGGTGGTGAGGGCAAGTCCCCCATCGGTCGTCCCGGCCCGGTTACCCCGTGGGGCAAGCCGGCTTTGGGCTACAAAACTCGCAAGCATCATAAGGCATCCGATAAGTTTATCGTGAAGCGCCGCAACGGCAAGTAAGCGAAAGGAGATTCATTTTTATGGGTAGAAGCGTAAAGAAGGGTCCTTTCGT
>CAYMDU010000010.1:0-9323 GCA_964389495.1 uncultured Eubacteriales bacterium
GACGGGTGGAGGCTGCCGAGGGATGGACCGATATTTTCATCTATCCCGGCTATCGCTTTCAAGTGCTGGACGGCTTGATCACCAATTTTCATTTGCCGGAAAGCACGCTGATCATGTTGGTGTCGGCCCTGGCGGGCTACGAGCAAACCATGGATACCTACCGGTACGCGGTGGAGAAACGGTATCGCTTTTTCAGCTTTGGCGATGCGATGCTCATTTTGTGAATAACAGGAACAGGAGAACACTATGAAAATCAAAACGACCTGCGGGGAGGCGCGTCGCGGCGTATTCGAAACACCGCACGGAACGGTGCAAACACCGGCTTTTATGAATGTGGCCACCTGCGGCGCCATCAAAGGGGCGGTTTCTGCCTATGATTTGCGGGATATTAAGTGCCAGGTGCAACTGTGCAACACCTACCATTTGCATTTGCGCCCCGGCGAGGACTTGGTGCACGAGTTGGGTGGGCTGCACCGTTTCACCGGATGGGACGGCCCGATTTTAACCGACAGCGGCGGGTTTCAGGTGTTTTCGCTGGCCAAGTTGCGCCGCATCGAGGAAGAAGGTGTCACCTTCTCGTCGCACATCGATGGGCGCCGCTTGTTTATCGGGCCGGAAGAAAGTATGCAAATCCAGTCCAAGCTGGCTTCCACCATTGCCATGGCGTTTGACGAATGTGTGGAAAATCCTGCGCAATACGACTATTCGGCCCGTTCATGCGAACGAACCACACGCTGGCTTAAACGGTGTATTGCCGAAATGAAGCGACTGCGTGAACAGCCGGATACGCTGAACCCGCAGCAATTGCTCTTTGGTATCAACCAGGGTTGCACTTTTGACGAATTGCGTATTCGCCACATGCAGGAAATTGCCGAATTGGATTTGGACGGATATGCCGTGGGCGGCTTGGCTGTGGGCGAGCCGACCGAAGACATGTATCGCATTTTGGATTCGGTGGTGCCGCACATGCCGCAGGAGAAACCGCGGTATTTGATGGGTGTTGGCACGCCGGAAAATATTTTGGAAGGCGTGTATCGCGGAATCGACTTGTTTGATTGTGTGATGCCGGCACGCAATGCGCGCCATGCCCATGTGTTCACATGGCAGGGGCATCGCAACATGCTTAATCAAAAGTATGAGCACGATGACCGCCCGCTGGACGAAGAATGTGATTGTCCCACCTGCCGTCGCCATTCGCGCGCCTATATTCGCCACTTGTTTAAGGCCAACGAAATGCTGGCCATGCGCTTGTGTGTGATGCACAATCTGTACTTTTACAACACGCTGACGGAGAAAATTCGCGAATCGTTGGATGCCGGTACTTTTGAAGACTTCTATCGGGTGCACCGTGGCGTGCTGGATCGCCGGATTTGATGAAATCGGTGGTGCTTTTTAAAGCGTAAAGTTATTTTCGGAAGGTTTGCCGTTGTAATGCTTTTTATACAGTCTGAAAAAACTGGAATATTCCCTAAACCCGCACAAAGATGCGGTGCGGGTTAGGCTTTCCCCTTGTGCAATCAGTTGGCGAGCGGCCGACAGACGCTTTTCGGACAGGTAGCGGTAAACGGAAATGTTGAGGTCGGCTTTGAATTTGTGCGATAGGGAAGACGGGGAAACATTGAGCGCTTTGGCGATGCTGTTAATGTGGATGTTTCGGGAAAAGTTGTTGTCGATATAGGACAGAGCCTGTTGTGTTAAGGGATTCATGGAAAAATTACGGTTGATTTGTTCGCCGGAGAACAGTTTTAATTCCAGCACGGCTTGACACACACAAGAGGTGAGGAAGAGTTCTTTTTCTTTGTCCGAAAGGTCAGACAAGGCAACGCGAATTAAGGAATTAAAAATGTGACACAAGCCGGCTGGCGGATTTGAAATAACCATCACCTTGTTAATAACTTCGCCAATGGGAAAAGCGAGCGTATCTGTGGTTTCAAATCCCAAAATACATCGCACATAGTTTTCGGGATTGTTTACGACGAATTGGTGGAATTGTTCACAGGGAATGGTCACAACAGAGCCTTTTTTCAAATCCAGTTGAATGTGCTTTGAAATCAGTCGGCTTTGTCCGTCCATGAAGAAAACCAGTTCGTTGTAGGAATGAAATTCCTGCCCCTCAACGGCAGGAGCCCCTTGCGCATATTTAAAATGACAGTTTGACCCCAAAATGCAATGGTGAAAATCACTCATACAATATCCCCCTTTTTTGTTTATGATACTTCGAATTTGCAAGAAATGCAATATATTGTGCGAAAATAGCTATTGAAATTTCAATAGCCGCAAGTTACCATGTTGGTATAAGGGGTGATAGCAATGAATTTGTTACGAGAAAAGTTGAACAACCGTGAAAAGGTGTGCGGCTCCTTGGTTAGCCTTACGGATCCGTGCCTTTGCGAAATTTTGGGAAATGCCGGGTTCGATTTTATTTGGATTGATACTGAGCATACCTACATGTCCTATAAAGAAGTGCTGTGCCATCTCAATGCGGCAAGGTCGGTGGGGGTTTCTGCTGTGGTGAGAGTACCACAGAACGATTTGACTTTCACCAAAAAAATATTGGAAATGGATGTTGACGGCATTATTTTCCCCATGGTCAAGACAGCCGAAGAGGCCAAAGCCCTCATGGATATGACATTGTATCCACCACGCGGAACGCGCGGATTCGGCCCCATGCGTGCCATCCGGTACGGTGCGGATGATGCTGCCGAATACACCGAGAAGAAGAGCCTGGATATATGCCGCTTTATTCAAATCGAGCATATTGAGTGCATTGATAATCTGGAGGAAATTGTAAAAGTCCCCTACATAGATGGGTTTATTTTCGGCCCGAACGATTTGTCGTTATCACAAGGCGGGATTGGCGAAAAAACAAAAACGCAAACAGAAGCCAATATTAAAAAGGCGATTTCCATTTTGAAAAAGCATGGCAAATATATCGGCATATCCGTTGGACATAGCGAAGAAACAATACAATACTGGTCGCAATTCCCCGTGGATATGTTCGTGGCCGGTTCGGATTGGACATTTGTTTACAGCGAAGCCCAAAAAACAAGGCACCTGCTTGACGGGTATCATTTGTCTGAAACAATCCGGGGGTGAGTTACATGGAGCAGAACAAAAAGGTGAGTATTCATCAGGTCTTCACCGGCACATTGTCTTGCGAACCGATTGTGCGACGCACCGCCAACGGGGAATTGCTTTGCGTGTGCGAGTGCGACGGGCCGTGTGAACCGCATCCGGACAATCGTGTGTATTGTTTTCACAGCAAGGACAATGGCAAAACCTGGTCGGAAAAACGGCGCATTTATCCGGAGGATGGGCAGGCCGTGTGCTGCACGGAACTTCTGGTTAACGGCGAAGAAATCACGGCATTTATCGCGGTGCATACCGGTTATTTTTTGGACTGGAAATGCTACATGATGAAAAGCTTTGATAATGGCTATACCTGGAAAAACTACGGAACCGTTCCCGGCTTTCCGGAATACGCGCTTGTGCGTAGTGCCGTTTTTATGCGGAACGGCCAAATGGTTCTTCCTTATCAATTCTATCCGGTTACTTGGGAAGAACACGATCGTATCATGCGAGAGGAAACGCGCAAGCATCCCGAAAGCCACACGCAAACGGAATATTGCGAAAGCGGCGTGTTGATTAGCAAAGACGGTGGCAAAACATATGAACACCGTGTTGCCTGCCGCATGAATATGCGGGATCGAGAGACGGACTATAAATGGATTTGGTCAGAGCCCACGATTGTTGAGGCCGAAGATGATCACATTATTATGCTCATGCGGGTGGACGGAACCCAAGCTTTGTGGCGTTGTGATTCGTGGGACGGTGGCGAAACATGGGATGCGTATTACAAAACCGATATTATCAATCCCAGTAACAAGCCCAAGCTGATTGCGTTGGATAACGGGCGGATTGCTTTGATTCATACACCGAGCACCACCCGGCGGTATCCGTTGGAACTTTGGATTAGCGATGACCATATGAAAACATGGGCGGAAAAGCGCCGGCTAACCGATTTCCCCGGTTCTTATAACTATTCGGATGGGGTTTACGAGAATGGGCATATTCTATTTACCGTTGAGCATAATCGCCACACCATTTTGCTTTTTGATGTGGAAGTGTAAGCAGCTGCTCATGAAATAGGGCGAAATTGTAAACTTTTTTAATTTTTTACGATTAGTGCTTGCACTGCCATGCAAAATTCGGTATAATGTTGAAGACTACTATGGAGGTGTATTGTTATGATGAATGTTATGGCACTGGCGGCGGAAACCACCGCTGCTACTTCGGGTACCGGAACAACCACCGGCGGTATCGGCGGTACCATCGGTATGCTGGTTATGTGGGCGGTTATCATCGGTGTGATGTATTTTCTGATGATTCGTCCGCAACGCAAAAAGCAAAAGGAAGAACAGAAAATGCGCGACAGCTTGCGCGTGGGCGATGAAATCACCACCATCGGCGGTATTTGCGGCCGTGTGGTTAGCATCAAAGACGACACACTGGTGATTGAAACCGGCGCCGACCGCAGCAAAATGACCATTAAAAAGTGGGCCATGCAGAGCTGCGACACGGTTCACGATGCGGCAGACGATGATGACGATGATGACGACGATATCTAATGCCTGAGTACTATTTTCTCCGTTCTCGGCATACGCTGATGTTGTAAACGGATGCGAATGTGGGAGGAGATCACCATGAAAAAACATCGGGAAGAAGCAACAGGTGCTTTTCGCTTGGTGCGCCCGTTGGTTTTCGGCACGGCCGCGGGGATTGTTGTTGGCGCGGTATTGCTTTTGGCTGCGGCGGCTGTTATGGCTGCCGTGAATGTGCCGGCTGCAGCGGTAACGCCGGTGGCTTTGTTGGCCATGTCGGTGGCGGCTTTGGCCGGTGGGTTTGCGGCAGCGCGCGTGTCTCGCGAAAAAGGGTTGCTGTACGGTGCCGGTTGCGGCTTGCTCATGTTTTTGATCATTGCTGTTGTCGGATTCAGCGTGGAACAATCGGTTGGAGGCAGCTTGCTTTTTCTTAAATTGGCATTGGCTGTCGGGTTGGGCGCGCTGGGTGGTATTTTGGGAGTGAACCTACATCACCGGTAATTTTCGAGGCGGGTTTCTCCGCCTCGATTTTTGTTTCCGAAGGGCATATTCCTTTTCGGTATCGCATAGGATGCACTATGTGGACAGGGAGGAATGTGTATGAAACGGAGAAGGACAACCCGTGCCGGCTACTTTTTTCGCGAAAATCGGCGCCTGCTTTTGTTTTTGTTGTTGCCAGTGGCAGGAAGCGTGTGCGGAATGCTGCTCTATCCTGCGGTGAAAGCCGCAAGCTGGATGGAACTGTTCACGGTTCACCGTGTGGCAATGAGGGTGCCTCACATGGTGTCAGCGGTGCTGGAATCGTGCTTTCAGCCGGCCTTGTTGTTGGCCATGCTGTTTGTTGCCGGTCTTTCCGCTTGCGGTGCCCCGGCAGCGTTGCTTGTTCCCGTGTTTTGGGGTGTCGGTTTGGGATTAACCCAAGCCGGCTATTACACAGGCGGGGTGTCCGGTGTGGCTGTTGCGGCGGCGGTGATCCTTCCGCATTCGGCCATGGAAGCTGTGGCACTGCTGATGGGGGCTTCGGAGTGCTTTCGCATGTCGGTGCGCTTTGCGGTGCAGCTGTTGCCGCGCAGTGCCCATTGCGGCGGCCTGTGGCAGGAGTTTCGTTTGTACATGGCACGGTTCGGGTTGCTGTTTTTGTTGCTGATTTGTGCCGGAGTGCTGGATGTGGGCATGCGTTTGTGCTGTTCGGGTTGGTTGAACTGATGTAAAAAGGAGAGTAACTATGGCAGGACTGTTTAACGGGTATAACAATCCCGGTCCGGGCGTTCCCAAAAACGAGCCGGAGAAAAGACCGTTTTTTCGATTTTGTGAACTGTATTTTCGGAAGTTTTGGAAACTGATGCTGGCTAATTTGCTGTATGTGTTAGTGTCTTTGCCGGTGGTAACGCGTGGCATGGCCGAAGCCGGGTTGACCTATGTAACGCGCAATTATTCGCGGGAAAAGCCGGTGTTTTTGCCGTCGGATTTTTGGGATACCATCAAGAAAAACTGCAAGCAATCGTTTTGGTTCGGTTTGGCGGAATTACTTGTCGGTGCGGTGGTGGCATATAGCCTGTATTACTATGTGATGGCCTGCACGGTGAAGGTGTCTTTTGGAACCGTTATTCCGCTGGCCATAGCCCTGTTTGCCACCTTGATGTTTGTGTTTATGCGCTACTATCTGTATCTACAGTTAATAACATTTAAATTTTCCGGCAAGCAGATTGTGCGAAACAGCGCCTTGTTTGCGGCCGCCGGCGTGAAGCAGAATGCTGTGATCACCGGTGTACTTTTGGCCGTTTATGTGTTGGTGTACTTGGGACTGGCGTATTTGCCGTGGTTCACACTGGGCATTGTGATTGTGGGGTATGTTACGGTGTTTCCGGCTTTTCGGTCGTTTTTAATTCAATACACTGTGTTCCCACTGGTGAAAAAAGCAATTATCGACCCCTATTACAAGGAACATCCCGATGAAGATGTGGAAAAGCGCCGCGATTTGAATTTGGAAATTGACAGCACCGTGGCAGAAAAAACGGAACCAAAAGAAGAACCAATTTTCACCGATACCCCCGCAATGGGGCCTGGGGAAGTGTCGGTGGTGCCGCATCAATACAACGAAGCGGAGATGCGCCGCGGCAAGCCGCTGAAGCGTGAAACAATGGATGCGGATGACGACGGTACCATTTAATTGCGAAAACAAAATCGCATTGCTTTTGCAAAAGCAGAGGCAGTGCGGTTTTTTCTTTGCCGTAAAACCGACAAGGCGCCCAACCGTGAAACGGTTGGGCGCCTTTGGATAGAGGCATCGCATTATTTTTTGTTGAAACTGTCTTTCAAAGAAACCGAGCGGTTAAAGACGGGATGCTCGGCGGTGTTGTCGGTGCTGTCGGGGCAGAAATACCCAAGCCGCAGGAACTGAAATGCCGTGGGAGCTTCGGAGGGCAGGATGGCCGCTTCCACTTTGCAGTCGGTTAGGGTTTCCAACGACGCTTCGTTCAGGCAGTCCAGGAAGTTCTTGTCGCCGCCTTCCGGCTCGGAATCGGCAAAGAGCGAATTGTACAGCCGAACTTCGGCGGTTTTGGCGGTGGCAGCGTCTACCCAATGAATGGTACCGCGCACTTTGCGGCCGTCGGGGGTGTTGCCGCCGCGTGTTTCGGGATCGTAGGTGGCCAGAATTTCCGTGACACGGCCCTGCTCGTCTTTGATGCAACCGGTGCAACGCACCACATAGGCGGATTTCAGGCGCACTTCGTTGCCGGGGAACAGACGGAAATAGCCTTTCACGGGTTCTTCCATAAAGTCGTCTTGTTCCACCCACAGAGAACGCGAAAAAGCAACAGGGTGCGTGCCGCGTTCCGGATGCGCGGGATGATTTTCCATGGCGAAGGTTTCACTTGCCCCTTCGGGGTAATTGGTGATGGTGAGTTTCACCGGGTGGAGAACCGCCATGGCGCGGGTGGCATTTTCGTTGAGGTCTTCTCGCAGACAATGCTCCAACAGGGCCACTTCCACGGTGCTGGGCACTTTGGCAACACCGACACGCTCAATGAAATTGCGAACCGACGCCGGTGTGTAGCCACGGCGACGCAGGCCACGCAAAGTGGGCATGCGAGGATCGTCCCAGCCGGACACAAAGCCTTCTTCCACCAGCTGACGCAACTTGCGCTTGGACATGACGGTGTAGTTGATATTCAAGCGGGCGAATTCAATCTGACGGGGTTTCCCCGGCAGCTCGGCGTGTTCCACCACCCAGTTGTACAGTGGGCGGTGATCTTCGAATTCCAAGGAACACAGCGAATGGGTGATGCCTTCGATGGCGTCTTCCAGCGGATGGGCAAAGTCATACATGGGGTAGATACACCAGCGGTCGCCTTGGCGGTGATGCGGTGTGTGATTGATGCGGTAGATAACCGGATCGCGCATGTTGAAGTTGCCGCTGGCCAAGTCGATTTTGGCACGCAAGGTCATGGCACCGTCGGGAAATTCGCCGGCACGCATACGCGCAAACAAATCCAGGCTTTCTTCCACGGGACGGTCGCGGTAGGGGCTCACAGCCGGATGTGTGAGGTCTCCGCGGTTGGCGCGCATCTCGTCGGGCGACAGTTCGCACACATAGGCCAGGCCGCGCCGAATCAAGGAAACGGCAATTTCGTACATGGTGTCGAAATAATCCGAAGCGAAGAAAAAGCGGTTGTCCCAATCGTAGCCCAACCAGTGGATATCTTCCTGAATGGCATCCACATATTCTTCATCTTCTTTGGTGGGATTGGTGTCGTCCATGCGCAAGTTGCAAATGCCGCCGTATTTCACCGCCGTACCGAAGTCGATGCAGATGGCCTTGGCGTGGCCGATGTGCAGATAGCCGTTCGGTTCCGGCGGAAAACGGGTGTGTACCTGCATACCGCCGCAACGGCCGCCCGGTTTGATTTCTTCATCGATAATATCGTGGATAAAGTTGCCGCCCATTTCGGTGGCGTTCAATCGTTCGTCTGCCATGATGTACCTCCTTAGAGTGCTTCGGACGCAGCGGCTAACCGCGCCTTGATTTCATCGGTTCCCAGCAAGCTCATAATGCCGCACAAATCCGGCGTGTTGCGCCGACCGGTGACGGCAATGCGAATGACCGTGCTGACATCACCGGCGTGCCCTTTGTATTGATCCGGTGCTTTTTTGTATTCCTTGATTTCGGAACAGAAGCCCAAGGACGGGCACAAATCTTTGATGGTGTTAAACCACGCCTGCTTGTCCTGCGTGGGATCGTACACCGCGGGGTAGGCGGCCAAGATGGCACGGATGTCTTCGGCAGCCAGATTTTCCGGCCACGGATACGCGGTGGGACGGTTGAAGAAGTAGTCCACATAGGCGGGAACTTCGCTCCAATGTGCCAAATCTTTTCGCGGTTTGGCGCCGCCGCGGTCGATGGCGAAAATGCCCCGTGCAAAGGTGCGGTCGGTATTGAGCTGTTCGTACAACGACGGGTTTTGTTCTTGGGCCCAGGCCAGTACGGCGGCGGTTACGGCATCGGCATCCATAGCGGCAATCACATTTTTACTCACATCGTTGAGCTTGTTCAAATCAAACAGTGCACCGGACACGCTCATTTTCTTTAAGTTGAAGGGGAAGGCGCTGCGCGGTTTGTCGGCGTTGCAACGGCGCCATTCTTCGTAGTCGCTGTTGGCAATGGTGAGCAGATACTCCTGCACGCTGTCGGCGGGATAGCCCTGCTCGGCATAAAAATGC
>CAYMDU010000010.1:9333-29768 GCA_964389495.1 uncultured Eubacteriales bacterium
AGCCGCTTCGGGGTCTTTGCGTTTGGACAGTTTGCGCTTGCCGCCGTTATCCTCTTTCATGATGGGGCTGACATGGGCGTATTTCGGCGGCTTGAAGCCCAGTACGCGAAACAGTTGCAAATGAATCGGTACCGATGCAATCCATTCGTCGCCGCGAATCACATGGGTGGTGTGCATGAGATGATCGTCTACCGCGTGGGCAAAATGATAGGTGGGAATACCGTCGGATTTCAGCAAAACAATGTCTTGGTCGTTTTCCGGCATTTCAATGGTGCCTTTGATCACGTCGTCAAACTTCACACGGTTGGATTCGTTGCCGGGAGAACGCAACCGGAGAACATAGGGCACGCCTTCGCGCACTTTGGCCAGGGCTTGTTCTGCCGTGAGATTTCGGCAGGAGGCATATTCGCCGTAGTAGCCGGTGCGCAGCTTTTGCGCTTCCTGCTTGGTGCGCACTGCATCCAGTTGTTCGGCGGTGCAGAAGCACGGATAGGCCAACCCTTGCAGCAGAAGCGATTTGGCATACACGTGATATAGGACAGCACGGTCGCTTTGCCGATAGGGGCCGTAGTGGCCGGTTTCTTTGCCGGGTGCTTCGTAGCCTTCGTCGATGGTGAGACCGTATTGGCGCAAACCGGCCAAAATATCGGCGGCACCGCCATCGACTTCGCGCTTTTTATCGGTATCTTCCAAGCGGAAATAGAATACACCGTGAGAAGTTTGGGCGGTGAGGTAGTTCACTGTGGCGGTGAACAATACGCCCAGGTGCAAATATCCTGTTGGTGAAGGGGCAATACGGACAACGCGGGCGCCTTCCGGGAGCCGGCGTTGAGGATAGCGCTGTTCCAAATCTTCCGGTGTTTCGGTGACATCGGGAAACAGCAAATCGGCTAATTCTTGCAGGGCGGTCATATAGGATCCTCCTAATTTCAGACATATACCTATTATATTACAATTTTTAGTTGAAAAAGTCAATGAAGGTATGGTATTATAAGTAAAAAGATTTTTCATGAGGATGATTTTTATGCAAGAAACCGTGAAAGCCCCCGAAACAGAGCGCCGTCCGCGCGTGCTCAGCTGTATTCAGCCCACAGGCACCCCCACTTTGGGCAACTATTTGGGTGCTTTGCGTAATTGGGTAACCATGCAGGAAGATTTTGAGTGCTTTTATGCCGTGGCAGATTTGCACGCGATCACCGTGCGGCAGGAACCTGCCAAATTGCGCCAACAAACACGGGAAATGTTTGCCTTGCTCATGGCAATTGGATTGGACCCGCAAAAATCGTTGCTGTTTGTGCAGTCGCAAGTGCCGGAACATGCGCAACTGTCGTGGCTGTTGGCGTGCCACACGCAGTTTGGCGAATTGTCGCGCATGACACAGTTTAAAGACAAATCTGCCAAACACGCCGATAATATCAATGCCGGGTTGTTTACCTATCCGGTGTTGATGGCGGCGGATATTCTGCTGTACCAGCCGCAGTATGTGCCGGTGGGGGAAGACCAAAAGCAGCATTGTGAAATCACACGCGACATTGCGTTGCGGTTCAACAATTTGTATGCCAACACCTTCACTGTGCCGGAACCGTACATCATGAAGGCGGGTGCCCGTGTGCGGTCGTTGCAAGACCCCACCAAGAAAATGTCCAAATCTGATGAAAATCAAAATGCTTTTATTTCGATGAAAGATGATAAAGACACCGTGATTCGGAAATTCCGCCGTGCGGTAACCGACAGTGAGGCCACGGTGCGGTATGCCGAAGGAAAAGACGGTATCAACAACCTGATGGAAATTTATTCGGCGGTGACCGGCGCTTCCCTGGAAGGTATTGAGCACGAATTTTCCGGCAAGGGATACGGCGATTTCAAAACTGCGGTCGGTGAGGCGGTGGCTGCGGAATTAGCCCCCATTCAAGAACGATTTGCCGTGCTGATGAAAGACAAAGCGCAGTTGGATGAGCTGATGAAACACGGTGCCGAAAATGCTTCGCATGTGGCGGCACGCACATTGAACAAGGCCATGAAAAAGCTGGGCTTTTTGCAGGTGTGATAAGTAAATAAAAGCGGTCGGGTAACCAAACGGTTGCCCGGCCGTTTTTGCGTGAAATGTTAAACCTTGGTAAGTAGGCAGGAAGCGGATGCTGCTTGTAAATGATAGTCAAATTTGACCGGCCTGCTATTGAAATGGAGTTTGGCAAAAGTCAGAAACGACTACAAAAGTTGTCGCGATTGACAACTTTTTTGCTTGACGCTGTCCTTGCCTGATGCTATAATACAGACAGAAAGATAACGAATTGAGGTGTTAAGTTTATGGGAGCTTTGAAGGACAACATTGATCACTATATGAAATTGAAAGGAAAAAAGAAGTATAGTGATTTGCTGCGGGACATTGCAAAAGAATTGGGAATTCCAAGAGGGGAGGTCTACGAATTTGCCAGAAAAGAAAAGTCAAACTTTTCAAAAATGTTAAAAGATGAACGGCCTCTTAAATATGAATTCATTATTCCGCTTGAAAAAATATTTGGAGTTTCTTTGGCTAGATTATTAGAAGAGGAGGCATACAAATTGCCGGTTGAAAAAGAAAATGTGCCATTCATTAAAGGCTTTCGATATTACGCCTATTTAGACGATCCCAAGCTTTACAGAGAAGAATTCGATCGGTTGCTTGCAAAAGACGGGAAATCCATTCTCACCAAACCAGATGAATTCGGAAAATACTTTCTTGATTATGTGGTGGAGTATCATGCGGTTAACGGTGTCAGATATCTTTATGATGAATACGGAATCACACTCAAATGGCAATTCAATGAATTCGAATTTCAAAACGATTCCGGCACAGCTTGGGTGGCTTTTGATAATTATGTTGAGTTTGCACGGCTGGTGGCAAGCATGAATGATACCGAACTGTTCAACAATATTTTCGATTCGTACAATATGTTTGTGGCACTGGGGCACTACGGCAGGGAGAAGGCTGTTTCCATTCAAAGCGGGTGTGAGGGTGAATATGAGAGGCATGAGAGTATTATTTTTTGCCAAAGTGATTATTTGGAAATTGTATTGGACAATGAGGGGCTGTTTCAGTCTATTTTCAAAAAGAGAATGTATGAGTATTTTCCCAGAACACGGGGGAAAAAGGGGGAAAAGGCGGACCCCGTTACCTATTGTTTGATTAATCCGATAGTCAACAATTGCCTGCAACAGGCGCTAAAAGATTTGAAGAAATACCGGAAACAAGCGATTGAAATATTAGAATTCGGAATAAAGCATAATAAGAAAATTGAAGTTGAAGGCGATGGTTACACCTTTTATAACGAATGCGGTGCTTTAATACAACATGAAAAAATTATTGACATTGTAGTTTGTGCTGTTGGTGAAGCGGGGGGTGAAATAGAAGACAATGAAATTAAGTCTTTGATTGAACAATTGCGGCAATCCAAAGAAAGATTCAGAAAAATGGGGGGAAATATATGGGATTAACAACTTGCCCGGAGTGTGGAGAAACAATCAGCGAAAAAGCCGGAATATGTCCTCATTGCAATTCGAATATTGTAAAGCGCAATCTCGTTGTGTGCGAAGATTGTCAACGGGAATACCATATGACCATGGACACCTGTCCTTATTGCGGATGTCCCAATCCATCCGCTAAACAGAAAAAGAAAAAACATAAAAGTATAATCACATTTGTGATTGTATTCACTCTGATTGCTGTCATTATATTTTCTATCGGTGCTTCTCAACAGGCAAACGAGGTGGCGTATTACAAAAATATGGAAACGGTATCGTATTTGATGTTGGATGGAACTGTTAAAGCAGAAACCGCCGGAAATCTTATTAAAAGCGTGTGGTATAATGCGATTTTTGAAAAACGGGATAGCGAAACAAACCAATATACAATGAAAAACGGAAAATTTGTTGATGACTTTAATGATGCGCTGTCCAATCTATTTGCCGATGAAAACTTCGGTAGCAGTATCTATGAAATTGAAGTGAATCAATCAGAGGTAGCGGATTTGATGAAACGGTTGAAAAATCCACCCCAAAAATACGAGGAAGCATATTCTTTGCTGATGGGGTATTATGAGAACTATTTGAAAATGACAAAAGCTGTTATCAACCCAACAGGAAGTCTGAATACCTTTTCGGAAGAGTTTAATACCTATGATACCGATACGGTTGATTCGTTTGAAAAGATGAGGTTGTATTTGGAATACTATTAGCCGAAAAGTTGCATTTCACCGCAGGTTTACCTGATGAAGAGGGGATAGAAATTGATGGAGGCAAGAAATCTTGCCTCCATTTTATGTATGTTCACTTTCCGCGGCCACCAATTGAGTAGACGGTTCGGTGCGATATTTCGCAGTGTGAATTGTCACGCAATGCAAGCAGTTTCATATGCTGGAATAAGACGGGAGGCGTGCCAATGAAGATAGCAATGGCGATGGGACTGCTTTTGGCGGTGTACGGTGCCGCGGAATTGTTGCACGGGGTGCTTGCTTGGCTGATGCGGCCTTGCGCGGAACAGGGCGGCTATTGGCTGATTCCGGTGCAGGGCAACGGTGAAAGCGCCGAATGGTTGATTCGCTATGCACGCTGGCGGTGCCGCAACGGTGTGCAACCGGTGTTGTTCGATAACGGGTTGACACCTCATGGCGAAGTACTGGTGCGTGCGGTGTGTCGGCGGATGCAGGTGGATTTTTGGCCGAAAACGGAAGAACAGAAAATAGAAAAAATGGCTTTACAAGATACGGGGAATACGCTATAATAAAAGAAAACGAAAATTTGTTCGATTTATGAGGTGGCAGATGGCAAACGAAGAAACGCTGTGCGGCACAGTGGAGCGCGTGGTATTTCGCAACGGGGAAAACGGGTGGACCGTGTTGGAACTGGCTGCCGAAGACGAATTTTATAAAGTGGTAGGAACATTGCCGGCAATACAGGCAGGCGAATATGCGCAGTTCACAGGTGAATGGGTGGAACATGCCCGCTTTGGTCGGCAGTTTCGCGCCAGTGCCTATGAAAATCGTTTGCCAAACGATACGGAATCGGTGTTTCGGTATTTGGCATCCGGCGCGATCAAAGGGGTTGGCCCGGCCACGGCGGCCGCGTTGGTGGAGCATTTTGGGGCCGACACGCTGCGCGTGATGGAAGAAGAGCCGGAACGGCTAACAGAAATTCGCGGTATCACCGCGGTACGCGCACAAAAAATTGCCAAAACCTATCGGGAACAGTTCGGCTTGCGCGAGGTGATCATGGCTTTTGCCGGCTATGGATTAACACAAAGCGAGGCTGTGCGTTGCTGGAAACGGTGGGGGGCTGTCACAGTGGAAACAGTGAAGAACAATCCCTATTGTTTGTGTTCACCGGGCCTGCGCATCGGGTTCGACCGTGCGGATCGCATTTGCATGAGCATGGATCGGCCGATGGACGATCCGCAGCGTGTGGAAGCGGGCCTGCTGCATGTTTTGCGGCACAATTTGCGCAACGGGCACACCTGCTTGCCGCAAGACAAACTCATAACAGCGGGGGCGCAGTTGCTTGGCGTGTCGGAAACGCTGGCAGAAGAAACGCTGGACACCATGGTGCAGTCGTTCACCGTGCGGCGAGAACAGTTTGAAGAACGGACATTCCTTTTTTTGCCGGATTTGCATACGGCGGAGCGATACATTGCTTCCCGTATTCAGTTGATGAGGGGGTTCCACACGGCAATCACGCCGGAATTGGAACACCGATTGGAAACGGTGGAACAGAAAAACGGAATTCACTATCAAACACAGCAGCGATTGGCCATTTTGGAAGCCATGGACAAGGGCGTGCTGGTTCTCACCGGTGGGCCCGGCACGGGAAAAACCACCACACTGCGTGCCATTATTACCTTGTTGGAAGGGCTGGGTGAGCGGGTGGAAATTGCCGCCCCCACCGGCCGTGCGGCCAAACGCATTGCGGAACTCACCGGCTGTGAGGCACGCACAATTCACCGATTGTTGGAAGTGCAATGGGACGATAGCGACAATCCGGTGTTTGAACGCAACGAAAAAAATCCGTTGGATGCCGATGCCCTGATTGTTGACGAAGTATCCATGGTGGATACCTTGCTGTTCCACAATATGTTGCGTGCATTGCGCCCCGGTTGCCGTTTGATTTTGGTGGGCGATGCCGACCAGTTGCCGGCTGTTGGTGCCGGCCGTGTGTTGCACGACCTTATTGACAGCCGTGTGTTGCCGGTGGTGGAATTAACCGAGGTGTTTCGCCAAGCGTTGCAAAGCCACATTGTGGCGAATGCGCACCGCATTGTCAAGGGCGAAATGCCGGTGTTAGAGGACAAAACCGGAGATTTCTTTTTTCTGAAACAGCCCACCGCACTTGATACAGCAGAAACGGTGGTGGATTTGTGTGCACGGCGTCTCCCTGCCGGATACGGTACCAGTGCGTGGAGCGGTATTCAGGTGCTGTGCCCCGGCCGCAAGGGCGAAATCGGAACCGAACGCCTTAATGCTCGTTTGCAACAGACATTAAACCCGCCGGCCGATACCAAGCGTGAGTGGCAGGGTGAAAACGGGTTGTTGCGCGAAGGGGACAAGGTGATGCACATTCGCAATGACTACGATATTGTATGGACACGCGACAGCGGTGAAACCGGCAACGGCGTTTTTAACGGGGATATCGGGGTGCTGGAAGCGATTGATGTGCGCGATAAAATCATGAAGATACGCTACGATGATCGTGTGGCGCTGTACACTTGGGACCAGGCTCAGGAGTTGGAGCTGGCCTATGCCATCACCGTGCACAAAAGCCAGGGGAGCGAGTTCGACACGGTGGTTCTTCCGCTGTACCGCAATCCCGCACTGTTGTGCTACCGTAATTTGCTGTACACGGCGGTAACCCGTGCCAAGCGATTGCTGGTGATGCTGGGCAGCCAGGAAACCGTGTATACCATGGTGCAGAACGACCGCAAGACTTTGCGATATACCGGTTTGGGATATTTTTTGCGTGAAAGCGAAACTTTGCTGAACGATGATGGGCACCGATAAATCGTGGCGGCGGATAACAATAAAAGGGATTTCTGCAAACCGTAGGAATCCCTTTTTAATGTGATTGACAATGCAAAAATGGCGGGTTAAAATTTGCGGTCGTATAGCAAGGCGGCAATGAGAATAACAAAGCACGAGCCGGCATTGTGCACCAAGGCACCGGTGGTGGGCGTCAGCAATCCGGCAACCGACAAACCGACTGCCACAAAATTGATGAACATTGACAGCGCGATGCTGCCGCGAATGGTGCGCACAGTGGCATTGGACAAGCGTTTGAGATAGGGAATAACCGAAAGATCATCCCGCATGAGGGCAATATCGGCCGCTTCCACGGCGATATCGCTGCCCATGATGCCCATGGCCACACCCACATCTGCAGCTTTCAGAGCTGGAGCATCGTTCACACCGTCGCCGATCATGCAAACGGTGTGCCCCGCTGTTTGGAAGTCGTTCACGGCGGCCACTTTTTGTTCAGGAAGCAGTTCGGCACGCACGGCGGTGATGCCGGCCTGGTTGGCAATAAAGGCCGCAGCGGTGGCATTGTCACCGGTGAGCAAAACGGTGTTGGTGTGCATGGCGGCCAGGCTTTCGGTCATGGTGCGTGCTTCGGGACGCAGAGTGTCGGATAAAGCAACAATACCCAAGCACCCGCTGTCGTCGGCCACAACTACCGAAGCGTGGCCTTGTTCCCGCACGCGGCGCAGTGCGTCTTTGGCTGCTTTGTTGAGCTCCACGCCGTGTTCGTTCAGAAAGGCTTCGTTACCGCAGCACAACCGGCGTCCGCTGAGATGTACACACACGCCTTTGCCGGCCGTCATGCGGAAATCGTCCGGCGCGACGAACGCAATACGGTGCGTGTTGGCATAGGCCACAATGGCCTTGCCGAGCGGGTGTTCACTCTTGCTTTCTGCCGAGGCGGCCAGCGCCAACAGTTCGGTTTCCGAAACTGCTTTTGTGGTGGGAATGGCGGCACACACGGTGAGGGTGCCGCAGGTGAGGGTGCCCGTTTTGTCCAAGGCGATGGTGTCCACATGCCCCATGGTTTCCAGCGCTTGTCCGGATTTGATAATCACACCGTGCTTGGTGGCTTGGCCGATCGCTGCCATGATGGCGGTGGGAGTGGCCAGTACCAAAGCGCAGGGACAAAACACCACCAACACCGTGACGGCACGGGTGATATCCCGGGTGAGCAATCCGGTTATCAGGGCAACAAGCAATGCGGCCGGTACCAACCAACTGGCCCACACATCGGCAATGCGTGCCGTGGGAGCTTTTTTGTTTTCGGCTTCCTGCACCAAGCGAATCAGTTTTTGCAACGAGCTGTCGGCGCCCACTTTGGAAGCACGAATGTCCATAGTTCCGAACCGGTTAACGGTTCCGCAAAATACGGTGTCACCGACTGCTTTATCCACCGGCAGCGATTCACCGGTGACAACCGATTGGTCCACCGATGTTTCGCCGGCAAGTACCGTGCCGTCCACCGGGATGCTTTCGCCCGGCAAAATGCGCAGAATGTCGCCCACTTGAATTTCTTCGGCAGCCACGGTTTCTTCGTGTCCGTCAACCACACGGCGACCTTGTGCCGGGGCCAATGTCATTAGCGCTTTCAGTCCTTTTTTGGCACGGCCGGTGGTGAGGTCTTCCAAAATTTCGCCGATAGCCATAATAAAGGCTACTTCGCCGGCAGCAAACACATCGCCGATGGCGATGGCGGCTATCATCGCAACCGTAATTAGCAACGCCGATGAAATTTTGCGAATTCCCCGATTGGTAATCAGCTTGTGTATGGCGTGGTAGGCAAGAGGTATGCCGCTGATGAACAGCGTGACCCAAGCGGGGTCAATGGGCAAACGGTTGGCCAAAAGCAAGCTGCCAACCAAAAATACGCCGCTAACCAGCGTGAGGGGGATGCCGGTGAGTTTTTCTACCGCCTTTTGAAACATGCAAACACTCCTTTTGTTGACTTTGAACGGCAAATGCAGTATACTGTATTTGCTACAAAACAACTTGTTCTGTATTTAGTATAGGAACGGTGTCGCCGAAATGCAACAGCCAAAAGCGGGCACTTGTTCGTTACGGAACAGGTGAGAAAAACTGTTCGGGAGTGAAAAATATGGACAGGCGACAAAAGAAAACAAGAGATGCTATTTTCACGGCATTCACCACGCTGCTGGCGCACAAAAACTACAACCAGATTTCGGTGCAGGAAATCATCGACGCGGCCGATATCGGGCGCACCACCTTTTATGCGCATTTTGAAACCAAGGACTATTTGCTGAAAGAGTTGTGCGAAGAACTGTTCAATCACATTATCGACACCGCCATGGGGTTGCCGCACGGTGCCTATCACTATAACTGCGGGTGTGAAACCGATTCGGTTTTTTTGCATTTGCTGCGGCATTTGCAGGAAAACGATTTGAATATTTTGGGATTGCTTTCGTCCGAAAACAACGAGATTTTTCTGCGCTATTTTAAAAGTAATTTAAAGAAGCTCATTGTATCGCAATATGCCGACAAAGGGCGGCTGGCTCATTCGCAATTACCGCAGGACTATTTGGTGAATCATCTGTCGGTTTCGTTTGTGGAAACGGTGGATTGGTGGTTATCGCACCGCATGACGGAAACGCCGGAACAAATCGCCGAATACTATTTGGCGGTAATTGAACCGCTGTTGTAAAAGCTCAATCGTGATGATGCAAACCGGGTCAAAGGCAGGACGCCTTTGACCCGGTTTGTTAGTGGTTATCAGCCGCGATGCGACCAGTATTTTCTGTCCAAACTGCGGTATTGGATGGCTTCGGCAATGTGTGGTGCATCCAGTGTGTTGCAGCCTTCCAAATCGGCGATGGTGCGTGCTACTTTAAGGATACGGTGATAGGCGCGGGCGGATAGATCCATGGCGGAAAATGCCTGTTCCAACAGTTTTTCTGCAGCCGGCGTTACACAGCACAACTCGCGAATACTGTCTGGCGGAAGCTGGGCGTTGGTGAGCACGCCGGTGTGTTCGGAGCGCTGTGCCTGGCGTGCACGAGCCTGCACAACACGCTCGCGAATGGAAGCCGAAGATTCCGCCGGCTGACGAGTGGCCAGCTGCTCGAATTCCACGGGCGGCACTTCGATGTGCAAATCAAACCGATCCAGCAACGGGCCTGACACCCGCGCAAGGTAGCGCCGGCTGTCGGCCGGCGAACAGGTGCAAGTGCGTGTGGGGTGGCCGAAATAGCCGCAACGGCAGGGGTTCATGGCGGCAACCAGCATGAACGAGCAGGGATAGGTGACACTGGCGCTCACGCGCGATATGGTGATGTGGCCGTCTTCCAAAGGTTGCCGCAAGGCTTCCATGGATTGGCGGGAAAATTCGGGAAGTTCATCCAAAAACAGCACACCGTTGTGCGCCAGCGAAGCTTCGCCGGGGCGCGGATTGCTTCCGCCGCCGGTGAGACCGTTAAGCGATACCGAGTGATGCGGCGAGCGAAACGGGCGTGAGGTGAGCAAGCCGGTGCCGCGGGGCAGTGTGCCGGCAATGGAATGAATGGCCGAAGATTCCAAGGCTTCGGCACGGGTGAGATCCGGCAAAATGGAGGGAAGGCGTTTGGCCAGCATGCTTTTTCCGGAACCGGGTGGGCCGATGAGCAAAATGTTGTGGCCGCCGGCAGCCGCAATTTCCATGGCACGGCGGGCAACCGGCTGCCCCATAACATCGGCAAAATCGGGGGCGTGCCGATCGGTTCCGGGGACAAAGACTTGTGTTGGCAACGGGGTAAGAGGGGATTCTCCCACCAAGTGAGCCAGCAGAGAGCGCACATGGTCAACGGCGTATACGGTGATGCCGTCTACTACGGCGCCTTCGGCGGCGTTGTCGGCAGGGAGATACACGGATGACAGCCCGGCGGCACGCGCGGCGAGTACCATGGGCAAAACGCCGGTTATGGGGCGAATATCGCCGGTGAGCGACAGTTCACCCACAAAGGCGGCTTGTTCCAGCCCGTTGGGGGACAACTGGCCGGCGGCACACAGCAACGAAAGAAACAACGGAAGGTCATACACGGCCCCTTCCTTTTTCACATCGGCAGGTGCCAAATTCACCGTGATGTGGCTCACGGGAAATTCAAAACCGCAGTTTTTCAGCGCAGCACGCACACGATCGCGTGATTCGCGCACGGCTACACCGGCCAAACCCACCACATCAAATCCCGGTAATCCTTGCGAAATATCGGTTTCCACTGTAACAAGGTACCCCTCAATTCCCAGTACGCCCATGCTGTTCAAACGGGAAAACATGCAATCAACCCCTTTTCATTCAGTATACCATGGAGAGTAATTTCACACAAGTCCCTCTTGCGTTTTTTGTCGGAATGCGCTATACTGTTTTTAGAAAAGCAAAGGAGGCTGTGGCGTATGGATACCCAGTATTGCGCGCAATGTGGGCACATTTGCGGTGCATCAGATAGATTTTGTGTGGCTTGCGGAACATCGTTGGTGGTTCCGCCGGTGGTACCGGAAAAACCGGTGATACCGGTGCAGGAGGGCGCGGAAGTGCCGCCTCAATACACCGCTGCGCCGCAGCCACCAGAACAGCAACAGCAACCGCCACCGAATGGGAGGGCGTATTGTACAATGCCGCATGATGAAGCACCGCACACGGCAAGCGGGCTCTTTTGTCGCCGCTGCGGTTGCCCGGTTGCACCCGGCATGGCCTATTGTACCAACTGCCTAACACGCGTGGGCGAAGGCGACGGATTTTGCCAATTTTGCGGGCAGGCGGTGTACCCACAAATGCCGCTTTGCACGGTTTGCGGTCGCGCTATCCCGCCGGCAACCGATGCCAAGTCACGGTTGGCAGCCGGGCTGCTGGGGATTTTTCTGGGATCGTTGGGGGTTCACAATTTCTATTTGGGATACGACGGAAAAGCCATTGCCCAGCTGCTGATGACATTGATTGGCTGGATGTTTGTGTTTCCTTTGATTGCTTCGGCCATTTGGAGCTTGGTTGAAGGAATCATGCTGTTGGGGGGAGTTATCACGGTGGACGGTCGTGGCCGCCGCTTAAAGGACTAATGTTCGATTTGTGAAATTTGCCCATTTGAAAAACCGAAAAAATCATGCTATACTAAACTTATCAACGCGCAGTTTGCACAGCGGAACTAAGTCCTGTTGAGCAAGCGGCGCGTTTTTCGGTAGGAGATGATGACGATGTTTCAAGTGGGCGATACGGTGGTGCATCCCGGTGAAGGGTTGTGTGAGGTGCGTGATATTTGCACCAAGGAATTTGTGGCAGGACAACCGCGGGAATACTACGCGCTGCGTCCGTTGCGCGTCGGTGCGGAAACCACCGTGTTTTTGCCGGTGGACCAAACCCGCGTGCCTTTGCGGGCGGTGATGTCGAAGCAGTTGGCACAAAGATTGCAAGAAGAAGCCCGGCAGCATGCCCCGGTGTGGACCGCCAACGAGCGTGAACGGCAGGAACGGGTGTTGCGGATTTTGCACGAGGCCGAGCCGGTTGCCTTGATGCGTTTGGTGATGGATTTGTGTGCCGAGCAAACGCGCCGCCGTGAAACGGGCAAAAAGCTGAGGTATGCCGATGAGCATGCGCTTACCGAAGCGCGCCGATTGCTTCGGCAGGAATTGGCCGCCGTGCTGGGAGATGAGACACCGGTGCTGTGAACATACGAAAAGAGCGATGCGCGGCTTTGGCTGTGCATCGCTCTTTGGCGTTAAAGTTATTTATCCATCAAGCTGACAATTTCATCGTGAAACGAACTGATGTCTTTGAATTGGCGATACACCGATGCAAAGCGAATATAGGCAATTTCGTCCAATTCGCGCAATGTGTCCATGGCGTATTCGCCGATGAGCGTGGTGGGAATTTCGCGTTCCAGTGAATTCTGCAATCGCGCTTCAATCTCGTCCACAGCCGCTTCCAGTGTTTGCAAAGCTACCGGACGCTTTTGGCAAGCACGCAACATGCCGTTGAACAGTTTTTGACGGTCGAACAATTCACGCGAATTGTCTTTTTTCACTACCACCAGCGGCAGGCTTTCCACCATTTCGTAGGTGGTGAACCGGCGCCCACATTCCAAACATTCGCGGCGACGGCGAATGCGGGTGTCTTCGTCGGTAGGGCGCGAATCGATAACCTTGCTTTCCGGTTGTCCGCAAAACGGGCATTTCATGCAATCAGCTCCTTTGTGCTGCATATAGTACAGTATAGCACAGAAGTGGGACAACATGCAAGCCTTTTTTCTTGCGGGGGAACCCGATTTTTCACAGAAGAAAGTGCAAATGCGGACGCAATCGGCGTGCGGTTGCCATGGCGGCAATCAGTTTGGCGGCATCCGGCAAAACATAGGGGACCACAACGGCAAGCACGATTTCGCCGCCGTTGCGTCCGTTGGCATACAGCAGGGCTGTCCAGGCCACGGCTACGGCATAGGAAAGCAAGGTGCCAAGACACAATGCCAGATGCGGGTGGCGGGGCAGGGCGGTGAACAGCCCGGTCAAAGCCAAAAAGCCCAGCAGATAGCCGCCGGTGATACCGAAAAGTGCGCCGATGCCGCCGTGCCCGCCCGAAAACACAGGCAATCCCGCTGCACCGAGCAGTAGGTACAGGCCCCAGGCGGCGGTGCCGCGTTTGCCACCAAGCAACAATAAGATGAGTGCCAAGCCGAAACTTTGCAGAGTGAAAGGAATGGTAGCGGGCAAGGTGATCCAAGAACAAACGGCAAGAAAAGCCGTGCCAAGAGCAATGCGAGTGAGAGAGTGAATACGGTTCATAACAGTTCCTCAATCGATGGTCGGATGCCGTGGGCCAACCGACAAGATGGTATACAGTATAGCAAAGAAACGCAAAAATTGTCAACGGCAACGGTTGAAAAGTTGTGCGAAGAATGGTAAAATACCGCAGAGAAGGACAATTCGCAGGAGAGGGTGACAAAGGTGTTTCGTTGTTCTTTGTGCCCGCACCGATGCAACGCGGTGCGGGACGAACAGCATGGTGCAGGGCGTTGCGGTTTGCCGGATACCCTGTTTGTGGCGCGCGCGGCACTGCACCGCGGTGAGGAACCGTGCATCAGTGGAACGGATGGCAGCCGTGGATCCGGCACGGTGTTTTTCGGTGGTTGTACTCTTTCGTGTGCCTTTTGTCAAAATCACGCCATCAGCCGCACAGCGGCCGGTGCGCCGGTGAGCGTATCACGCCTGGCTGCTATTTTTCGTGAATTGGTGGAGTCCGGAGCCTACACCATCAATTTGGTTAGCCCCACGCCGTATGTGCCGATGATTCGTCGTGCTTTGCAACGCTATCGTCCACCGGTGCCGGTGGTGTACAACTGCGGAGGTTGGGAACGGGTAGATGTGTTGCGCTCACTGGAAGGGCTGGTGGATGTGTATTTGCCGGATTTTAAGTATGCTTCCAATGCGCTGGCGGCAGAGCTTTCGGGTGCCGAAGGGTATGCAGAAACCGCCTTGGCCGCTATTGCGGAAATGGCGCGGCAAACCGGCCCGGTGGTGCTGGACGGGAACGGCATTGCCCGTCGCGGTACCGTAGTGCGGCATTTGGTGTTGCCGGGGCACACCAACGACTCTTTGCGCTGCTTGGATTTGCTGGCAGACAACCTGCCGGCGGGGTGCTATGTGAGTTTGATGTTTCAATATACGCCCATGGGCGAGATTGCCGGGCACCCGGAGCTGTCGCGGCGGTTAACCGAGCGGGAATGTGACAAAGTGTGGCATCACTTGTTGGAACGCGGGCTAACCAACGGCTATGTTCAGTCACGCGAGTCGGCGGGTGTTGCCATGATTCCGGCGTTTGACCTAACAGGGGTGTAAAGGCCACTGCCGGCCGATTGTGCAAATTTTTCGCAAATACAGCGCTTTTTTGTCAATTTGGCTTGACGAAAAGTGCAAAGTAGGCTATACTGGTATTGTATTTTTTAAACGAAAGGAGCGGTGGCCATGACAGACGGATGGGAACGCGTGCATGCGGTGATTTCCACAGCCGCTATTGCCGAAAACTACCGTGCTGTGCGGGCGGTTGTGGCGCCGTCTTGCCGTGTGCTGGCTGTGGTTAAGGCCGATGCCTATGGGCACGGTGCTGTGCCGGTGGCGCGGGCGTTGGCTGCTGCGGGTGCCGATTGGTTTGGCACAGCCACATTGGAAGAGGCGGCTGTTCTGCGGGAAGCGGGGCTGACACAGCCGATTTTGGTGCTGTCGTACACACCGCCGTCGGCTGCTGCCGCATTGTGTCGGTTGCAAATCACACAGTCGGTTGCCGACAAAGCCTATGCCGAAGCCCTTTCCAAAGAAGCGGTTAAAGCCGGCGTAACGGTGGATGTTCACATCAAATTGGATACCGGTATGTCGCGGCTGGGTTTTGTGTATCACAGCGAAGCCGACGACGAAGCGCTGAATGAGATTGCCGTTGCCTGCCGCTTGCCCGGCTTGCATGCCGAAGGCCTGTTCACCCATTTTGCCACGGCCGATGAACCGGACGACACCGCAACGCGTCGGCAGTTTGCGCTGTTTCAAACGGCAACCGAAAAATTGAAACAGCGAGATGTTCATTTTTCGTTGCGGCATTGCTGCAACAGTGCGGCAACGCTTCGGTTCCCCGAAATGCAGCTGGACATGGTGCGCCCCGGTATTGTACTGTATGGCTATTCGCCCGATGCCGGGTTGGATTTGCCGGTGCATCTCACACCGGCCATGGAATTGCGTGCCATGGTGGCACAGGTGAAAACGGTACCGGCCGGCACCGCCGTGAGCTACGGTGCCACGGCGGTTACGGAAAAGGAAACCACCCTGGCCACGGTGGAACTCGGCTATGCCGATGGCTTGCCTCGTGCTTGCGGAAATCGCGCGTGCTTATTGGCGGCGGGTTCTTGTGCACCGCTGGTTGGGCGGGTTTGCATGGATCAGTGTTTATTGAATGTATCGGGGCTGTCGGTGCAAGCCGGTGATGAAGTGACCGTGTTTGGTGCCGATTTACCGGCCGACCGATTGGCGGCGGCCGCCGACACCATTCCCTACGAAATTTTGTGCCGTGTGGGCAAGCGCGTTCCGCGCGTGTATGCCGGCAACTGAGTGCTGGGAGGAAACATCATGGAAAACAACTATGTCCCCACCGTATTAAAACGGGAGATTGCGGTGGATGCGGTGGTAACGGTTCACTATTTGGAACATGCCAAGAACTATGCGTTTCAAGGCGAAACGCACGATTTTTGGGAAATGGTCTATGTGGACAAAGGCCAAATCTGCGAAGTGGCCGACGAAACCACACACGAATTGCTGCAAGGGCAGATGATTTTTCACAAGCCAAACGAATATCACAACTTAATGGCCAATGGGGTGGTTGCCCCCAATGTGATGATTGTTTCCTTTGTGTCTCGGTCACCGGCCATGAAGTTTTTTGAAAATCGGGTGATGTATGCCACCCAGCAGCAGCGCAAGTTGCTGTCGCGCATTATCCAAGAAGCCAGGCAGGCCTTTTCTTGCCCGTTGGGCGATCCGCACATGTTGCAAATGGATTGCGATGCCGAAGCTCCCTTTGGTTCGCAGCAAATGGTGGCGCTGTGCTTGGAAGAATTGCTCATCAGCATTGTGCGTGAGGGCAGCCCGCTTCAAGAACGGCCGCGCATTGCTTCCTCGGTGAAGCGCCGCGCCGATAACGAGTTAACCGACCGCGTGATTCGATACATGGAGGAGCATTTGTGCGAAAGCATGACATTCACGGCTATTTGTAAGTTTTCCGCACAAAGTGCCACCAACCTGAAAACGGTGTTTAAAAATGTAACCGGTGTGGGGGTTATGGAATACTACCGCCGTTTAAAAATCGAACGCGCCAAACAAATGTTGCGTGAGGGTTGTGGCAACATCACACAAATTGCCGACAAACTGGGGTATACCTCGGTTCACTATTTCTCGCGCCATTTCAAACAAATGACCGGCATGACACCACGGGAATATACCCAATCGGTGCAAGCGCATTAACAATACAACAGAAAGCGGCTGTTTCTCAACGAGAAGCAGCCGCTGTGTTATTTCTCATCAAAAATGCAACCTGTTGCCGAAGAATATCCACCAGTTCCTGTGCGGTTTCTTTTTGCCCGCCGTCCAGCCATGCTTTCAGAATGCTCACGGTCATGCCGGTGCGAATGGCCATGAAGTAGCGGGCACCGGTTTCGTTCATTCCCGGTAGCGGGCCGTAGGATTGCTCCAAAGCCTTGGCATTTTTCATGTGACAGGCGTAAAGAATATCTTGCCGGTTGATGCGGATGAGCAGTTCCAGAATATCGCTATGGGTTGTCCAATAAGAAAAAAAGCCACGCAACAGCTTCCATTCTTCGGGGGAAGATAGGGGCTGAACGCTGTGCAAGGCCTCTTGAAAGCAGTGGTCACATCGCCAATAGAGAATATCCGAAAGGTTGTCAAAACAGCGATAGACGGTTGTTCGCGCCACGCCGGAAGCTTTTTGTACATCGGTCACGGTGATTTGGTCAAAGGGCTTTTTCTTCAAACATTGCAACAGCCCGTGGTAGATTAGATTGGCCGATTGTCGGGAACACTTGTCATGGCTGATGTGATACATTTTCACGGGCCTCCTTTAAGTATTTGTTCAAATATCCGTCGCCCTCTGTATAGCCATAGGGCGTGCTTTCGTTTTTTAACAGTTTTTCAGGCAGATTCAGGGAAATGCCGCCAAGTACCACGCCGCAGGCAATGGCAACGGCCAATTCCGTGATTGTCGGTGCGGATTGTGTAAAGAACGAAATAACGATGCCCACAGCAAGGGGAACATAGCCGAAAATTGTGGTAGCCATGCCGGGACTGTAAACCGTGCGTTTGCCCTTGCTTTTAAATTGCCGATACAGAAACAGGCCGCCCGAAAAATGGCCAAACACTTCCGCACAGCACAGAAATAGTTGCATCACACAGAAAAAGGGTGTTACACCTACACTCAACACAACGCAGCCGAAAATCACGCCGATTAGGTTGGTGAACATATCGCTCATTCGGTTCATGGGATAGCGGTCGGGATGATTGGATTTGGCCATGAGGTTGTACATGGTGTGAAATCCGCCGGGAAAATACCATTCTTCCAAAACGTGAATTGGCAGCAGGGCTGTTGCGGCGGCAAACAGCTGTTGTTGTAGCTCCCATATCTGCCGGTTGCCGATGGTTACGCCAATGATGATGCCGCTGACCATAATCATCAGATACAGCCATAGGGAAAGCCAGAGAGTTCCTATCTTTTTCATCTTGTGCTCCTTGTTTCGCTACAACTTTTGGAGTTTGTGTAGCATTTGGTTTCAATACTATTGTATCACAATTCTTGTTGCGATACAATAGTATCGAAAAAAGCAAAGGAGAAAGTTTCATGGAAAGACTATTGCAAGTTTGGCTCTCAATTTGGCTGTATGTGATGGCGGCAATCGGACTGGTACTGGGAATTCGCATTTGGAAAAAGCGCAAAGAATGGGACAAACTCAACAGCCTTTGTGCTTTGGCAATCCTTGCGCTGATTCTTCATGTGCTGGAAGAATGGGTGTTTCCGGGAGGATTGCACTATTCCTACAATATCGCCCACGGGTCGGCATTGCTCAGCCGTTATCCCATGAATCGCTTAACGGATATGATCACCAATTTTGGCGCGGTCGTTCTCGGTTGTATTGTGCTGAAAGCGGGTGGATTTCGCAAAACAGCGGCCATTGCCGTGATGCTGTTTTCTGCTTTTGAGGTGGGAGTACACCTGACCATTGGTGTTCGGGATATGCAAATTTTCGGTGTGTATGGCATGAATACATTGTATTCTCCGGGCCTGGTCACTTCGCTGTTTGGCTTTTTGCCCATCGCTGTTGGATTGGCAATTTGTCTGTTTTGGAAAAACGAAAACCGCCCAAAATTCACGCACTGGGTGATGGCCATTGCTGTGACAGCGTTTTTTTGCTTTTTGTTGATTACCCTTCCCGAAGCGGTACTGGGCAGTGAGGACAGCCCCTATGAATTTACCGATAGAGGTTACTACGAGCCGTTCGGGGAACAGTACGAAAAGGACAACGGCTTTGTGTATTATTCTCCGAACGGTATGGAGGAAAAGCAGTAGGCGAACGAGCATGGTGCCCAAGGGTATCGAAATGCATTTCAACACAGTTGTGCAAAAGGCGGCGTGACTTCGGTCACGCCGCCTTTTGAAAAGGAATGATTTTTGTATTCGGTTTCAGCGCCTTGTCCGGACGGCAGATGCCGTTGTGATTAGGCTTCCTTTTTCTTTTGCAGCAGATGAATGCCCCACAAGACAGCAAACAGGATGACAAAGCAAAGGGGCAATACCACCCACGCACTTTGCACAAAGCCGCATAGGATGTAGCCGACAAAGGAAACAGCGGCCACGGTGAATGCGTAGGGAAGCTGGGTGGATACATGGGCCACATGATTGCACTGAGCACCGGCCGATGCCATGATGGTGGTATCGGAAATGGGGGAGCAGTGGTCACCGCACACAGCACCGGCCATGCAAGCGGAAATGGCGATGGTGGTGATCACACCGTCTTGTGCGCCAAACACGCTGAGAACAATGGGAATGAGGATGCCGAAGGTGCCCCAAGAGGTGCCGGTGGCAAAAGAAAGCCCCACGCCGATAACAAACACAACCGCCGGCAGGAAATTGGCAAACGAGCCTGCCGAAGTTTCTACCAGTTGCGACACGAAAATTTTGGCGCCCAAGCTGTCGGTCATGGCTTTCAAAGTCCAGGCGCAGGTTAAAATCATGATGGCGGGAACCATCAGGCGGAATCCTTCCGGCACGCAATCCATGCATTTGCGGAAGTTCAACACACGGCGACACAGGTAGAAGAGGATGGTGAAAACCACAGAGAAAACCGAACCGTAGGCCAAGCCCACCGAGGCATCGCTGTTGGAAAACGCGGTGACAAAGTCGCGGTATCCTTCTTCACCCGCGGTGAAGAAACCACCGGAATAAATCATGCCCGCAATGCAAGCAATAATCAAGAAGATGATGGGCACCACCAAATCACACACACGGCCATGGGGGTTGGCCTGCATTTCTTCCATTGCTTCGCGAGTTTCCACGGTGAACAAATCGCCTTTGTTTTTGGCGTTGTCTTCGTGCGTTTTCATGGGGCCGTATTCAATGCCGGTGATGGCCAGGAAAATCAGCATGCCAATGGTGAGCAGTGCGTAAAAATTATACGGAATAGCGCTGATGAACAAGGCGATTCCGCTTTTGGCACCGGTACCTGCTACAAACCCGGACACAGCGGCTGCCCACGACGAAATGGGTGCAATGATGCAAACGGGAGCGGCGGTGGCATCGATAATATAGGCCAGTTTGGCACGGGTAATGTGCTCCTTGTCGGTGACAGGACGCATAACAGAGCCAACAGTCAGGCAGTT
>CAYMDU010000011.1:0-29641 GCA_964389495.1 uncultured Eubacteriales bacterium
CAATAGAGAATACCTTGTTATTGTAACAAATATAAAAGGTGAAATCAATAGTTGCCAAATGGCAATCCATAAAAATTTTATAGAAATAGTTGACAAGCGCGGAGGAATCGTGTAAACTAATACATGGTATCTTTGGATAGTTTCTATTTTCATTTAAAAGGGAGAGGTTTACATGAAAAAGGCATTTTCTCTGTTAGCAGTGTGTGTGCTTCTGGTCGGTATGATGGCGTGTGTCGGTTTTTCGGCATCGGCTGCTACCCCGAAGGAAGACATCGTCGCAGCGGTTAAGGCTGCCATGCCGGAGGCATATCAGTCCAAGTACTTGCCCACTTTGGAAAATGTGCTGAGCCAAATCGATGTCACGGCCGAACAGGCCGAAAAGGTGATTGCCAACATCGAAGCAGCCAAAGCGGCCATCGAGTCCGACAAAGGCGAGTCGCTCCACGACTATTCCGAAGCCGAGCGCAAAGCGGTTCTCAACAATTTTGACGAAGCCTGCACCACCTTGGGCCTGACTTACAAATTTGTAGATGCCGAAAATCCGGTTCACGAAGGCGATTCCGTTTGCAAAGTGTACACAGCCAACGGTACGCAGATTGCCACCATCGACGGCGAAGGCGTGAAGAAAACCGATGCTCCGGAGTCCAACATGGCGTTGGTATTGGCACTTCTCGGTGCCATGGCTCTGTGCGGCGGCGCGGCCATCTACGGCAAGAAGCTCGTGGCTTCTCGCTAAGGCAATTCTATGAATAACCGTGTGATCACGGCAGTGAGAAAAAGCCCTTGGTACAAGGGCTTTTTCTTGTTATTGCCGTTTGTTTTTGCTGTGTGTGCCATTGGCTGTGCTGTGGTTTTGCTGTTTGAAAGCGTGATTGCCCCTTCGGAATACTATCGGGTTCTTACCGGCGGCAGTGCGGTTGCCGGCACCGTCAGCGGCCAGGTTGAGCAAGAAGAGGGGCACATCCCCACGATTGCCTACGAAAGTCAATGGGCCACTCTTTGTGTGGATGGGTGGAACCGGCAGGATATTCCGGTGTATTTCGGCGACAGCAATGCCATTCTTCGCCGAGGTGCCGGCATGCTGTTCAATTCTCGGTTTTGCGGCCAAGGCGGAAAAACGGTGTTGTCGGCCCATGTCACCACGCATTTTAAAGAAATCGAAGACACCGCCATCGGCACGCAGGTCACCATGAACACCGTGTATGGCGAGTATGTGTATGTGGTCACCGACATTCAAATTTTCCACTATCAAGACAACTCTCTGATTTTGCCGGACGACGGTGAAAACACCTTGCTGATGTACACATGCTATCCCCGCGAAAACGGATACAAACGGCGGGTGCAGCGCATTGCCCTCATCTGCAAAATGGTGAGCGGAAAGGAGTGGAGCACCTATGGCTAAACGGGTGGCGCAGGCCTGCTTGCGCGGTTTGTTGTTTGTGTTGTTGGCGGTTGCCGTGGCCGCTTCGGTTTGGCTGGGGTGCTTGCACGGCTTTGTGTTTCAGGAATCGCTGTATCGGAACATGGCACAAGAAGACTCCTTTGTTTCCGGTATGACAACCTATGTGCTAAACGACTTGGAAGCCGAATGTCTGTTCTACGGATTGCCGTTTGACACCGTGAAAACGGCGGTGAGCGAAGAATGGGTGCAAGAGTTGTCGCAAGAGTATGCCGCTTCGGTATATGCCGGCTTGTGCCAAGGAAGTCCAACCGCTGATTTTTCGGTGGATCCGGCGCGGTATCGCACCGTGCTGGAAGAATACTTTGCTGCATTGCCCGAAGGGCATGTGGCAGACAAAGATGCTCCGGTTACCCTGGCCAACGAACTGGCCGAAAGCACGGCTCTGGTGTTGTCGGGTGGAGTGAACAGCACCATCATCGGCTATGGTCATCGCTGGGTGTATGGCGACACAGGATTGCGCCGCATGGCCGCCGGCTGGTATGTGGCATTGATAGCGGCTGTGGTGCTGGTGGCGCTGAATTTGTTGCTTTCGCGTCGTCCGTTGCGCCGCCGATTGTATGCGGTGAGTGGGTCGCTGTTTATTGGCAGTGCATTGGCTGCTGTGCCGCTGTGGTTGGCCCGGCATCACAACATAGCCGACCGATTGGCCCTGGGGGATTCGCCCATGAAACTATATGCCGACGGCATTATCAACGGCGTTGTTCACGGCATGACACAAGCCGCTTGCGCGGTGATGCTTGCTTGCTTGTTGCTGCTGGCGGCAGCGGCCTTGTGGCTGGCCTTTGAAAAGCCGGTGAGCAAACCGGAATAGCAAAAGAAAAGCGTGCCTTTCCTTGGGGAAAAGGCACGCTTTTTACAACAGCGACCAAAGGAGCGCTTGTACACCGATAAGGCACGGCAGTCCCAGCATGAAGCGCTTGTGACAAGTTTTATGGCGAATGAGCAACATGGTCACATACATGGCGGCCGAGCCGCCGGCAATCGCCAGCAAAAACAGCGTTTTTTCCGGCACACGCCGCCGTTTTCCGCCGGCAATGAGTTTGTCATACGCCGTGACAACGGCGGCGAGAGCGCTGATTATCCCCCAATAATAAAGCCGTAAATTCATACTTGCCAGTCCTTTAACAAAACCGTGCGTTGCATGCCGATGGCTCCGGTGTTGTCGTTGCAAGTGACTTCGGCTGTGTTGCCGCGCAACACAATGGATGCACCGGTGTATCCGTCTTCTTCGTCGTTGATGGTTCTCGGTTTGTTAGATATGATAACCGGGCATGGTTGGCCGTGATTGTCGAACGGGCCGCCTTCTTCATAAACAGCACATTCGTGCGTGTGACCGCAAAGCATCACATGCGGCTTGATGCGTTCGTGCAGCAGTTTTGACCATTCGGTGTAAATCGGCACTTCCATGTTGTACAAATTGCGGGTGAACGGCGCATGGGAGAGAACCAAACGGTAGCGAATGCCGGGTGCATCATATCCGGCAACATGGCGCAGAAATTCTGTTTCTTCCAAACGAAAGTCATGACAGCAAAGAACACTGCCGTTGATGCCATAGGCTTCGTGCGTATCGGGTTTGTCTTCGCCGCAATCCAGCACCACGCCCCACAGGCAGCCAAGGCGGAATGTGTAATAGGTGAGTCCGTGATGGTGCGGAATGTAGCGGATGTAGTCTTCGGCATATTGGCCACGCAAATCGTGATTGCCGCGTGCGCACACGCAGGGGAGCGTGCCTTGTGCCACCTCGGAAGCAATCAGTAACATGGTATGCATATCCTGATAATTGTCACTCTGGTTTGGCAAATCCCCGTTGAACAATAACACATCGGGAGGGGTAGCAGCCGCTGTGACAGTTGTAACCGCCGTTTTGGCATGCCCATGGGCATCGGCTATGTGATACAGGCAAATGCCGTCGGTTTTGGTGAGCGGGTGAAAGAAATAGGCATATTCTTTCGGTTCTTCAAGAACAGGCCAATACGACAATCGATTCACGGATATCCAAATGCGAAGCTGATAGGCACCGGCTTCGTTCAACACTGCTTGCGGCACTGTGATGCGGTGCGTGGGTGTTTCGGAACAGCGCACGCCGCTGATGTGGCTGGCATATTCTTTGCCGTTAATCAGTACCGACACCAGCAAAGAAGTTTTGGCCAAAATGAGGATTTGATAGGTGTCCTCAACGGCAAAAACGGCAGGGTGGCAAACCAGCCCTTCGGGAATATTCATGCAAATCACCTCGTGCGTTTCATATTGCAAAACCATTGTAGCGCGGTGTGAAGCGGATTGTCAATATTTTCTGATTAACATGCACTATTTGTCTATGCTTTTGAAACAATTGTACATACCGCGGGGCGTACTTTTTAGGGTGCCCAGCCGTAGCGGGCCAGGTCGATGTGCCCGTCGCTTTCAAAGCAAATGCCCTCGCTTTCCAGCAGCTCCCGTTGCACGGTACCGCCGCCAAACGCAAAACCGGTGGCCACTTGGCCATGGCGATTGACCACGCGGTGGCAGGGAATAACGCCCGGTTGCGGATTTGCATGCAGCGCATAACCGACAACACGCGCCCAGCGGGGATTGCCCGCCAGCGTGGCCACCGTTCCATAGGTTGTCACGCGCCCCGGCGGAATGGCACGCACAACAGCATATATTTTTTCAAAAACAGAGTGTTCCATGCTTGTCTCCCGATTTTTCTTTCTTTTCACAATGCCAGTATAGGCGATTTTCGGTGGGGAGTCAATACCGTTTTTCGATGAGTAAAAAGCAACAGCGCCGTACTTTCCCAACGAATGGGGAAGTGCGGCGCTTTGGTACAGGCGATTTCTTTTTAGAAAAGTGCCTGTATTGCTAGGGTAAGGGTATCCACTGTGAGCCGAGTGCTGCCGACACCGTATAGCAGACCGGTGATCAATCGCCGACGGTTGTTGGACATGATGGCAAACAGCATCTGGATACTGCCGTCAAGGACGAGCGGAAGGAGCAACAAGCCGCTGACGAAAAGCGGGATTGACAGGCACATGGCATAGGTTGTTGCCGCCAACAGATAGCCGGCAACAATGCCGGTACAACGGGCACACAACGGCCATTGGTAGCCGCCGATGAAAAAGCTCCGTTCGGGAAGCTGGTGGCATCCCCACCACCGTTTGGCGGCAGCCATGAGTTTCATCCAACAAATGTCGCGTTGGCTCATGGTGCTTTGAACTTGTTTCCACAATCCGAACACAGCCAGAATGTTTCACTGGATGCCTGCTTTCCTTTGCCGGTAAATCCGCACAGCAAGCCGAGAGGTCCAAACAGCAGAGCACCGCAACAGGCATCACCGCTCTTAAAGTCTTTTCCTTTGGTGGAAATATCGTTAAGAGGTGTCAGATTGTGCCCGCCGCAACGCGGGCAAAACAAGGTGGTTCGTGAAACATCGGGCGTGATGTCCTCTGAATCTTTGCCGGGTGTTGCCGATTGAAATTGCGGAATGTGAGGGGCGTTGTCGGCATATTCCACAAAGAAACGAGCAACGATATCGCCGGTGTTTTTAAAATAAGTTTTCAGCTCCACCACTTCGTTTTCTTCGTTAACAACAGCGGAAAAGCACACCGTTTCTTTCTTCTTGTTGAACTCCTTTTGTTGCTTAAAAAACAGTTGGTGGCAGCCAATCGGCACTTCCGCTTCTAACTTGCTGCCGCTTTTCAACACGCCGAGATAGGTGTTCATCAGGTAAACATCAAATTTTATAAAAGAGCAAACAACAGACTTTTTTCGTTTAATGATAATCTTGGCCATGGCTTGTTATCCTTTACTTGTAGTATTCCTTACTCAGAGGCCGAGGTTTCTTCGGTGGCTTTCTTGAAATCCAAAGTGATGGTTTTGCTTTCTGCCAGCGTGGTGAGAATGCTGTCGGAATCGATGATCGCTACTTTAAATTCCAACTTTTCTAGATCGTCAAAGTCTTCCAGAATGTTGTTATAGCCGAATGTGAAAGCAACAACCGCGGATTTATCGGGAGCGATGCCGTTGAGAGCATTGCCGCCAAGGAAAGTAACGGAAGTATCATTGGCATAGCCTTCGGGCAAAGAAAGCCAAACATTCTTATCGGAATGGTTTTCTACCCGAAATGTCATTGTAGCCATGGTGACTCCGGTTGTATCCTTCAAATCCAGGTAGGTAACGGTGAATTGGTCATCTTGATAAACGATTTGTTCCGGAACATCGGCAGAGTCTTCAAACAGAAGGGTGCTGCAACCGGCAAGGCACGGAATGAGCAGTAGGCACAGCAAAGAGGTTAGCAGGGTTTTCAGTTGGTTGGTTTTCATGATTAACATCCTCCTCAAAAATAAAAAATGCGCCTATCGAAATAGGTGCACAAAAAACGCAAATTCCGATAGTCGCCAAACCAACCGAAAGAGCAAGAACCGTTCCAGCCACATCCAGTAGGAATTTGCGTTTTTATCAAATTCACAATGAATGTGGCAAAAGCCGAATTTTCTACATGAAAAAACGGTACTTGCAAAAAATATTCAGTTGGTTTGGCAAAACATAGTATAACCCTTTTTTAGAAAAAAGTTAAGTTGTTTTAATAAAACACAGTGTGACAAATTGCGGCATTGCGCTTTGCGAAAAACTGTGGTACAATACCGTTGTTATAGTCCGCTACTGACAGGAGGAAAAACTATGAAGAACAGTGGCTCTCGGTTGGCAAATCGCACATACCGCCTTGCCAGGCCGCTTATGGTGGCGGTGGTGTTCACCGCGTTGGTGTTTGTTTGCCTGTGGGGTGTCGGTTCGTTCGACCCGCTGGAAATGGACACCGCTACGGCCACCGGCATGGCGCAAAAATTGCTGTGCAGCGGCGGCGTGTCGGTGCTGTTGGGCAGTTTGATTTTTGTGCTGGCGCGTGAAGCTTTGCGCGACAGCGACGAAGCGTCGAAACAGCACCCGGTTTGGTACTATCCGTTGCTGTCCGGTTTGCTGTCGCTGGCTGCCATGTGTGTGGCCTATTCCTTTTTGGGTATGTGGCCGTTTGGCGAAAAAACCGGCATGGTGGTAGATATGCACCATCAATACGCGCCGTTGCTGTCCGGCTTGCGCCATTCGTTGCTGTCCGGCGATTTGTCGCTGTACAGCTTTGAGGTCGGTTTGGGCGCCAACTATCTGTCGTTGGCTGCCTACTACCTGGCCAGCCCGTTTAACCTGCTATTGATGCTGTTTCCCGAAGCCTTGCTTGCCGAAGGAATTTTGTTTATCACCTTGCTGAAAAACGCCCTGTGCGGGGCCCTGTTCGCCCTGTGCGTGCAACAGATGTTCGGCAAGCGGGAACTGTGTATTCCCGTGGTGTCGGTGATGTATTCTCTCATGATGTACCTGCTGGCCTATTCTTGGAACATCATGTGGCTGGATGTTATTTTGATTTTGCCGCTGGCGGTGTGGGGCTTTGAACGCTTAATGCACACCGGCAAGTTCCTCACCTATGTTTTGTCGCTGGCCTATGCATTGTATGTCAATTACTACATTGCGTTCATGCTGTGCATTTTCCTGGTGCTGTATTACATCACCTACCTGTTGCGAAAGCGGCGCACCGGCGAAGAAGTGGCTTGGAGTTTTGTGCGCTTTGCCGGCTTTTCGGTGCTGGCTGCCGGATTGGCTGCTTGCGTGTTGCTTCCGGTCTATTTTGCGTTAAAGGTCACCTCGGCGGCCGGTTCCACACTGCCCGATTTGAACAACACGCTGGATATGTTCCAACTGTTGGGGCGCCACTTGGCCGGGGTCACTCCCACCATTCGTTCCGGCAATTTGCCCAACCTATATTGCGGCGTGCTGGCGGTTATCGGTGTTCCGTTGTTTGCGCTAAACCGTGGGATTCCGCTTCGCCGTCGGTTGGCGTTCATGATTTTGTGGTTGGTGATGGCGTTCAGCTTTTTGGTGAATTGGACAGACTTGTTGTGGCATGGGCTGCACGCTCCCAACGATTTGCCCTATCGCTTTTCTTTTCTGTACAGTTTTGTGTTGCTTCTCATGGTCTACGAGGTGCTGTTGCACCTGAAAGAGGTGCAGCTGAAACACGTGCTGTCGGTTTTCTTTGGGCTGGTTGTGTATCTCATGTTGGAAGAACGCTTTGGCGGCGAGGTATACAGCTTTGCCGTGGTGTATGTGAACTTGGCGCTGATTGCCGTGTACACGGTGATTTTGGCATTGGCTTCTCGCCGGCTGTTGCTCCGCCGGGTCACCTATGCTTTGTTGTTGCTGGTGGTAACAGCGGAAATGATGTTGGGCGCCGGCAATTCGTTGCTCACCGTGAACGCCAATGAGTATTTCACCAAACACGATGACTATGTGGACAACGAAGTGACCGAAGCGTTGCGTTTGGCTGTGGAACGCACCCAAGAACTGGGTGACGAAACCTATGGTGCCGGCACCTACCGTTTGGAATTTTTGCCGCGGCGCACCTGTGTGGATACGGCGCTGTTCCACTATCAGGGTATCACCACCTTTTCTTCCAGCAACTACTACACCACCACCAAACTTCTCGGCGCGTGGGGCTATGCGATCAACGGCGTGAACAGTCATCTCTATCACACCTTTATGCCGTTCACCGATTCATTGCTGGGAATTCGCTATTTGATAACCACCGCCAAATTGGTGAGTCATCCGCAATTAACGCAAGTGGATTGCATCACTCACGGCGAAGAAACCTACTATATTTACGAAAACAAAGACGCTCTCAGTTTGGGCTATGTGGTGGATTCGTCGGTGAAAAATTATCAATATACCAAATACAATCCGTTTGCGTCGTTGGAAGATTTGTACGGCTATCTAACCGACACCTTTGTTCCGTTGTTTGTGCAAAACTCCTTTACCGCCGATACCGGCACAGGCGCCGAAATCGGCTACTCCTCGGCAGGATTCCGCGTGGACCCTGCTGCCGACGGAACCGCCGCACGGTTCACGGCCACCATTGAGCAGGCCGGGCAAGTGTATGTGTACGCGGATTGCATGGCAGCCAAATCTATGACGGTGAGTTGCGGCGAGAACACCTGGAATGCGTCCCCGAACGAACCGTATATTTTGGATGCGGGCGTGTTGTCGATGGGAGATACCGTCACTTTGGAAGTAACGGCCGAACAGTATTGCAGCGGCAATTTCTATGTGGTTACCATGAGCGACAGCACGTATTCCTCTTGCATGGAAACGCTTTCCCGCTACCAACTGTCGGTGAACGCCATGAGCGACAGTCACTTGGCGGGAACGGTGAATTCCGGCATGGACGGCACGCTGATGACCTCCATACCGTACGATGCCGGCTGGCAAGTTACTGTGGACGGCAAAGCGGTGGATACCTATGCAATCGGCGAGGGGCTGCTTGGCTTTGATATCACCACGGGTGAGCACACGGTGGAAATGAACTATGCACCCCGCGGATGGTGGTTGGGCGTTTCGGTCAGCGCGGTTTCCCTGTTGGTTTTGGTGCTGTTGCTGGTGCTGGCTCACCGTCGAAAAACGCGCGTGACCCCGGCTACCTATTTGGATTATGATTCGGCCCGGCCGGTGCAAGAGGGCTTTTCGGAAGCGGCGGTGCCGCTTGTCGATATTCCTCCGTTGCCGAACACCTTTGCCGAACTGGCCGGCGAAGCAACTGAAGTGCTGCCTGCCGCAGAGGCACAGGAAAACGGCGAATCGCCTGCCGATTCACCGTTGGAATCAAACTAACCGAAATTGCTGTGTGCCTTGCCGGCACACAGCAATTTTTGTCCGAAAATTTGTGCAAAAGTGTCTTGCAAAGGCAGACGATATTCGGTACAATACCAAAGAGAAAGGGTGAAAAAAATGAAAACTTGGTTAAACGAGGCTGTTGTGTACGAAATCTATCCGCAGTCTTTTTGCGATACCAACGGTGACGGTATCGGTGATTTGCGGGGTATCATCGGCAAACTGGACTACATTCAAGACTGTGGATTCACGGTGATTTGGCTCAATCCCATTAACGAAAGCACGTATCACGATGCCGGCTACGATATCACGGATTTCTACCGGGTGGCCAAGCGCTACGGCACCAACGAGGATTACCGTGAACTGTGTCAAGAAGCCCATCGTCGCGGCATGCGGGTCATCTTTGATTTGGTGGCCGGGCACACTTCGGTGGCGCACCCGTGGTTTGAACAATCGGCCCAAGCCACGCCCAATCCGTATAGCAATCGGTATATTTGGACAGACAGCACTTTCGACAGTCCCGAAGGAATTTCCGGATACGGCGAACGCGACGGCAACTACATCACCAACTTCTTTTGGTGCCAGCCGGCACTCAACTATGGCTATGCCCACCCCGACCCGAAAAAGCCGTGGCAGTTGCCGGTGACACATCCCGACTGCGTGGCCACCAAGCAAGAATTGTTGCGCATTATTGATTTTTGGATGGATTTGGGAACCGATGCGTTTCGGGTGGATATGGCTTCGTCGCTCATCAAGGGAGACACCGACGGCAGCTACACGCGTGCCCTGTGGCACGAAATTCGCGCCCACATGGAAGCGCGCAATCCCGAAGCGTTGCTGATTGCCGAATGGGGTTCACCCGCCGACGCGATCGATGCCGGGTTCCATTGCGATTTCTTTTTGCACGACGGAAGCCCTGCCTATACCTCGCTGTTCCGCCACGAGAAAGGGCGGAATACCTTCCGCAAAAAATACATTGGGCACAGTTATTTCCACGCCGACGGGCAGGGCGATATTCATGTGTTTCTCGATCGCTTCCTGCAAGATTGGCAGCACATCAACGGGCGTGGGGTGATCGGCATGATCACCGGCAATCACGACATACCGCGATTGGCCTACCGCCGCACGCCGGAAGAAGTCAAAACGGCGTTGGCCTTCTTGTTCACCATGCCGGGTACGCCGTTTGTGTATTACGGTGACGAAATCGGCATGGACTATTTGGAAAATCTTCCGTCCAAAGAAGGGGCCTACACCCGCACCGGGTCCCGCACACCCATGCAGTGGGACAACAGCAAAAATCACGGATTTTCCGATTCGGACACCCCCTATTTGCCCACCGATTCCCGTCCCCATGCGCCAACGGTGGCCGAACAGCAAAACGATCCGCAGTCCATTTTGAATTTTGTAAAGCAGCTAACAGCATTGCATCGTGCTCATCCGGCATTGCATGCCGATGCGGCGTTTGCAGTGCTGGCCGCCGGTTATCCGTTTGTGTTCACCCGTTCGGCCGAAGGCCGCACCGTGTTTGTGGCGGTGAATCCGTCGGCAACCGAGCAAACGGTGGCGCATCCGCCGCTTGCCACAGTGTATGCCGAACAGAACACCACCGTGGGCACTGCCGAATCCACATTGCATGGAGTCAGCTTGCTGATTGCCGAACTGGCCTAATGCAAAACCAAACGCCGCTGTCGGATAGACAGCGGCGTTTTGCGTGGGGCTATTTGGCCATGCGGGGGTTGTTGGTTCGATCCAGCAGATAATCCACGCTGACTTGATAGTAGTCGGCAAGTTTAATCAGGATTTCCGCTGTCAACGAGATAACACCGGTTTCGTATTGAGAATAGGTGTTTTGCGACACATTCAAATAGGCGGCAATCTCTCGCTGCCGAATGTCGCGGTCTTCTCGCAGATTTCGCAAGTTTTGAAACGGCACAAATCATCACCTCACAGGTATTATGCGATATCTGTAAAAAAGATATTGACTTTTATCTGTAATCGAGATAAAATGAAAGTGTCAGAATGTGACAAAATTTTCGAGTGAGGTGTTTTTATGAAATTCTGTCGAAAATGCGGAAAAGAAATCATGGACGAAGCGGTTATTTGCCCCGGCTGCGGGTGCAGTGTGGCACAGGAAAAGCCGGCCGAAAACGGCGGGAAAGACGGGTTGGCTGTGGCGGCCAAAATCTTTTTGATTTTGGGTTGCGTGGCGCAGGGCTGGCTCTTGCTTCCGTTGGCATGGTGCTTGCCGATCACCGTTTCCGTGTGCGGCAGAATGAAGCGGAATGAACCGGTTGGCACGGGCCTGAAAGTGTGTTCTTTGCTGTTCGTCAACCTCATCGGTGGCATTTTGCTCTTGTGCCGTTCCGATGAGAAATAAACCAAAGGGGAAGGAACAATGGGTAAGAAAGCGACAGCCTTGCTATTGGCAGGTATTTTGTTGATGTTTGCCTCGGCTTGCACCAACACTCCCGACCGGCAACCGGATGCAGCACAAACAACGACAACTGTTGAAGATACCGAATCGGTCACAGACAATGCGGTAACAACCACTCTTGCTGCCGAAACAACAACGACCACCAAGCAAAAGGAAACAACGGCACAAAAGCAGACAAGCAAGAGCACCAAAGTCGATACCACCACAACAACTGCCACTGCCGAGCAAACGACAACGCAGAAGCCGGTAACGACAGCCACCACCCAAGCAACCACGACAACCACCAAGGGAACCACAACAACGGTGGCGCAATCGTCCGATTCTCAGTACGAAAAAATCTACAATGAGTATGCGCAAAAAATCCGTGAAGCGGCTCCCACTTCCGGTATGATGGAATTGGCCGAACTGGCAAACGAAGGGGTCCAAAAAATGGCAAGCTATATGCTCACAGCCAAAGGAACCGACGGGCAATATGCCACTTATCAGGAATGGGCGGACAAGTTGTATCAGGTGTACATGGACGAGGCTATATAACTCACCACGAACCGCAAAAATCTTATCGTTTTGTGAATAGCCTAAGGCGGCGGCTTCTGTAAAGAAGCCGCTTCCTTTTCGCTTTTTCTCGGCAAAACCTCTTTACAAAACGGGGGGCGGCAGGTAAAATAGAAAGGGTAGAGAGGAGCGAGCACATGCTGGATTTTTTTGCCGATAAATTGTCCACCCTGCGTCGGCAGCAGGGTTTGTCCCAAAAGGAGTTGGGGCAGTTGCTGGGTGTGAGCAATCGGGCGGTTTCCAAGTGGGAAAGCGGGATTGCGTTGCCCTCTGTGGAAAATTTGGTGCAGTTGGCGGGCATTCTCCATGTCACCATGGAAGACTTGCTAACCGCGCCTGCCACACCGGTGGCACCGGCCGCGGTATCGGCCGGCATGGCTTCGTTGCGTGAACTGTATCGCATCGGAAGCGGCCCGTCCAGTTCACACACCATGGGGCCGGAAGCCGCGGCGGTGAAGTTTCGCTCTCGGTATCCGCAAGCCGATCGGTTTCGGGTGGTGCTGTTTGGTTCGCTTGGAAAAACCGGGCGCGGACACGGCACTGCGGGGGTGCTGCGCGAAGCATTTTCACCCCTTCCCTGCGAGGTGGAATACGATTGTGCCACCGCCGATTTGCCGCATCCGAACACCTTTGATTTGTATGCCTATCTGCAGGGCGAGCAGGTAGCCAAGCAACGCGCATTCAGCATTGGCGGCGGCGCCATTCAATTCGAAGGCGAAGCGGCCTGCACCAATGCCGTATACGAATACAGCAGTTTCAACGACATTTCCGCCTATTGCGAGCGACAAGGGGTGCGTTTGTGGGAATATGCATTGGCGCGGGAAGATGCTGAATTTTCTGCCTATTTGCAAGAAATTTGGGCGGCTATGAAAGAGTCGATTCAAGCGGGGCTGCATGCCGAGGGCACATTGCCCGGCGGTTTGGGCGTACAACGCAAAGCACGGCAGTTGTTCAATCGCCAGCATGTGGACGAAACACCGGAAACGCGGGAAAACCGCCTGATTTCCGCCTATGCGTTTGCTGTGAGCGAGCAAAATGCGTGTGCCGGCCGCGTGGTAACGGCGCCCACTTGCGGAGCAGCCGGTGTTTTGCCGGCGGTGTTGTACTATCAGCAAAAAAAGCACAACTTTTCCGACACCGACATTTGTCGTGCGTTGGCAGTGGGTGGGTTGATTGGCAATCTCATCAAAACCAATGCGTCCATTTCCGGGGCGGAATGTGGGTGCCAAGCGGAAATCGGCAGTGCCTGTGCCATGGCCGCCGCGGCCTTGGGCGAACTGTTCCAACTGTCGGCGGATAAAATTGAGTATGCGGCCGAAATTGCCATCGAACATCATTTGGGCCTCACTTGCGATCCGATTGCCGGGTTGGTGCAAATTCCCTGTATCGAGCGCAATGCGGTAGCGGCCATGCGGGCGATAAACGCGGTGAACCTGTCCACCTTCTTGTGCGACACCCGCAAAATCTCGTTTGACAAAGTGGTGGTGGCCATGCGCGAAACCGGGCACGATATTTGCGGCCGGTACAAAGAAACAGCCGAAGCGGGATTGGCCAAAATATTGGAATAAAAGGAGATTGCACATGAAAGAGTTTGACACCTTTGGCGTGATGCTGGATTGCTCTCGCAACGCGGTGATGACAGTGCCGGAACTGAAACGCTTTATGACCGTGCTGTCGCGCATGGGATACAATCAGTTTCAGCTTTACATGGAGGACACCTACGAAGTAGACAGCGAACCGTATTTCGGCCATTTTCGCGGCCGATACACGCAAGCGGAACTGCGCGAATTGGATGATTTTGCCGATTCGATTGGCATGGAATTGGTACCGTGTGTGCAAACGCTGGCTCATTTCAACGCCCTGGTGCGTTGGCCCGAATATGAGGCCATCACCGATGATGCCGATATTTTGCTGGTGGGCGAAGAGCGCACCTATGCGTTGATTGAACACATGTTTGCGTCGTTGCGCCGCTGTTTCCGCACCGATAAAATCCACATCGGCATGGACGAAGCACATCGGCTGGGCAAGGGGCGGTATCGTGATTTGCATGGCGAGCGCAACCGCTTTGAAATTTTAACCGAGCATTTGTCGCGTGTGTGCAAATTGGCCGAACAATACGGATTTCACCCCATGATGTGGAGCGATATGTTCTACCGTTTGGCAAATGGCGGGGCCTATTATCCCGCCGGCAAAGCGGCACCGTTTGACGAATCGGTGCGTGCTCAAATTCCCGAATCGGTGTCGTTGGTATACTGGGACTACTATCACACCGACAAAGCCAGCTACCGCACCATGTTGCGCGGCCATCGCCAGTTGAGCGACAAGGTGATTTTTGCCGGCGGCGCCTGGAAGTGGAGCGGATTCACCCCGCACAACGCTTTTTCCGTTCGTGCGCTCAAAGCCGCCTTGCCGGCTTGCCGGGAAGAAGGCGTGCGGGATGTGATAATCACCATGTGGGGCGATAACGGGGGCGAAGCGTCGGCGTGGTCGGTGTTGCCCAGCTTGTGCTATGCTGCCTGTGTGGCACAGGGAATCACCGCCATGGACAGTGTGCGCGAAAAATTTGCCGAATGGGTGGGGTGCCGATACGACGATTTTTTGCTGCTGGATTTGCCGGATACCATTGTAAAAAGCAACGAAATTGTAACGCCGTCGAAATATCAGTTGTACAACGATTGTTTCATGGGGTTGATGGACAGTGCCCACGGCGACGAAGATGCGCGGCAATATGCACGCTTTGCCCGCCGGTTGCGCAATGCGGCAAAGCGAGTGGGGGACTATGCCTATTTGTTTGAAACCCTGGCGGCTCTGTGTGCGTTGTTGGCACTAAAAGCTGACATCGGAGAGCGCACGCGGGTGTTGTATGCCGGCGGCAACCGCGAAGCCATGGAACCGTTGGTGGCGGAATACGGAAAAATGCTGAAACGGTTGGACAGATTCTACTGTGCGTTCCGCACACAGTGGTATCGCGAAAACAAGCCGCAAGGATTTGAAGTTCAGGATATTCGCTTGGGTGGGTTGCGTATGCGCATGGCCGATTGTCAAGAACGAATCAGCGACTACATCGCCGGTCGGGTGGATACGCTTCCGGAATTGGAAGAACCCATGCTGCCTTTCCCGCACGGCAACGGTGTGGTACCATACAACAGTTGGATGGCCACGGTAACGGCCAACTGCTTATAAATTGCCAACAAAAAAAGGCGACAGAGATAGTCTCTGTCGCCTTTCTAAGTTGGCAAAATTATTCGTTTTCGTTAGCTTGCATCACGCGGTAGCACAGTGCCCGCAGATCGTCCATGGTGGAAATGGTGCCCGCTTCGCCGCGGAACACGGCAGCGCCGTGCAATTCGCGCATATACCACGATGCGTGCTTGCGTGCCTGCAACAAGGCGCATCGTTCGCCTTTGAGCGATACCGCCAATTCCACTTGGCGGCACAGGGTGTTCAGCCGCTTGGCCAGCGGCGGTGTGGGCAGCAGGGTGCCGTGACACAAATACGCTTCCACCTGAGAAAAAATCCATGGGGCGCCCAGGGCACCACGGCCAATCATAACCAAATCGCAGCCTGTTTGTTCATACAAGGCGGCTGCTGCTTGCGGTGAGGTAACATCGCCGTTCCCGATCACCGGCACTTTCACCGCCTGTTTCACTTGGCGGATACTCTCCCAATCCACCGGGGGTGCATACATTTGGTCGCGTGTGCGCCCATGCACCGTGATGGCGGCGGCGCCGCCGGCTTCACAGGCCTGTGCCACTTCCACGGCGTTCACTTCGGTGGCGGCATATCCTTTTCGGATTTTCACCGTAACGGGAATGTCCACAGCTTCGCACACGGCTTTCACAATGCGACGGCAAAGGTCGGGGTTGCGCATGAGGGCGCTTCCGCAATGATTGCCGGCGATTTTCGGTGCGGGGCACCCCATGTTAATATCCAGCCAATCCGGTTGCTGAGCCATAACCAACCGTGCTGCTGCCGCCATGGTTTGCGGGTCGTCGCCGAACAACTGAATGGCGGTGGGCCGTTCGTGATGGGAGATCACCGACAGTTCTCGACTTTTGGCATCGCCATAGGTGAGTGCTTTGGCACTGATCATTTCTGTCACGGTAAACGCGGCGCCGTGTTCACGGCAAATGCGCCGGAAAGCAGCATCGGCCACACCGGCCATCGGCGCCAGAGCGGCTTTGCCGCAAATGGTGATATTGCCTATGTTCATGCGTTTTCTCCGTTGCCAACGGCAAATTCCAGCAAATCGCCGGGTTGACAGCGCAGCTCACGGCAAATGGCATTGAGTGTGCTGAAACGCACAGCTTTGGATTTGTTGGTTTTCAAAGCAGACAGGTTGGCCGGGGTGATGCCGATGCGTTGTGCCAATTCGGTTAATCGCATTTTCCGTTTTGCCATCATCACATCCAAATTCACAATGATTGCCATTACACATTCCTCCATTTTATCCAGTGTATCACACTTTTCGATTGCGGTCAACCTAGGCCGTGAGCTGTTGTGCCAAAAACGCTGTGATGCCGTTGGCCATACCCAAGGCAAACAATTGCGGAGAATCGGCCATCAATGCCGCGTCGCCGGCATTGGTGATGAATCCCAGCTCCACCAAAACCGCCGGCATCGTCGTTCGCCGCAAAACATACAAATCCGTGCGGGCTTCCACGCCGCGGTTGGGCAATCCGGTTGCATCGGCAAGGTATTGCACAAGGAACTCGCCCAGTGTGCCCGCTTCGGAATTCACGCGGTACACCAACGCCTGCGAACCGGATGCCGAAGAAAGCGTGGAGGCGTCGGCATGCAAACTGATGAAATAATCGGCGCCCCAGCGGTTGGCCTCATCCACACGCGCCGCCAGTGAGGTGGCGATGGAGGTGCCTAACTGCGTATCGGCAGTGGGCCGCGAAAGACGCACTTCGTAGCCTTCGGCTTGCAAAATGCCGGCGAATTCCTGCCCAATGTGAAACACCAAATCTTGTTCGCGGTATCCGTTGCCTTCTGCTCCCGCATTGGGATTTTGCGGGTTGTGCCCTTGGTCGATGTATAGTTTGGTTGCCATACAATCCCGTCCTTTCCTGCTATCACTATATGCAGGGTGAGGGGGCGGCTTTCCCAAACTGTGTGAACGAAAAGCAGAACGAGGGGAAACAGCAGGCTGTTCCCCTCGGAGTGGTTAAAACTATCAAACGGTGGCTTTCCCGAATTCGAGAATATCGGCAATGCGGTGAGAAGCCAAACCGTCGCCATAGGGATTGCTGGCGGTGCTCATGGCGTTGTAGGCTTCGGCGTTGTCCAACAATTCGGTGAAGTGGCGGTAAATCACTTCTTCATCGGTACCCACCAATTTCAGCGTGCCGGCTTCAATGCCTTCGGGGCGTTCGGTGGTGTCGCGCATTACCAGCACCGGTTTGCCCAAAGAGGGCGCTTCTTCCTGAATACCGCCCGAATCGGTTAGTATCATGTAGCTACGGCTCAGGAAATTGTGGAAATCCAGCACTTCCAGCGGTTCGATGATACGAATGCGGTTGTTTCCACGCAAAAATTCATCGGCTGTTTCCCGCACCACCGGGTTCATGTGAATGGGGTAGATGGCTTTCACATCGGGATGTTCGTCCAACACGCGGCGAATGGCGCGGAACATGTGTTTCATCGGTTCACCCAAATTTTCCCGGCGGTGGGCCGTGATCATAATCAGGCGACTGTTGCCCACCCAGTCCAGTTGCGGATGCGTGTAGTCGGTGCGCACCGTGGTTTTCAAGGCGTCAATCGCCGTGTTGCCGGTGATGTGAATGGTGGCGTCGCTTTTTCCTTCGCGCAGCAGATTTTGGCGTGACAACTCGGTGGGCGCAAAATTGTATTGGCTGATAATGCTAACCGCTTGGCGGTTGAATTCCTCCGGGTAGGGGGAGTAAATGTTATAGGTGCGCAATCCGGCTTCCACATGGCCCACCGGAATTTGCAAATAAAAGCAAGCCAACGCCGTGACAAAGGTGGTGGACGTGTCGCCGTGCACCAGCACCACATCGGGTTTTTCCGCTTCCAGCACGCCTTTAATGCGTTCCAAAATGTTGGTGGTGACATCAAACAGCGTTTGCCGGTCTTTCATGATGGAAAGGTCGTGGTCGGGGACCACCTGAAACGCGTCGAGAACTTGATCCAGCATTTGGCGGTGTTGCCCGGTTACGCACACCACGGTGCGAAATCCGGGGCGGCTTTTCAATTCGTTAACCAACGGGCACATTTTAATGGCTTCCGGTCGCGTGCCGAAAACGAGCATGATGGTTTTCATGGTGAACCTCCTACCGTTTAGCGCAAATCCGATTTGATTTTGGTGGTGGAAATTTCCGGTGTGCGGGGCAGATAGATCACTTCGCAGCCTTCTTCGCGCAGAAAATCGAATTTGCCTTCCCAATCGTTGCCCATCACAAAGGTGTCGATGTGATATTCGTGAATGTCGGTGCGCTTTTGATCCCAGTTTTCTTCGGGAATCACCAAATCCACATAACGAATGGCTTCCAACAGCAACTTGCGTTGCTCATAGCTGAAATAGCATTTCTTTTGCTTTTCATTCCAGTTGAATTCGTCGGTGGAAAGGGCAACAATCAAGTAGTCGCCCAATTCTTTGGCACGGCGCAAAAGGTGGATGTGCCCGTAGTGTAACATATCAAAGGTACCGTAGGTGATTACTTTTTTCATGGAATATCTCCTTTCGCATCAACGACGAAGTGCTTTAATTTTGCCAATAATAAACTTTCGTTTCCACAAGGCAACCAGTGCCAAAATGCCAACCAAACAGTAGCGCACCGTGGCGTTGGGATACAACACCGTGCACCCCACACACGCACCGATGCTCAACAAACTGATACCGAACAAATTGCGGTTGTTAAAGATGGGATCCGGTGTGCTTTTGCGGTACCCGATGTAGTGCATGAACACCAGCACGGCATAGGAAACCAAGGTGGTATAGGCCACGGCAATAAATCCGTAATCGGGGAAAAGGCGAATGAACAGGTAGTTCAACACCAAGTTAATGGCGGTTGCCGTGATGGTTGCTGTGGTGATGAAGGTGGATTTTTTGTGGTAGAACTCAATGTTGGCATACACATTATACAGCGCGGTAAGGAAGGCGGCACCGGCAATGGGCGGCACGGCATACACGCCGATGTAGTATTCTTCCGGAGCCAAAATGCGCAACACTTCCGGTGCAACAAGGCAAATGGCAACGCAAGCGACGCCGTATCCCAGCACCAGCAGTGACACCGTGCTGTTGATGGATTTGAAATTCTTTTTGGAAAGATTTTCAAACACATAGGCAACCAGCGAAGCATTGATGGCGCCCCACACGATGGTGGCAATCATGCTGATGTTGGCAACCACCGCATAGATGCCGGCCGCCGATGCACCCACCATGTTGGAGAGCATGATGCGATCGGCACTGGACATGATGTGTTGTGACAAATAGTGCGGAATGAGAGGCAGGGCAAACACCAAAGTTTGCCGCCAACGCTGTTTGTTAATGAATGTTTTTCCGCGAACGAAAGTGAGGATATACAGCGGAATAACAAACAGGAACGAGCACAGTTCCGTGCACCAAAGCTTCACATAGGCATCTTGTTCGTGCGTACCGTTTGTGATGGCGAAAATGGACACGACTTGCGAAATAACCGCCGAGGCAATGGTGATAACAAACGCCAGTTTGTATTTGTATTCGTATTTTTGCCGCGTGATCCAAAACACCTGTGCCGGATTGAACAGGAAATGCAAAAACATCAATACCAGCAAGTTGGTGGGGAGCAAAAAGGAGTCGCCGATGAGGGCTTTGCACAGGAAAATCACGGCGAAAACCGCAACGGTGGTGAGGTTACACAGCGTTAAGGTGGAAGAAATATATTGGTTGCGGCTGTCTTTGTAGTCGTTCAAGCCAACATTAAACACGCCTGCCGAAGTTAATCCCAGCAAGGCAAACACCTCAATGATGGATACCCACGAAGTGTAGGTGGCAATGATACCGTATTGCTCGGAATCCATCAAGCGGGTGAAAATCGGTGTGGTGATAAAACTGATTCCTTTCAGAAAAAAGGAAGAAATGATGAAAGCCACGGAGGATTTGGCGGAAGCGGGAATCGCCCGCCATTTTTGAAGTAATTTTTTCATAGTCATCACAATTTCGACAAAATGTATTTGGCAACCCGTGTTGCGGAATTTTCATCATCAACAAAGCCGTATTCTTTGAGCATGCCTTTAACTTGCTGCTGATAGACGGCATCGTCAAAGCGGCGAATGTTTGCCAGCAGTTCATCGAAAGTAACGGCAGTGGAAAACGGCAGGGAAGCAATGGGTGTGTAGAAGCCGCGCTCTTTGGTTTGATAATATTCCAAATCCGGGAACAGCAAGAAGCAAGGCTTTTCGGTTAAAGCAAAATCGAACATACACGAACTGGCGTCGGTTAACAGCACATCGGTGCAAGCCAAGTATTCGGCCATATCGTCGTGCAGATTGCCGTTGATGATTTGCCCCGGATAGGCCGCCTGCAACGATGCCCAATCGACCATGGTTTCCACATGATAGTGAAACCGGCACACCAGTGCCCAATCGCCTCCGAATCGGTCGGATAATGTAGAAAACAGGTTGTCGAATTGCATGGACTGTAATTGGTCCAGCCCGCTGCGAGCAATGTTTTTGTTGCTGATTCCGTTGCCGTCGCTGCGGAAGGTGGGGGCAAACAGGAGAATATGTTTGTCGGTGGGAAGCCCCAACTTTTCTTTGAGTTTGGCCTGTTGTTCCGAAGAACAAAACAGCAAATCGTTGCGCGGTGTGCCAATTAACTCCATGTGGATTTTATCAAAAGTAAGGTGCTGCATAATATCCAAGGTGTAGCGATTGCCAAGCACCATGGTGGTGTGTGGGCAGGCAAAATCGGTTACCCGACTGCCCACTTGGTCGCGCCCCATACATTTCAGCGGTGTGCCGTGCCAAGTGGTGAACACCATTTGGCCGCGCTTTCGGCGCAGGAACGAATCCAGGTGAAATTTCAAAGCCGATTTAAGGCCGGGAGCATCTTGTTGAGTGCTTTTGTTGCCGTACACATTGTCCACAATAACCTGGGCCGACCCGCGATATTGTGCGGAAACTTCCCGGTCATTGATGTCTACCGCCGTGACATACGGCGGCAGCAGGTGACGGTATTTTTCGTGCACCAGCCAAACAATTTCCGCGTGGGGATCTTCGGCATGAATTGCTTGGGAAATGTATTTGGGACTGTCGGAATAGTGCCCGTCAAAACTGGTGAAAACCATTCGGCCGGGGTGAATGGGTGCCCATTTTTGCCTCAACAGAGAGGTGGTGTTTTCAAGGAAACCGCGGAAACTCATAGCCTGCGCCTCTTTCTCTTTTCCCCAAGGTGTTACTTGCTTTTTCGTTCGCGCAAGTCGTTGCACAGCCCGCGCATGCCGCGGAATTTCAGTGCACCCACCGCTTTGGCCAGATAACCGCTCAACTTCCAGGGAAGCACGCGGTTAAGGCTGCGGCGTTTTTTATCGAACCATTGTTGTTCCGGCGTGAGCCAGGAACCGTTAAAATGGTGAATGGTGTAGGTGTTGTCGGTGATGGTGGTGACCAGCGTGGATGCGTTTTTGGGGCAAAAATACTCAAAGGGGAACAGGGTGAATCCGTTCACCGTTTGTTTTTGATTGTTCAGTTGCAATCCGTATTTCAGGCAAGTGTTGGTGATGCGGGTTACATTGGTGGTGGTGTCCAATCGGCCGTCGGGCTGTTTAAAATGAGCGTTGTCGTAGTCGTGCAACAGCTCGGAAAACAGTGGCTGGCCGGCTTCGCAGGCCATCAGCCCGGTGGGGATGCGGTCTTCCGCTTCGAATCCGGACACGGCTTCGTATTCCAAAATATCGTCCAGTGGTTTGAGCACTTCCACATCGGTGTCCATGTAGATGCCGCCTTGTGTTACCAAGGCATACAGGCGCGCCACATCCGAAACAAAGGCCCACTTTTTGGCTTCGTAGGCTTCTCGAACATAGTCGCAACAGTTCAAATCAAAATTGGATTCGTTCCATTCGATGATTTCGTAGTCGGGGCAGTATTTTTTCCAGCTGGCAATGCAATGCTGTGCCAGCTCCGGCAACGGATTGCCGCCGAACCAGCAATAGTGGATTTTTTTGGGAATCATACCGTTTCTCCTTTACGCCCTTGGCGACGAATGTTGTGCAACCGGAGCATGTCGAGATAACGCCCGGCCTGATAACGCGAAGTGAACAAGGCGGCCAGCAAATAGTAGGCCAGTTTGAACAGCTGCCGTTTGCCATAGCGGCGGGCGGTGTTGAACAGAATGTCTGCTTGGAAATAGCGTTGGGCGGCGCGATCGGTTACACGGGCCAATACCGCTTGCCGAAGTTCCTCGGTGCTGACATGTTCCAACCGGTGATAGTTTTTCACCAGGTATTTTGCGGTTAGGCGCTGCTGCAACAGGGCCGAATGGGAAATGCTGTTGGACACATTGCGATATTGAATCAGGTACTCATCGCAAAGGCCGATGCGAAAGCCGGCTTTCAGGGCGCGCAACAGGAAATCGTAGTCTTCGGCGCGCGGGATTTCGCGATAGCCGTGCAAGGCTGTGTACAGTTCGCGCTTGAGGAGCCACGAAGAGTGCGGCACACAATCGGCGATCATAAGGGAACGCATGATGATGTTGGGCGGATAGTGTCGCGATACCACGCCGGGAATCTCATCTCCGTTTTCGTCGATGCGTTGCGTGAGCGAGCCCACCAAATCCAGTTGCTGTTCTTGCAAATAGTGCAATTCTTTTTCAAAGCGGTCCGGGGAAGAAATGTCGTCGGCGTCCATGCGGGCCACAAATTCGCCCTGTGCGTCTTGCAAAGCACGGTTTAGAGAACCGACCAAGCCGAGATTGGTTTCGTTTTTGATAAGATGAATGCGTGAATCGCGTGCGGCGTATTCGGAAAGCCATTGCTCCATGGCGGCATTTTCCGGGTCGTCGATGACAATGAGGAACTCAAAATCCGTGAAAGTTTGGTCCAGAATAGACTGCACCGAGAGCCGAAGATAGTTTTCCGGCTCTCGGTAGGTACTCATAATAACAGACAGTTTACACATAGTGTCACCTCATCAGCCCCAAACAAAGGAGTAAGTGTAGTGCGGCAGTGCGGTTGCAAAAAAGACAAAGTAGAGAATAAAGCACACATGCAGCGCAACGGTATACAGACGCGCAAGCAACACCGACTGCTCTTTGAGGCGGTTTCCGAAATTGTTGAACAGCAAAATGGAAAACGGCATGAAATAAATGCCAAAGCGATCCATGTTGTTGAATTGGGTTCCCAAAATCATGAACACAATGTACATGGCCGAAAAAGCGGGAATGCACAGGGATTCCGTGGTGCTCATGCCCTCCAAGGAATGGGGAAGACGGGAAAGTAGGCGATTTCCGCGGGAGGTGCCGTTTGCATAGTAATATAGCAGATACACCGACAAAATCAGCAATTCAATAATCCACACCGCCCAAATGCCGCCGGCGTTAATCCGTTTTCCGGAATTGTCCAGATAGCTGAATTTGTCGGTGAAATGGGAGGCCAACCGAATCAGCGGCCGGTAGTTGACAGCCAGCAGTGCTCCGACCGCCAAAATGACAGTGATTGCTTTTTTATTGTCTCGCAGAAAATAGAAAAGATACACCAGCACAAAAGCAGCCGAGGTGATGTGAAAGGTGAGGCTGACGGCTACCAAAATCAAACTCAAGCGGAACCGCTTTTCGGTGAGCAAACCCCAGGCATTGATGAGCAGGGCACAGGCTATCATTTGCCGCGTGGCGTTAAAAGCGTAGAGATACAGGCCGCAGCAGGTGAACAGCAACACCGCGGAAAAGTAGTTTTCCACATAGCGATAGATGAACACGGCAAAACCGCCGCAAATTAACAGGGTGCTGGCCACCATGATGGTTTGCGGGAAAGGAAACACATAGCTGAGCAATTTGTTGAGCAGGGCAAACCCGATTTCCACCCGTTCACTGTAAAAGTGGGTGAGGATATTGCCAAGTGAGTGGTGGCTGAGCAGGGTGTATTTGCTTAAATAGCTTTCCATGTCGGTTCCCACAGAGGCATCGCGGAAAGCGCAAACAAAAAAGAGAAGGAAAAAAGCGGTGGCGATGAAATACAGTTTGCGCCGCTGTGCTGTTAGCGACGGCACACGGTCGAACACCACTTTGGCAAGACAAATCAGCACAATGAGAGCACCGTATATCATGGGCCACCTCCTTCCGGGTTTGTTGTGTTAGCGAGCGGTCATCTGACGGTAGGCTTTCCATGCAGACAGGCCGTATTTTCGGTGATGCCGCAGGGCATCTTGCAGGCATAGTAAACGGTACCAGCGGCGTGAAACAGTGCGGAACAGCAGACCTTTGTTGTGCAAATAGGTGCTGTCGTACCCTTGAAACCAGGTGGATTCCCGTTCTTCGGTGAGAGAAGCAAGAGAATCCGGCACGGCGTAAATTCGCAGCTTGTTCCGCAGGCAAGCGGTGAGAAACAGATTGTCCTCTCCGAATTGCCGGTTGGTGCCGGTGCCGAAGCACAGGTTGAAGAAAATGCCGTTTTCGCGAATGGCCGATAACCGAAAGGCAATGCGAACCGAACCGTAACGCAAGTAGTTGAGCCACGAAACTTTGGTGACGGCAGGGGTGATGTAGCGGGTTGCCTTGGGTTCGTCGATGTTGAAAATGATCACATCGGCATCGGGGTGAGCCTCGAAAGCGGCTTGCACGGTTTGCACATAGTGGTTGTGGTACACCATGTCGTCGTCGGCAAGCAGGCAAATGTCGGCGTCGGCACGCAACAGAGCGTTGTTGCGGTTGCGCGACAGGCCGCGTTCGGCAAAGTTGAGGTAGGTGATGCGATGCCCGTTCCATTCGAACTGCTCCACTTCGTTGCGGTCGCATTGATTGCCCACAATGGTGTCGCACTGAATGTTCATTTTTTCAAGCAACGAATGGTCGGTTTGATGCATGGCGGCTGCCAGCACTTGTATGCGCATGACGGTGCCCCCTTATTTTAAATGAAATACTTTGATGAAGCCCCAGTAGGCAATGTGAAACGCCGAGCGGAACACACTCAAATGCTCCAACTCACGGTAGACAAACCATTGGTATTTCACCAATTTGAATTTATTGCGGGAAATCGAACCGGAGCGAATGCGGTAGTACATCAGTACTTCTTGCAAGCCGTAAATGTAGGGTTCGGTTTTCAGCATTTTCAGCCACAGGGCGTAGTCGTTGCGCTTGCGAATGTTTGGCACGGTGAACTTTCCCATTTTGGCCACGCTGTACATAACGGTGGAATTGCCAATGGGGTTGTCCAACAGGGCGCGGTTGTAGTTGGCGCGTTTAACGCAACGCACCAACTTGCCGAGCGGTTTCCCTTCTTCGTCGATGTGGGCATAGGAGGTGCAGGAAAATGCATAGTTGTTTTCCTGCATGAAGCGAAGCTGGCGTTCCAATTTTTCGGGGTGCCACAAATCGTCGCTGTCGAGGAAAGCGATGTATTCGCCTTCGGCGTTTTCCATGGCCACGGTTCGTGCCACGGCAGCACCGGAGTTTTCTTCCAGGCGAAGGTAGCGAATGCGTGCATCGTTGGCAGCGAGTGCTTGCACGACTTCGGCGGAATTGTCGGTGGAGCAATCGTCCACGGCAACCAATTCCCAATTGTGATAGGTTTGGTCTTGCAGGGATTTCACCGTTTCGGTGATGCAATCGGCACAGTTATATACCGGCATCACCACAGATACCAATCCGTTTTTCAAAGAGCAAAGCCCTCCTCGTTGTGTCGGCCCGGTTCGATGGTTACCGACAGATAATGATACTATCTTGGCATATTATAGCACACTTTGCCGCAAAAGGCAAGGAAAAGATAGTGAGAGATTCTTTCTCCGAAAATGTTGCCGAGAACACCCGACGAGGTGGCTACACGCGGCTGACAAGCAACTGCGCCCGGCCACTCACCGTGACGGGACAATCGGCAGGAACAAACACACTGGCACCTTTGCCGACAGCAAAGGTGTTGTTGCCGTGGTTCACGGTGGCCCAACCGGTTAGCACCACCAGCGACAAAAAGCTGCCGGGGTCATGCAAAGCGGCGGTGCCATTTATGTTCATCAGGTCGGAAACAAACAAATCGCAAGAGGCCAACTGCCTCACCCAACCGAATTCGGTTTTTTCAATATCGCCCACGGCGCCGCAAGGGCGGGCGGAAGGCGAACGGCGGGTGACATCCAGTGCCTTTTCAATGTGCAGCGGGCGGGGCTTGCCGTCGGCGCCTAAGCGCCCGTAGTCGAATACGCGGTAGGTGGTGTTGGAGTTTTGCTGCACTTCGGCAATGAGGATGCCGGCACCGATGGCATGCAAGGTTCCCGCTTCGATGAAAAACACATCGCCCGGATGCACCGGTACAAAGCGGCAGAGTTGTTCTAGCGTGTTGTTGTGAATGTGCTGCGCCAGTTCTTCACGGGACACTTCGCGGTTGAGCCCGTAAATCAACCGGGCACCGTCGTTGCAATCCACCACATACCACATTTCGGTTTTTCCGAACTCACCTTCGTTTGCCAAAGCATAGGCATCGTCGGGATGTACCTGAACCGACAAGCGGTCTTGTGCATCAATCAATTTAATCAGCAACGGGAAATCGGAAAAAGCGGCAGCGCGGGTTCCCAAGGCGGCCGCACCCCAATGCGATAGCGTTTCTGCCAAGGTACGGCCGGCGTGTTTGCCGTTTTGCACAAGGCAGGCGCCGTCGTGATGGCAAGACAGCACCCAGGCTTCGGCCAGTTTGTTGCTGTCGGAGGTGTAGCCGAATTCGGTTTTCAGTTTTTGGCCGCCCCACAAATAGTCTTTAACGGCGGGGGTGAGTAACAGCGGGTACATAGCAAACACTCCTGTGCAAAATGTCAGTCAACATCCGGTGCGGATTCGGTTACGGTGCCGTCGGGTGTGATACAGTAGGTTCCGATTTCAAACGGTTGCAAGGTGACGGAAAAGGACTGTTCCCATTCGTCGAGAAACACCGTGGTGTGTTCACACGCGGCTGTGCCGTTGAACACATGAAGAACCACGGAACCGCTTTCGGTTTTGGCCAAGCGTTCCAGTGTCACGGCGGGATTGCTTAACCGGCACAGCGAACGGGGACGGGTGCCTTCGCCGGACGGGAAAAAGCACAGCGATTGCGGCGGTTGGCCCACGGTGGCGGCTTCTTTTTCGATGGCGCGTTCACGCTCGGCCGTGCCGGAGGCGTTGATGACAAAAGCAAATCGGGTTTCGCCGGTGTCCAAGCAGTCGTTAAAGCGATCTTGAGGGCAGGAATAGGGCCGTCCTTCCACGGGGTGAGAGCAATAGTTGGCGGTGCGTATCAGCGACAGGCGAATTTCACCGTTGGTGCTGTCGCTGCCGTATACGCCTTGTTTGATAATGCTGAGCGATTTTTCGTTTTCGGAAATCAGCAAATACTCTTGCGACACGGTTTCGGTGCCGTCGGTGCGCAGCGGTTCACGCCCAAACGCGGTTTTCCCTTCCACTTGCGGTGCGGTGAACTGTGTGGGCAGGCAGTATTTCACCATGGCATGTTTTAACTGCGAAAAAAGCTGAATACGAACGGTGAATTCGCTTGTGTGTTTGGAAATGCAGTAGCGTACAACAGCGTGGGAAGTTTCATAGCAAAAGACGGCTTCGATAACGGTGCGGATGGGGCCATTTTCAATAACGCGCACCGGTGCCAATTCCTCACATTCCACAGAGCAGATGCGCGCGGTTTCGCGCGGTGTTGCCAATCGAAAATCGCCGATGGCGTTGGGAAACGAAGACACGGTCATGCCCCAGGGGTCGTGATTGTCCTGAAACACGCGGATCCGGCCGGCACCGCCCGAAAAATAGGGCGTGCCGTCAACGGTGTATTGATGAATCAACCCGGTTTCACTATCGATGCTAACGGTGTAGCGAGGGGTGCAAACGGTGAAGAAGCGGCCGTTGCCGGTTGGTTTGGCCGGCTTGCTGTCCACCGTGAAAATCTCCAAGTCGAACCGATTCATGGTTAAGGGTTTTAACGGTGCGCGAAACACGATTTTTTTGCGCCAGTCGAGGGGAATGTTGGAAGTGTCTTGTTCCAACTGAGAGGGAATCACCGTGTTCCCTTGCTTAACGGTGACTTGATTGAACCGCGAAGTGTGGTTTTGGTCGGCCAGTGTGAATTCGTTTTCAATTTCAAATTCGCTTTCATAGGGCAACGGATTGTATACCAGCAACGGCAAAACGCAGCGTTTGCCGCGCGGTTGCCCGCCGCTGAGTGCGAAAAACGAGGCGGTACGCACTTCTTCGGCCACATCCAGCCCGTGTTGCAGCGTGCGCAGAGCGCTTTCCATGGCGGCCAGGGAGGTGGAGCCGGGCAGTATGTCGTGAAATTGCGACAGCATCAGGCAATCTTCCGCTTCGGCCAAGCGAGCTTGAGGATAGGCACGGCCGGCGGCCACCGTGGCGTGGGCGGCCATGGTTTCCGCTGTTTTCAATGCGTTTTCTAACTGACGGTGTGCTTGCTTGACACGCGCCTGCGAGGTGTAGCAGCCCACCATCACCTTGTCCAGCGAGGCACTGTATGTGGGAAGGGGACTGTCGGAAGCACGAAGATGCCGCATGTATTGTTCCGGCGTGGAGTGCAGCACGCGAACATCGGAACATTGCGGCAACAGAACGGCCAAATCGGTTAGGTCTTGCCGCGACGGGCCGCCGCCGTGATTTCCCACGCCCCATAGCAAAAAGTGCGTTTTCGGTTCGTCGTTTTGGTGCGCGGCCATATAGTTGCGTACGGTTGCTGCTGCTTGACCGAAAGGCGAGTTATAGGGAAATTGATTGGCGGCGATCACTTCGCTGCCGGCAAATCCCTGCCAACGGAAGGTGGGGGCCGGCGGTTCGGCATTGTCGGCGCGGCAGTTCGGACGGCAGAAAATGTAGCCGTCGTACCCGCACTTGTTTAAGATCTGCACCAGCCCTTTGGTGTGGCCGAACGAATCGAAATTAACGGCGGTGGTGGGGCAAACACCGAATTTTTCCCGAAAGTACCGACGCCCGCGCCGAATTTGACGAAAGAAAGATTCGCCGCTGGGCTTGTTGCAATCGGGTTGAAGATACCAGCCGCCCATGATGTGCCATTTTCCGGCGGCAACCAGGGCTTGAATACGGCGGAACAGCGCCGGGTCGAGTTGTTCGATGCGCTGATACAGCAGAGCTTCGTTGTGGTTAAAGACAAAAGCGGGGTAGCGTTCGTCTTCGGCCAGCTCCACGGCAACCCGAAAAGTGGACAACGCGCACCCGATGCCTTCGTCCAGCTGCCAATGCCACACCGGGTCGATATGGGCATTGCAAATCAAGTGCAATTCTTGCATGGCGGGAACATCTCCTACTTTTGTTTTGTTGAAATGCTTTGAAACCAGTATACCGATTGCTTTGCTTG
>CAYMDU010000012.1:0-29472 GCA_964389495.1 uncultured Eubacteriales bacterium
AAGGAGATGGCCCTGTGAAGCGCTGTGTTGTTTGCCTGTTGTTGTGCCTGTTGGCTTTGGCCGGCACCGCTTGTTCCCCGTTGCCTTCCACCGGTCAAACACTTTGCATCAGCGAAATGCAAAGTGCCGGCGGCACGGAAGACTGGATTGAACTGTACAATTACGGAACCGAACCGGTATCGCTGCAAGGCTGGTATCTGTCCGACGATCCCGCTTCGCCGGGCAAATCGCCGTTGCCCGCCGTCACACTGAAACCGTCTGAACGCTTGGTGGTTTCCACTGCCGGCACCGATTGTCCTTTGCAATTCCGATTGAGTGCCAAAGGCGAAACCGTGGTGCTGACCAATCCCACAGGCACGGCGGTACAAACTGTGAGCCTGCCTGCCTCGGTTCCGGGCGTTTCGTATGGTTGCGTGGAAACCGATATTTTTTCTCCCACACAATTTGTGTGGTATGCCGCCCCCACGCCGGGAATCTCCAACGAAACCGGCATGATGTTGGGCAGCAACGCCACCAACACGGCCTACGGTGTGCGCATCAACGAATATGTCCTTCGCAACCGAACCACGCTGTACGACGAAGACGGCGACTACGGCGACTGGGTGGAATTGTATAATGCTTCCGAAACTGCCGTTGACTTGGCGGGCTGGTCACTGACCGACGACGAAACCGACACGGTCCGCTGGCAATTCCCGGAAAACACCGTTCTGCCCGCACACAGCTTTCTGATTGTGTTTTGCGATAACAAAAACAAAACAACTCCCACCGGTGAGCTGCACACGAATTTTTCTTTGAGCCGTTCCGACCGTTTTATCGGTCTGTACACCGCCGACGGTTCTTTTTGTTCCGGTGTCACCTGCGAATCCGCCGACACCGACTGTGCTTTCGGTTGCGACGAAACCGGCGCCGTGGGCCCGTGCCAGTATGCCACGCCCGGATACGCCAACGCGCCCGCATCACAGGAGGAACGCTCATGAACATGCTTGCCAAGCGCCGATTGCTGATTGCGCTTTTTGCCATCGGTATTCCCGCCATTCTCATCGCCTCACTTCTGGTGGGCAACATAGCTATTCCTTCACACGCCTCTCTGCGTTTAACGGAAATCATGAACAACAACCTTTCCTGTTTTGCCGATGCCGACGGTGACTATTACGACTGGGTGGAACTAACCAATACCGGCAATCAGGCGGTATCTTTGACCGGCCTTTTCCTCACCGACGACCCCACGGAACCCGACGCGTTTGCTTTTCCCGACACCACGCTGGAAGCCGGCGCTTCCTTGGTTGTTTTTCTCACCGGCAATGCCAACGAAACCCGCTCCGGCTATGCACCGTTCGGTTTGGCCGACGGCGGCGACACGGTGTATCTTTACAAAGAAACCACCTTGCTGGACAGCTTGACCGTGGAGAGTTCCCCGGAAAATGTATCCTTCGGCTTACAAGGCGACCGGCCGGTGTGGTTTGCCACTCCCACGCCGGGTGCCGCCAACAGCGGCATTTGCGCCGCCACCACCGAGGAACTGTTGGATGCTTGCTACACCGGCGTAATGATCAGTGAAGTGTGTGCTGTTTCCCGCAACCGCGACAAAAGCTACCCCACCGATTGGGTGGAACTGGTCAACACCGGCAACACCGCCATCTCCCTGGCCGGCTATGAGCTCACCGACAACATTGCCGAAACCGGATTTGTATTCCCGGATATTAGCCTGAACGCCGGCGACTATCTGTTGCTCCGCTGTGATAAAAACGGTACCGACAGCGACACCCTTTGCGCACCGTTTTCACTCAGCCCCTATGGGGAAACTTTACTCCTGCGAACACCGGAAGGGGTGGTGTGCGATCGGTTTGAAAGTGGCAAGCAACGCTACGGTATCACCAGCGGGCGGTTCGGTACCGACCGTCACACCCGCGTGTATTTTGACGAACCGACACCGGGGACTGCCAACGGCACCGGATTGGCCGGTTATGCACCGATGCCCACTGCCAGCCGCCAGGGGGGCTATGTGGACAGTGCGGTTTCCGTTACGCTGTCGGTTCCCAACGGTTGCCGTGTGTATTACACCACCGACGGAAGCGAACCGACCGAATCCGACACCCTGTACACCGCCGGCAGCACCGTAACTGTCAGCAAAACCACCGCCTTGCGCGCCGTGGCCGTGCGTGAGGGCTATTTGCCCAGCGATGTGCTCACCGAAACCTACCTTTCCGGCCAAGCACACGAGTTGCCTGTTGTCAGTGTAACCGGCGACCCGCAAGCCTTGTTCGGCGGCAACGGCGCCTTCACACAATACAACGACGAAAGCAAAGAGGTGGCCGTACACACCGAATATTTCGAACAGGACGGCACCAAAGCCGTTGCTTTTGACAGTCTGTTGCGCATTGCCGGCGGACTCAGCCGTCGCAATGTGCAAAAAGCATTTTCCCTTAATCTCAATCAAACAACCGGTAACTCCACGGTGTCGTATCCGTTCTTTGAGAAAGCCGATACGCAAGAGTTCCACAACCTGTTGCTTCGTCCTTCCGGTTCCGACTGGGACAGCGCCAAACTGCGCGACGAATTTGCCGCCGCCGCTTTGGACGGCGAAGAAGGATTTGTCATTCAGGGCGTTCAGCCGGTGGCGCTGTACATCAACGGCAACTATCACGGCCTGTACTACCTGCGCGAAAAACGCAACGAAGACTTTGTATCGGCCGAAACCGGAATTCCCAAAGAGCGGGTTGAACTGGCAAAATCACCGGCTGTGTATGAGAGCCAGCAATTAACCAACAGCGATATGTTGGCCCTCATTCAATACGCCCGCACTCACGACCTAACCGTTGAAGAATACTATCAGCATGTTCTCGCACAAATAGACGCCGATTCCCTCATTCGCTTTTATGTGGCCGAAACCTGGTTCGGCAACGGTGATATGATCAACAATGTTGCCTATTACCGCGACACGCAAGACGGAAAATGGCACTGGATTATCTTTGATATGGACTGGGCCTGCACGGCCTATTATGCCGATTATCAATTTATCCGTCAGCTATACAACGGAACCGGTGTTCGCACCTATCGCAACTACTACGATCCGCTGATGACGGCCCTTCTGAAAAACGAGGCGTTTTGCCGCCAATTTTTGGCAACCTATAAGTCGCTTATGTCCACCACCCTGTCGGCCGACCGGCTGGTGCCGATTTTGGACAAGCTGGCTTCGTCGATCGAAAGCGAAATTCCGCGGCAATATGCCCGCTACGGGGCTCCTTCGGTTACCAAATGGACCAATCAAGTAGCCTACATTCGCAACTTTATTCTCACTCGCGAATCGTCTATCACCCGCCAACTTTTCGATGTGTTTGATTTAACCGAAGAAGAATGGAACGCTTTGTAAGGAGATGATCCCATGTTGCAGCTGATAACCGGCCGATCCGGTTCGGGGAAAACCACCGCTGTTTTTCGTGAACTGGCGCACCGCGCCACCGAAAATGTCCCTTTGTTTTTGCTGGTTCCCGAACAGGCCTCTTTTGAAGCCGAACGCCAACTTCTCACCGAATTGGGGCCGAAGTCGGCACAACGCGTGCGTGTGGTCAGCTTTTCCCGCCTGCCCGATGTGGTATTCCGCGAAGTCGGCGGTCTCACAGGCAGGCGCATGGACACCACGCTGTCACTGTTGCTGATAAGCCAAGCCCTGCACAGCGTTCAAGACTCCTTAACCGTTTACCGGCAGCACATTGACAAACCCGACTATTTGCGTGCTGTGGCCGGCATAATCAAGGAATGCAAGCAATGCGCCATCACCCCCGCCGGCATGGAAAACATGGCCGCTTCTTTGCCGCCCGGCTTGCTGCATGATAAGCTGCACGACATAGCCTTGGTGTTTTCGGCCTACGATGCACTTGTAACGCAAGCCGCCCTGATTGACCCACAAGACGATCTTACCTGGCTGGCCGATAATTTGGCAAACAGCCGCATTTTTGACGGCGCCCATGTATTTGTAGACGGATTCAACGGCTTTACCGCGCAGGAAATGCTGGTGCTGGAACGCTTGTTACCTCAAACATCCTCGCTCACAGTTACCCTTTGCACCGATACGGTTGTACAACAGTCCGGCCGGGAATTCGACCGCTTTGCCACCGCTATTCACACAGCAGCACAACTGCGCGATGCCGCCTATCGTTGCCATGTGAAAGTGGCACCGTTGCAACAGCTAACCACCAATTTCCGAACCGAAGACCCGGCGCTTCGCACTTTAGAGGCCGGCTGTTTTTCATCGGCGGGAGAACCGTTTGAAAGCGATACCGACACCGTTCGTGTGGTTGCCTGTGCCGACCGCATGGAAGAATGTCGGTATGCGGCGCGTCTTATTCGGCGGCTGCTCCGTGAAAACGGCGGTTATTGCCGCGATTTCACGGTGGTGGCGCGTGACATAACCGCTTACAGCGATTATATGGACAACGCTCTGCGCCGTGAAGGACTCCCCTGCTGTCGCGATTATCGCGAAGCCGTATTAACACAACCGCTAATCACGCTGGTGGAATCGGCCTTGGCCGTCCTCACCGAAAACTATCAAAGCAACGATGTGCTGCGACTGGTAAAAACCGGGCTTCTCGGCTTTTCCACTGTTTCCGCTTCGTTGCTGGAAAACTATGTGCTGCTGTGGAACGTTCACGGATCGCAATGGCGTGTCCCATTCACAGCGCATCCCGACGGATTATCCGCACCCGAAAACAATCGCAGCCATCAACGGTTGCGCTATTTGAATATTCTCCGTCATCGATTGATACAGCCGCTGGAACAGTTATCGGAGGATCTGTCAGGATTGCGCACCGGCCGCGAATTTGCCGAAGCCATTTGCCGTTTTCTATCGGCATCGCATGTGCCGCGTTGTATTCGGTTGCAAGCCGCACGGCTGGACAATCAAGGCGAACACGCAGCCGCCGATTGCCAAGCAAGACTGTGGGACTACCTTATGGGTGTGCTTGACAAATTCGCCGTGGCATTGCCCGACACGCGGTTGCCGCTTGCACGGCTGGTTGATCTGTTCCATTTGGCGGTGTCAACCGACGATTTGGGAAGCCTGCCGCAGGGATTAGACGGTGTTATCCTCGGCGCTGCCGACCGCATTCGGTATGCCCATCCCAAAACGGTGATTGTGTTGGGTGCCAACGAAGGCGTTTTCCCCGCCCACCCTACCGTCGGCGGGGTACTAACCAACCGCGAACGCCGAATACTCATTGACGCCGGATTGCCGGTGACCGACAATTCCGATCGGCAATCCGCCGAAGAACGTTTTTTTGCTTACATGGCCGTGGCCGCTCCCAGCGAGCGGTTGGTTATCACCTATGCCAAGCGGCAGGGGAACACCGCTTTATACCCTTCAACGCTGGTATCCGCGGTGAAATCTCTGTTGCCGGCCTGTCACTGTCCTTCCGCAACAGCGGAACTCAGCGAATCGGAAGAAGATGCTTTTGCCGTCATGGCGCTCCGCTACCGCGAGCAAACAGCCGAAGCCGCCGCGTATCGCGCCGTTTTTTCCGGGCTACCCGCCTATGCCGAAAAAATGCAAACCATGCGCCGCTTGGAAGACGGTTTTTCTTTTCAAACCCCCTCCGAAGCGCGCCGCTTGTTTGGAAACGATCTCATGCTTTCCCCCAGCCAGGTGGAAACCTTTCATCAGTGCCGATTTGCCTATTTTTGCAAATACGGCTTGCAGGCACAACCGCGAAAAACTACCGAATGGAATGCCGCCGAAGCAGGCACATTGGCTCACTATCTCATGCGGCAACTGTTACCTCGCTACTGTGAGCAAGGCTGGGATACCGTTACCCGCCAGCGCATTAACACCGATGTGAAAGATACGGTTTGGCGCTATGTAACCGATTGCTTTGGCGAAACCGAAACCGCCGATGCCCGCTTTCTTGCTCTGATTGCGCGGTTGACGCAGTTGTGTCAACATCTGTTGTGGCGCGTTGTGCGGGAATTGCAGCAAAGCCAATTTGTTCCCGTGGATTATGAACTCCCCATCGGCAGTCGCGACGGTGAGGGGATTCCGGCATGGGTGCTGCCCGTTCCCGACGGTTCCACCGTGCAAGTGCGCGGTATTGTTGACCGTGTTGATGTTTTCCGCCAAGGCGACAATGCCTATTTGCGTATTTTGGATTATAAAACAGGAACCCGCGTGTTTGAGTTGTCCACGGTGTTGGAAGGAATCAATTTGCAAATGCTCATCTATCTGTTTTCCCTTTGTGAAAACGGACAAGCACGTTATGGTCATATCATTCCTTCCGGTGTTTTGTATCTCCCTGCCAAAATTCCCGTGATTCGCACCGCCCGCAACTGTTCCGATGAAGAAAAAGAAACAGCGCAACTTAAAACCATGTGCACAAACGGATTGTTGCTGGACGACGAAACTGTTTTACGGGCCATGGAATCCGACCTAAAAGGTGTTTTTATTCCTGTATCCTTCACCAAAAGCGGCGGCATCAAGAGCAAGGACCTGGTCACTTTGCAGCAGTTCGGCATTTTGAAAAAGCACATTCAAAATGTGTTAACTTCCATGGCTGTTCAGCTACACAACGGTGCCATCGATGCCCGCCCCAAAACGGACAAAGACGGAAACAGCATGTGCAAGTACTGCGACTATCACGACATTTGCGGGCACGAACCAGCCGACCCTGTCACGATAATCCCAAAATTGTCAACACGCGACGCCATGGCGGTGTTGGAGGAGGGTGAAACCGATGAGTGAAAAAGAATGGAGCTCCGAACAGAAACAGTGTATCAATTCGCACGGCGGCACTTTGCTGGTTTCGGCCGCGGCCGGTTCCGGAAAAACATCGGTGCTGATAGAGCGCATTGTAACCCGCATCACCAGCGAGGACCATCCGGTGGATATCGACCGCTTGCTGGTTGTCACCTTCACGCGTGCTGCTGCCGCCGAAATGAAAAGTCGGTTGGCAAAAAAGTTATCCGACTGTTTGCAAGAACAGCCCGACAACCTGCGATTGCAACGGCAACAGTTGCTGCTCCCGCAGGCCACCATCAGCACCGTGGACAGCTTTTGCAGTGATTTGATTCGCGAAAACTTTCACCTGCTAAACATTTCTCCGCAATTTCGCATTGCCGAAGAACAGCAACTGACGCTGCTTCAAAACGAAGCCATGCTGGAAACGCTCACCAACATGTATGCAAAGAACGACCCCGATTTTAACGAATTGGCGTCCATGTTGAGCAACGGCAAAAGCGATACAGCGCTGATGAGTGCGATTGAAAGGATTTATAAATTTTTGCAATCGTATCCCGATCCTGACCGCTGGTTGGACAACATGGGTGCCATTTACGATGATACCGCCGCTGTGAAAGATACCGTGTGGGGGCATTGCATTTTGGATCACATTGCCGAAACACTCAACCAAGCTTTCAGTCTTTGCCAAACCGCCTTATCCCTTTGCGACAACGACGGAGAACTAACGCAGAAATACCGTCCGGCCTTGGAAAACGATTTGGCCTATATCCGTCAGTTGCAAGCAACTTGTCAAAGCGGTTGCTGGGACACCCTGTTTGTCTGCCTTGCCGGCCATAAGTTTCCTTCCCTGGGCTCTGTAAAGGAATGTAATGTAGCCGTGCAAGAACGCATACAACAGTTGCGCGATAAAATGAAAGACCTGCTGAAAAAGCAAGCAGATCTTCTGTGCGGCAACGAAGCCGACTGCCGAAGCGACCTGTGTAGCACACACCGCTTAATGAACGCCCTATATGCCGCCGTGCGACAATTCAGCACACAATATGCAGCCAAAAAAGCCCATGCCAATTTGCTGGATTTTTCCGATGTGGAACATTTTGCCCTGCAACTTCTCACGCAAACCGCCCCCGACGGTTCGCACGTTCCCACCGATTTGGCCAACGAATTGTCCCAGCGCTATGAAGAAATCTTGGTGGATGAATATCAAGATACCAACGCGGTGCAAGATGCGTTGTTTTCCGCTCTGTCCCGCCATGAAAGCAACCTGTTCCTCGTGGGCGATGTGAAACAAAGTATTTACGGATTTCGGCAAGCCATGCCGGAACTGTTTTTGCAACGGCGTGCCGACTATCCGCTTTTTGACGAACAGCACTATCCCGGCACTGTCATGCTGGGCAAAAATTACCGAAGCCGGCGTGAAGTGACCGACGCGGTTAATTTTGTGTTTCGGCAACTTCTGTCTGAAAAATCCGGCGGATTAACCTACGACGATCGGGAAGCCCTGGTATATTCTGCCGACTACCCACCGTCGTGCGGTCATGAACCGGAATTTTTGGTGATCGACAAGCCTTCATGGGACGACCGCGACAACGATTTTATCGAAGCCGAAGCAATTGCCAACCGAATTCAAGAATTGGTTGGCGTGTTGCCCGTGGGAAAAGACCGACATCCGTTGTGCTACGGTGAGTGTTGTATCCTCATCCGCTCACGGTCTTCTGCCTTCCGGGAAGTGCTGGAACAGCACGGCATTCCCGTGGTGACCGACACAGCCAGCTCTTTCCTTGACACGGCAGAAATTCGATTGGCACTTTCCCTGCTTCGCTGTATTGATAATCCTTTGCAGGATGTGCCCCTCGCCGCTTGGCTGCTTTCCCCTTTGTGCGGCTTCACACCCGACGATATGGCCGTTCTTCGCCGGTGCCGCCCCCACGCCTCGCTGTACACGGCATTAACTGCCGCCTGCACCTTGGCAGACAACAGCGCATTGGCCAGCCGTTGCCGCGAGGCTGTTGCCTTTTTGGAACGGTATCGCACCCTGGCCTGCCAACTCACCGTTGACCGGCTGGTAACCCGCTTATATGAGGACACCGCGTTACCGGAATTGATGAGTGCCCGCGCCGATGGCAAGCGGCGACAGCGCAATTTGCAGCAGCTGCAAGAACTCTGTTCCCGATTTGAACAAAACGGATTTCGCGGATTGCCCGCTTTTATTCGCTACATCGACCGTGTGCAAGCGCAAAATGCCGACTTTCCCGTTTCCGATCCGCCCGACGGTGACAATGCCGTTCGCATTCTCACCATTCACAGCTCCAAAGGGTTAGAATTCCCTGTTGTCTTTTTGGCCGGTTTGGGCAAAAGATTCAACACCAACGATTTGCGTTCTAACCTGCTGCTACATCCCAAATACGGTGCCGGCATCAAACGGCGTGACGAACAGTGCAACCAATATGTCACGCTTCCTCACCGGGCAATCGCCCTGATGCTGGACGACGAATATCACGCCGAAGAACTGCGTGTTCTGTATGTTGCCATGACCCGCGCCAAGGAAAAATTGTGTTTCAGTATGGTTACCCATGCGCCGGAAAACAAGCTCACCACCTTGGCCGCCACCCTCGATGACAAACCCGCCTTGCCTGCCCATGCAATTCACCATGCTCAATCCATGGGAGAATGGCTGCTGACCGCCCTGTTACGCCACCCGGATGCCGCGGCATGGCGGCATGCCATCGACCGCGAAGATTTGCCGGTGCTTGCCGACGAGTTGCACTGGCAACTGAAAATCGAATCGCCGCTGCCCCCTTGTGTTTCCCCCACGATCACAGCCGAAGAACCGGCTCCGGATCCGGCAACGGAAGATCTGCTTCGCGAGCGCATCGCCTATCGCTATCCGCACAGGGCCTTGGCACACATTCCGTCCAAGCTGGCCGCTTCCGACACCGCGCACGGCACCGTGAATCGGCAATTTGTTGCCACTTCGCGGCCGGCTTTTCAATGCGACGACGGCATAACTCCCACCGAACGCGGCACGGCCATGCACACATTCATGCAGTTTGCCGAATACGAATCGGCTTCCCGTGATTTGAACTCGGAAATTCAGCGGCTGCTGCAATCCGGATTTTTAACAAAGCAGCAAGCGGCATCGCTAAACCGACAAAAGCTATCGGCCTTTTTTGCCGGTTCCCTGTACCGGCGCATGTGTTGTTCGCCCTGTTGCCGTCGGGAATTCCCGTTCACGGCGTTGCGTTCGGCTGCTTCTGTGGATCCCACAGCCGACCCAACCGAACAGCTGGTTATTCAGGGCATCGCCGACTGCGTGTTTGAGGAAGAAGACGGATTGGTCATTGTGGATTATAAAACCGACCGCGTGCGCTCAGCTGCCGAACTGTGTGGCCGCTATCGCGAACAAATAGCCATCTATCGCCAGGCTCTTTCCGAAATTTTGGAGCGACCTGTCAAAGAGTGTCTGCTCTATTCGTTTGAACTGAACGACACCGTTGTTGTGGAGGACTCCCCGTGAACATTGTACTAATCGGTATGCCGGGCTGCGGAAAAAGCACGGTTGGCGTACTTTTGGCCAAAACCCTGCTATATCATTTTGTTGATACCGACCTGCTTATTCAACACGCCTGCCAAAAAAGTTTGTGCGATATTCTGTCTGCCGAAGGGCTGGATCGCTTCAAAGCCATTGAAAACCGCGTACTTTGCGGTTTGCACTGCGACAACAGCGTAATCGCCACCGGTGGCAGTGCCGTTTACGGTGCCGAAGCTATGGCGCACCTAAAACAGCACGCCGTCACCGTCTATTTAAAACTAACTTCCGCGGCAATCACTACCCGTATTCAAAACATCACCACCCGCGGCATTGCCATGCCGGCCGGGTGCACCCTGGAACAGCTTTACAACGAGCGCGCTCCTTTGTATGAACGCTACGCCGACATCACAATCGATTGTACGGCAACAGCTTCTGCTGAAGATTGTGTGCGCGCTGTTGCCGATGCCGTTCAACCGCTTTTGTTTTCATAATTCTCTTTCATTGCAAAACGGCCTTCCGAAAAGCTCTCTTTTCGGAAGGCCGTTTTCACGGTTATCTCTATTGGTTTTCGTTGCTGTGCGTTTCCCCTTGGGATTTTCTTGCACGGCGAATTCCCGCCGCAAGCAACAAAACACGCTGTGCGCCGTATAGTTTGAGCATTTTGGCACATTCGTCGGCCGTAGCCGCCGTGGTGACCAAATCGTCAACCAGCAGCACCGTTTTTCCGCACACCATCTCCCGATTCGGCACATCAAACACGCCCAACACATTGCCGGCGCGTTCCCATGCGTGCATGCTCTTTTGTGCTCGTGTTTCGTACAACTTTGTGAGCAACGTCGCATAGGGCAATGCCAGCCGTTCGGCCACTGCCTGCGCCAACCGCTCGCTCTGATTGTATCCGCGCTCATACCGCTTGGAGGCTGTCATCGGCACCGAAGTCACCACCGATACGGTTTCATTTCCGTATTCCCGGCGGCACACCGCCACCATTTGGTCAGCAAAAAAGCCAATGGCATACGGATCGTCAAATTGCTTCAAACGCACCAACCCGTTATGAACCGCCCCTTCGCTGTAAAACGGTGCTACCACCCGATCAAACCGATGCCGATGGTGTTCACAAACACAATCGGCCTTGGCGGCCCCGCAAAAGGAACACAGCGGCGGAAAAATCAAAGAAAGATCCGCTTTACAGTCTTCGCAACTCAATGTCAACGACGGAATCACCCGATTACAAAAAATGCAGCGTTCGGGAAACAGCCACGCGGCTGCCTTCCTTTGCCATCGTTTGGCTTCAAAACAATTTTGCATATCTCACCCTTCGGAAAACAGCGGTGTTGATAAATAGCGGTCACCGGTATCCGGCAAAATGGTCACCACGGTTTTTCCCTCGTTTTCCGGCAACATCGCCAGTTGCATGGCCACATGCAGGGCCGCACCGGAAGAAATGCCGGTTAGGATTCCTTCCGACCGACAAAGCAAACGAGCAGCCGCATAGGCCTGCTCGGTGGTCACCGTTTCCACCGCGTCTAACACCTCTGTGTCCAGCACTTTCGGCACAAATCCCGCGCCAAGACCCTGCAACCCATGAGCACCCGGCTTTCCGCCGGACAAAACCGGAGAATCAGCCGGCTCCACGCCGACGATACGCACAGCGGGCGCTTGTTCTTTCAAATACCGGCCAACGCCGCTCACCGTGCCGCCGGTGCCGATACCGGCCACCACAATGTCTACTTTTCCGTTGGTATCTTGCCAAATCTCCGGGCCGGTGGTTGCGTAATGCGCCGCCGGGTTGGAGGGATTCACAAACTGCCCGGCAAGCAAACTGCCGGGTAACGATTGCACCAATTCCTCGGCTTTGGCCACCGCGCCGGCCATGCCCAACGCCCCCGGCGTGAGCACCACCTTGGCACCGTAGGCCGTTGCCAGTTGCCGCCGCTCCACCGACATGGTATCCGGCATCACCAACATCAGGCAATACCCTCGTGCCGCCGCCACAGCCGCCAAACCGATACCGGTGTTGCCGCTGGTCGGCTCAACAATCACCGAACCGGGCTGCAATTTTCCGGCCGCTTCGGCATCGCGAATCATAGCCAATGCCACCCGGTCTTTCACCGAACCGGCCGGATTGAGGTATTCCAATTTTGCCAAAACACGCGCCCGCCATTGTTGCTGCTTCGCCAAACGGGTTAATTCCAAAAGCGGTGTTTTTCCAATCAATTCTTCCACAGATGAATATATCATACTTCTCACCGTCCTACTTGGTACAGCGTACCACATTTCCCAAGCACTGTCAATTTCAAGAACCGGCATTTTGTAAACAAATATTAAAAAATCAAACCAAGCTCTTGCAAAAAATTTTCAAACTCCCATAATGGACTTACAAACAGAAAGGAAGGAACTGCCATGCTGGAACTCAGGCAAATCAAAAAAGACTATCCCGTGGGGGACGAAACCGTTCATGCGCTGCGCGGCGTATCGCTCACCTTCGGCGAAAGTGAGTTTGTATCCATCCTCGGCCCCTCCGGCTGCGGAAAAACCACCTTGCTGAACATCATCGGCGGATTAGACCGATACACCGAAGGGGAACTGCTCATCAACGGTGTTCCCACCAGCCACTACCGCGACCGCGATTGGGATGCCTATCGCAATCACTCGGTGGGTTTTGTGTTTCAAAGTTACAACCTCATTCCCCACCAAAGCGTGTTGCAAAATGTGGAACTGGCCCTCACGCTGTCCGGCGTTTCCAAAACCGAACGCCGCCAGCGCGCCAAAGAGGCTTTGGAAAAAGTTGGTTTGGGGAATCAGCTGAAAAAGCGTCCCGGTGAGATGTCCGGCGGACAGATGCAGCGCGTGGCTATCGCGCGTGCCATTGTCAACAATCCCGATATTATTTTGGCAGACGAACCCACCGGTGCTTTGGACAGCGAAACCAGCGTGCAGGTGATGGAAATTCTCAAAGAAATTTCCCGTGATCGCTTGGTTATCATGGTAACTCACAACCCCGACTTGGCAGAACAATACTCCACACGGATTGTGCGCATGTTGGACGGGCAGGTAACCGACGACACCGCCGGCACCGCCTGTACACCCGCTGCCGAACAGCCGGAAAAGTCACCCCACAAAGTCAAGAAACCGTCCATGTCTTTTTTCACTGCTTGCGGGCTGTCACTGAAAAACCTGTTCACCAAAAAAGGGCGCACCACACTAACCGCGTTTGCCGGCAGCATCGGCATCATAGGAATTGCCCTGATATATGCCGTGTCCAACGGCATGACCGCCTATATCAGTACCGTGCAAGAAGACACGCTGGCCTCCTATCCGCTTTCTTTGGAAGCACAGCACATGGATGTCAGCACCCTGATGGAAGCCTTTATCAGCGCCGCCCAAACCGACACCGCCCACGCCCAAGATGCCGTGTATGAAAAGCCGGTATTGCACGACATGGTAAACGCGTTGAGCACCGTGGAAACACATCAAAACGATTTGAGTTCCTTTAAAAGCTGGCTGGAAACCGAGCGCGAAAAAGCCGAAAGTGAAACCGGTTTGAATCATGCCGTCAGCGGTGTTCAATACACCTACGATATGGATATGCCGGTGTATACCAAAACCGAAGACGGCACCATTTTGCTGTCCGACAGCGAACAACTGATGCAAACTTTGCTGGCGCGCTATTTCGGCAACGAGTTTTCTTCTGCCGGCAATTCGTCCTCCGGCACTCTCATGTCCTCGCTCACCGGCACCTCCGCCATGAGCACCTCCCTTTGGCAGGAAATGCTGGCCGGCGACAACGGACAGCTCATCAGTCCGTTGTTGGAAAAGCAATACGAGGTGGTCTACGGTTCTTGGCCGACAGCGTATAACGAAGTGGTGTTGGTGCTGGATGACAACAACGAAATCAACGACATGGCTTTGTACGCTTTGGGGCTGATTTCCGAAGACGAAATCAATGCCATTGTCGATGCGGCCATCAACAAAGAAACTTTGTCGGAAGAACGCCGCCATTGGTCATACGAAGACATCTGCTCTCTGGAATTCCGCACGGTGTTGGGGGCCGACTGCTACACCAAAGACGAAAAAACCGGCTTATACACCGATTTGCGGGAAACCGGCACCGGGCTGAAATATCTTTATGATAACGGTATTGTACTGAAAGTGTCCGGCATTATTCGCCATAACGAGGAGTCGCTTTCCGGAATGCTCACCGGTTCCATCGCCTATACCGGCGCTCTCACCCGCTATGTGATTGACCGCTCCGCCGACTCGGCCGCCTTGCAGGCGCAATTGGCTGATTCCTCCACGGATATTTTCACCGGTCTGCCCTTCCGCGACATCGACAGCGCTCTTTCCGTTCAAGAAAAAGAACAGGCCTTCCGCGACTATCTCAGCGGCCTGAACGAGCAGGAAAAAGCCGAAGCGTATCTCAAAATCATGAGCGTTCCGCCTCAAGAACAAGTGGACAAATTTGTTGAGCAAACACTAAGCACCATGGACCGTTCTGCGCGTGAAGAAACCATGTTGCAAGCCATGTCCGCGCAAACCGGCATGAGCATCGAAGAACTCCGCGCCTATGTCACCGACATGTCGGATGATGACCTCACCGAACTGTTCACACAAGCGCTGTCCGAACAATACACAGCCCAATACGCCGAAACAGTGCAGCAGCAACTCGGCGGCATGAATGCCACTCAACTTTCGGCCGCCCTCACTTCGGCCCTTCCCCGCTACACCGCAGAGCAATGTGCCGACTATTACGAAATCGTGCTAACCTTCTCCGAGTCCACCTACGAGGACAACCTGCGCGCTTTGAGCTATGTGAATCTCGACGAGCCATCCGGCATCAATCTCTACGCTTCCACATTTGCCGATAAAGAAGTAATCGAAGATGCAATTGAATCCTACAACAGCGGCGTGGAAGAACTTTCACGCATCACCTACACCGATTATGTGGGGCTGATGATGTCCTCGGTAACCACCATCATCAACGCTATCACCTATGTTCTCATCGCGTTTGTTGCCGTATCCCTGATTGTATCCTCCATTATGATTGGCGTAATCACCTTGATTTCCGTGCAAGAACGAACCAAGGAAATCGGCATTTTGCGTGCCATCGGCGCTTCCAAGCGCAATGTGTCCAGCATGTTCAACGCCGAAACCATGATCATCGGGTGTATCTCCGGATTGATCGGCGTGGGTGTCACATATCTGGTGTGCATTCCCATCAATTTGATTTTGCACACACTAACCGGCATTGCCAACCTCAATGCTGTCCTGCCGCCGACTGTCGCCGCGGTTTTGGTTGCCATCAGCATAGCCCTAACCCTGATTGCCGGCATCATTCCCTCTCGCAGTGCCGCACGGAAAGACCCCGTTGTTGCCCTGCGCACCGAATAATCCCGTTTTTTCCACCGCCCCAAGGCCGGTCACAACCCGCCTTGGGGCGGTGGTGCTTTTGGCTGCCTTTTGTAGCTTGCAATTCAAAAAGCCGTATATGCCAAAGCGTGTGACTGTACATGTCACACGCTTTACCTTTGCTACAAATACCGTCAGTAGTCCTTCACTCGGTACGCAAATGTACCAAGTGAGCAATCCCCGGTATGCTTTCGCCTTGTTGAGAAGAAGTTGGCGACATCATGGCTCCCGTGGCAATAAACAACCCGTTTTTCCAGTGGCCACTGGTCATATGGTTCAAAATATACGAACACAACACCGAAGCCGAACAACCGCAACCCGAAGCCCCGGCATGCACATCTTGCGTTTGTCGGTCATACAGCAACAGTCCGCAATCAAAATAGTTTTCTTCCAATGTGTGCTGTTCTTTTTGCAACAGCATTTTCAGCAAAGCACTTCCCTCGGCCCCAAGATCACCGGTGGCAATAAAATCGTATTCCGACAAGCGGGTTCCGCTGTCTTGCAAAAACCGAAGCAGTGTATCGGCCGCCGCCGGTGCCATGGCCGCTCCCATGTTGTTCATATCGCGTATTCCCATATCCACCATGCGGCCGATACACACATCCTCAATGCGAATACCGCTTCCCATCCCCACCAGCACACAGCCGGCGGCAGTGGCTGTCCATTGCGAGGTTGGTGTGCGCTGCCCGCCGTATTCCAACGGAAACCGGAATTGCCGTTCTGCCGTGCAAAAATGCGACGATGTAACAGCGGCCGCCACATCGGCTGCACCGCTGTCCACAAAAATGGCGGCAAGGCATAAAGTCTGCGCCATGGTGGAACAAGCACCGAATTGATTAAGAAGCGGCACATTGCTCTCGCGCATTCCAAACACCGAAGCAATGTTTTGATTCAGCAAATCTCCCGTGAACAGCACATTCACCTGCGACGGTGAATAACCCGCTTTGTCCAATGCCCGGGTAAAGGCTTCTTTTTGCAAGCGGCTTTCTGCTTTTTCCCAAGTTTTTTCTCCCAATCGCGCATCGGCAAACACCGCATCAAAGCCCGCTCCCAGCGGCCCTTCGCCTTCTTTTTTTCCCACCGCCGATGCGTATCCCAAAATCCGCGGACGGCCCGACAGCGTGATGGTGCTGGCTCCTTTTCGTTCCGGCATACTCATTCCTCCTCGTTTTAGTATCCGTGTTTGCGGTAAAAATATGCAAATGCGCCAAGAAATTTTAAAAAGCCGCTTCCCTTTTTCGACACGATGTGCTACAATAGTACCGGTGTATCAACAACAATCGGATATACAGGAGGATTTGCGCGGTGGAAATTGCCGATATCGAAAAACGCTTTTTGCGTCGCTTCACAAATATATATGTCCATGTTCAGGCCATGTTGGATCCGGCACCGGAACAAGCCTCGGAATACAAACAAAAACAAATGCGTCGCTGGCTAATGAAAAAATACAAAAAAGCCTTGTCCAGCCTTCCGGAAGACCTACGCAGCTGTGTGGGCAGCTCGGTTAGCGACCGCGACTTTTTTAACTTTTTACATTCTTGCCGCGAGCGTTTAGAACAGATTACCGACAACGAAAAACAACAGTTCTACGAAATCGCCGCCAACCTATCCGACGACACGCGCGCCGCCCTTTGGAAACTGGCGCAAGGTGTCAACTGGCCCACAGTAACACGGCACGGCACCGATTTGGAAATTTTTGTTGACGGCACCGAAGCCTACCGCCGCCGTTTGTTGTTGAAAAATGTCAACGGCATTCCCGAAGGCGAAGAAGAAGACTGTTTTGCCGCCATTGAATTGTCGCTCAGCCTGGAGGGGGCCTTATATTGCCTGTCCGGTGAAATGTTCGATGCCATGACCGACGACTACCGCGTGTACCGTTTCACCTTTGAAGATGCCGAAACCGTCACCGAAGTCTACAACGCCATCAACAGCATTTGTTTGTGGGATCACCCGTGGAATTTCTTGGTTACAGCCGCTTCCGGCATTGTTGCCAAAGCCTATTTGCCCGGTGCTCACTGCAACAACCAAGAACTGGCCATGCTGCCGTTGCTAACAGAAATCGCCGTCTTGGATGATTGGGACGAATTGCCGGAGGACTTTCCCTTCACATTCCCCGCACTGAAAGCCCTGGCCCGAAAGCACCATTGCCATGCCTTGGCAACTTCTTTTGAGGCGTTGAGCCAAAAAGCAGCCGACAGCGACGACTACACAGCCCAAGTGCAAAAAATCATTGAAAAACTGTGTGACCAAAGCGTGGAACCCCTGTGGCGCGAAATTTTCGACCAAATCTGCCAATCGCAGGAATCCTATCCCAACAAAGCCGACCAGTGCTGCCCTTCCACCGTGCTTCACGCAACACGCGAAGCCATTTGCAACCACATGGCACAATACGGTTTCAGTGGGGAGTATCCCAATTTCCAAAAAGTCGGCCCCCTGCAAGGCGTACATTTGGAAGGTTCCTATAACACGGCTTATGTTCTCGGCCCCAAAGCCCACATGGTCAGCCGTATTCATTGCATCGAAACCGTAATCGACCGCGAACTAACGGTGCAGTTCCTGTGCGGCACTGCCTTGCTCAACGACGGTGAACCTTTGCCGGATATTTATTCCTGCTTGTTCAACGCCGGCGGGCGGCGGTTGTTCCACCACACCGAATATTCCACCTTGCTATACGAACCGAATTTCGAATACACCCCGCAAGACCTGTCCTTGTGCGTGGCCGTTGCCGCCAAAAAATCTCAGTTGCAGCGCCTCACCAAAGACGAACAGCATTCCTATTCCGGCATGCGCGAAGCCAGCTTGCGCACATTCCTCATGTTCTTGCTGGTAATCGGCGGTGTCTTCGGCCTTGCCATGACAGCTGTTTTTGCGTTGATCACCATGGGTGTCACTTGGATTGTCAGCGGTTCTTCGGCCATTCCTGCCGTGCTGTCTCAATTACCGTGGTTGCCCATTTTGCTGTTCTGTTGGCTGGCCTACGGCGGCACCATGGGCGTTATCACCTTGCTTGCCAATCGAAAATAATGCTACCGGTATTGTTAATTCAATACCGCTCTTGCCGGCAGTAACAAACGCCTCTCTTTGTTGCTGCCGGTTTTTCTGTCAAACCGCTCATCCGCCCGACGCCCATTGAACAATCCAATAAATCAATCCGTATATCACGCTGGCCGCGGTACCGTACACAATAACCGGGCCGGCAATAGAAAACATTTTGGCACCCACGCCAAGAACAAAACCCTCACTTTTAAACTCCATTGCCGGAGATGCCATGGAGTTGGCAAAGCCGGTGATGGGAACCAATGTGCCGGCACCGGCGTGCTTGGCCACATTGTCATACACATTGCACCCGGTCAGCAAGGCACTAATGGCAATCAGCGTTAGCGAACCGAGCAAGCGCGCCTGCTTGTCGTCAAATCCGCTTTGCAGTGCCAAAAGAATCACCGTTTCCCCCACGGCACACAACAAGCCGCCCACCGCAAAGGCCAACAGGCAATCGCGGAACAGCGGCGATGACGCCGCGCCCTTTTTCGCCAGGCGTTGATACTCCTGCTTGGTGATTTTCACCCTTCATCACACTCCGGTTTCAGTATAACCCGCACGTAAAAAACTATGCGGTAAATCCATAAAATCTTGCCGCAGGAATTGACAAACTCGGCAAAACACAGTATAATACCATTAGCTTACACAACTGACGGATAATCGCGGAGCACCGCGGAGAAGTGTAACTTGTAACTTTGGCCGACCGTCTGGGCAAAATCAGTTTTCAACGGCTGATTTTGCTTTTTTTATCGCCCCATCTTCGGAAAATAAAGGAGAACAAACATCATGCAACACACTCATTGGGAAGGCTTCACGCCCGGCGCTTGGCAAGAAAACATCGATGTGCGCAATTTCATTCAAACCAACTATACAGAATACACCGGCAACGCCGATTTTTTGGCCGGCCCCACAGCGCGCACCACCGCTCTCATGAAAAAGGTGCAAGCCCTGTTTGCCGAAGAACGGCGGCGCGGCGGTGTGCTGGATATCGACACCGAAACGGTATCTTCGCTCACTGCCTACGCCCCCGGCTATGTCGATAAAGACCGGGAGCTGATTGTCGGTTTGCAAACCGACAGTCCGCTCAAACGCGGTGTCAACCCGTTTGGCGGTATTCGCATGGCCCGCCAAGCCTGCGAAGCCTACGGCTACAAACTCAGCGACACCGTTGAAAACCATTTCAAGTACCGCACCACCCATAACGACGGGGTGTTTCGTGCCTACACCGAAGAAATGCGCAAAGCACGAAAGTGCCATGTTATCACCGGTTTGCCGGACGCCTATGGGCGCGGTCGCATCATCGGCGACTACCGCCGCGTAGCCTTGTACGGCGTTGACCGCCTGATAGAAGAAAAGAAAAACGACAAAGCCGCCTTGGCACAACAGAATTTCAACACCGACGAAGTGCGATTAGACGAAGAACTGTTCCAACAAATTGCCTTTTTGGGGTATCTCAAAGACATGGCCGCCCTATACGGTTGCGACATCAGCGAACCGGCTGCCAACGCCCGCGAAGCCATCCAATGGACCTATTTTGCCTATTTGGCCGCCATCAAAGAGCAAAACGGCGCCGCCATGTCGTTGGGACGGGTTAGCACATTTTTTGACATTTATATCGAACGCGATTTAGCGGCCGGTGTGCTAACCGAAGAAGGCGCACAGGAGCTGATGGACGATTTCGTGATGAAACTGCGCTTGGCGCGGCATCTTCGCACACCGGAATACAACGAACTGTTTGGCGGCGATCCCATGTGGATCACCGAAGCGGTTGGCGGCATGGGCTGCGACGGGCGAACATTGGTAACCAAAAACAGCTATCGCATGCTGAACACCTTGTACACTCTCGGGTCTTCACCCGAACCGAATTTAACGGTGCTGTGGTCAACAGCTCTGCCGCAAAGTTTCAAACGCTTTTGCGCCAAAGTATCGGTAGATACCGATTCCATCCAATATGAAAACGACGATGTAATGCGCCCGCTGCACGGCGACGACTATGCCATTGCCTGCTGCGTTTCCGCCATGGAAATCGGCAAGCAAATGCAATTCTTCGGTGCTCGCTGCAATCTCGCCAAACTGTTGCTCATTGCCCTGAACGGCGGCTTTGATACCAGCAGCGGCATGCACATCGGGCCGCAACTGCCTGTTATGGATGTCGATACCTTGGATTTCGATGCCGTTATGGAACGCTACTCTCTTTATATTGCGTGGTTAAGTCGGCTGTATGTCAACACCATGAATGTTATTCATTACATGCACGACAAATACGCCTATGAAAAAATACAAATGGCCTTGCACGATACCACCGTGGAGCGGCTCATGGCCTTTGGCGTGGCCGGGCTGTCGGTGGTTACCGATTCCCTCAGCGCTATCAAACACGCCAAGGTGCACCCCGTGAAAGATGAGGCGGGCTACATCACCGAATTCCAAACCGAAGGCCACTTCCCCACCTATGGAAACGATGACGACCGTGTGGACTTGATTGCGCGCGACCTCACACATCAGGTAATCACCGAATTGCGGAAAACACCCACCTACCGCGGAGCCAAACACACCCTGTCGGTGCTAACCATCACCTCCAATGTTATGTACGGCAAGCACACCGCTGCCACGCCGGACGGCCGTGCAGCCGGTGCGCCCTTTGCACCGGGTGCCAACCCCATGCACAATCGGGAAGAAAACGGCGCGCTGGCCTCGCTCAATTCGGTGGCCAAAATTCGCTATGAGGATTGCCGCGACGGTATTTCCAACACCTTCTCCATCACGCCGGATGCCCTTGGCCGCACCGAAGACGACCGCATCGGCAACCTTACTTCCATTTTGGATGGGTATTTTTCCAAGAAAGCACATCATATCAATGTGAATGTTCTCAACCGTGAAACACTCATGCGTGCCTATGAAGACCCGGAAGCCTTTCCGAACCTCACCATTCGCGTATCCGGCTATGCCGTGAATTTCCACAAACTTTCACGCGAACAACAACGTGAAGTGATCAGCCGTACTTTCCACGAAGCGCTATGAGTACGGGGCACATTCATTCGTTTCAAAGCTTGGGAACCGTCGACGGTCCCGGCGTTCGCTTTGTGGTATTTATGCAAGGATGCCCCCTGCGGTGCGCCTGCTGTCACAACCCCGACACCTGGGAAATCGAAAACGGAACGGAATATACCGCCAACGAAGTGGTGCAACGCGCAAGCCGCTATCGCGACTATTTCGGAACGCAGGGCGGTATCACTCTGTCCGGCGGCGAACCGCTGCTGCAACCGGCATTCGCTCATGCGATTTTCAAACAGTGCCATGCCATCGGCATTCACACATGTTTGGACACTGCCGGTGCGGCCTTAACCAACGAAGTACGCTCATTGCTTTGCGAAACCGACCGGGTATTGCTGGATTGGAAATTCACCAATGCCGAAGACTATCACCGTTACACCGGAGGCTCTCTTTCGGCTGTAACAGCATTTCTTTCCCACCTAAACAACTGCCATATTCCCGTCACCCTGCGGCAAGTGATTATTCCCACGCTTAACGATTCTGCCGACAATGTGCGGCAACTGGCCGCCGTTGCGCGGCAGCACTCTTGCGTTGACACCGTGGAACTGCTCCCGTTTCGTAAACTGTGCCAAGTAAAGTACAACCAACTGGGAATTCCGTTTCCTTTGGCCGATCTGCCGGAACCAACCGCCGACACCATGCACACGCTGAACCAATTTCTCGAAAAGGAGCTTTCGCCATGAAGCCGTTTCTCTACCCCGCCGATATGGTGCTGCCCCGCAACGGGTTTGAAAAATGGGCTGTTATTGCCTGCGATCAATACACCTCCGACAGTCACTATTGGAACACGGTGAAATGCACGGTAGGCGATGCACCCTCCACATTGCACATGATTCTTCCGGAACTCTATTTATCCCAAGCAGCACAGCGTATTCCGCAAATCAACGCCACCATGGCTTCCTATTTGCAAACCGGCGTTCTGCAAGAGCTTCCGCAAAGCATGGTCTATGTGGAACGCCGGCTTTCCGGTGGCGGTGTTCGTCACGGCATTGTCGGCATGATTGATTTAACCGACTACGAATACGCTGCCGGTTCTCATTCGCTCATTCGCGCCACCGAAAAAACCGTCACGGAGCGCATTCCGCCGCGAGTACAAATTCGCCGCGATGCCCCGCTGGAATTTCCCCATGTGCTGTTGTTCATCAACGACCCAGAGAACACCGTCATCGGCTCCGTTGAACAACAAAAAGAAAGGTTAACACCGCTGTATGACTTTGAACTGATGCAGCACGGCGGTCATCTGTCGGGCTATCGCTTGGACGCACCGATACAAGAAACCATCAATCAGCAGTTGGCCTCCTTGGTGAACAACCGTCTGCTGTTTGCTGTGGGCGACGGCAACCACTCCCTTGCCACCGCCAAAGAATGTTACCGTGAAAGCGGCAACGAAGCCGCCCGGTATGCCCTGGTGGAAGTGGTGAACATTCACGACCCCGTTATTCAATTCGAACCCATCTACCGTGTTCTGTTCGGAACCACGCGCAACGAGCTAATCGCCTATTTGGCCGCCCGCAGTCAAGAAGCATCGGGTACCGCCTCCCACCGATTCACCTTGGTGGACTGCAACGGCGAGCAACCCTTATCACTCACCGCCACCGCACAGCTGCCGGTGGGAACGTTGCAGCCGTATTTGGATGAGTTTCTTTGCTCTCACTGCGATGTATCCATTGACTACATTCACGGTATCGACGAAACACGCCGTTTGTGTGCAGCACCAAACACGGTTGGCTTTTTGTTCGACGGCATGAAAAAATCGGAGTTGTTTGAAGCGGTTATTCACGACGGCGCGTTGCCACGCAAAACCTTTTCCATGGGCACGGCCGACGACAAACGGTTCTATTTGGAAGGCCGCCGTATTCGCTGAACAGCAAAAAGAGCGTCACCGCACGGTGACGCTCTTTTTGATTTTGCTATCAGGCATTCAGCTTCAAGTCGCCTTTCTTGATCCAACCGATTCTGCGAAGCGGCAAACTAAACAGCCAGGTGAGCACGGCGGGCAACACCACGGCAATCAACACCAAACCAATCCAGTCGGTAACCGTGGGAGTGATGGCCGTATAGCCACGTGCCAACGCTTCGGCACTGGGATCCACCCATCCCGTCCACACACCGATGGGGCCGCACAATCCGCAAGTACCCATGCCGGAATTGATGGCTGCGCCATTCATCTGCAACTTGAAAACACAAGTAGCAATCGGGCCGGTCACCGCCGATGCCAGCGTGGGCGGAATCCAAATGCGCGGGTTGCGCACAATATTGCCCATTTGCAACATGCTGGTACCAAGGCCCTGCGACACAATGCCGCCCCAGCGGTTCTCGCGGAAACTCATCACCGCAAATCCCACCATCTGCGCACAACAACCGGCTACAGCGGCACCGCCTGCCAAGCCGGTCAACCCAAAGCTTGCACAAATCGCCGCACTGGAAATCGGCAAGGTGAGCGCCACGCCCACCAGTACCGACACCACAATGCCCATGAAAAACGGCTGCAAGTTGGTGGCACGGTCAATCAATGCACCAAACGCCGAAGCGCCTTCGCCAATCGGCGGCGCAATCAGCTTTGCCAATCCCACGCCGATAAGAATTGTCACCGCCGGTGTTACCAAAATATCGATTTTAGTTTCTTTGCTCACTACTTTGCCGAATTCGGCGGCAATAATGGCAATAAACAGCACCGCCAACGGGCCGCCGGCGCCGCCTTCCGCATTGGCGGCATAGCCCACCGCCGCCAACGAAAACAGCACCATGGGGGGCGCTTTCAACGCCCAACCAATGGCCACTGCCATGGCCGGGCCGGACACAGCTTGCGCATAGGTACCGATATCCGTGAGCAACTGCACATCCAACTGTTGCCCCAGTGTTTTGAAAATGGTGCCGATGAGCAGCGAGCAAAACAGCCCTTGCGCCATGGCGCCCAACGCATCAATAAAATAGCGACGCCATGACAGTTCAATATCTTTGCGTTTAAAAAACGCCGCCACCGCCTGACCTTTTGACATGCCAATCCTCTCCTTTGTTTACTTTCCCAATTCCCGTGTGCGACGAAACGCTTCGGTTACCGCATTCATCACCGCACCGCGAAAAGCACTGTTTTCCAGTGCTTGCACACCCACAATGGTGCTGCCGCCCGGCGAGCACACCGCATCTTTGAGAACACCGGGATGTTCGCCTTCCAGCATCATGCCCGCGGCACCCGCCAGCGTTTGCGCCGCATACAGCAACGCCTTGTCACGCGGCAATCCGCAAGCTACCGCGCCATCGGCCAACGCTTCCGCAAACAGATACACAAACGCCGGGCCACACCCCGAAAGCGCACTGCCCGCATCAATGAGCGGTTCGGGCAATCGGTCAAATTGCCCTGCGCCGTTCATCAGCGACAAAAAAGCCTGTTCGTCTTCCGGGGTTACCAAATCGTTAGCGGCATACAAAATCATGCCTTCTCCGATTGCCGCGGGCGTATTCGGCATAATGCGAATCAACGGGCAATCCCATCCGCCCAACCATTGCGACACACGCTCCATCGAAACACCGGCCGCCATGCTCACCAGCACCACACGCTCGTCACGTTGTGCCAGCACCTCACGCAACGGTGCCAGTACCTCGGCCAAAAATTGCGGCTTCACGCCCAAAAACACAAATCGGCATTCCGCCACTACCGTGGCATTGTCGGCCACAGCCGCTTTGCACTGGGCTGCCAGCGCTTCTGCTTTGGCGGTGGCTCGGTCGGCCAAAAGCAGCGATTGCCCGCTTTTTGCCGCGGCCAGTGCCAGCGCACCGCCCATGTTGCCCACACCGATAAAACCGGCTGCATATTTTGCCATACCTTTCACTCCTATCGTATCTGTCCGTTTCCGCGAATGATATATTTATATGTGGTTAGCTCCCGCAAACCCATCGGCCCACGGGCGTGCAACTTTTGCGTGGAAATGCCGATTTCGCATCCCAGCCCGAATTCACCGCCGTCGGTAAACCGCGTGGAGGCATTCACATACACCGCCGCACTGTCCACCGCCGCCGCAAACCGTTCCGCCGTTGCCATGTCCTCGGTGACAATCGCATCGCTATGACCGGTGGAATGTGCCGCAATATGGTCGATTGCCGCTTCCGCATCGTCCACCACCGCCACAGCCAATATGTAATCCAAAAATTCTGTGTCGAAATCGCGTTCGCCCGCCGGCACACCGGGAATAATCGCCGCCGCACGGGAATCCAGCCGTAATTCCACCGGGCGGTCACGATCGGTTACCAATCGCTTGTACAACTGCGGCAAAAACGAAGCCGCCACCGCACGGTGAACCAAGCAAACCTCCTCGGCATTGCACACCGATGGGCGGCTTGTTTTGGCGTTTTCGATGATGGCCAGCGCCTTGTTTGTATCGGCGGCGGCATCTACATACACATGGCAAATGCCCGTGCCGGTTTCAATACACGGTACTGTGGCATTTTCCACGCAAGCCCGAATGAGCCCTGCTCCTCCGCGAGGAATCAGCAAATCCACCAGTCCCACCGCTGTCATCAATTCCTGCGCGCTGACACGGGTGGTATCCCGCACCAGTTGAATCATATCTTCGGCAATACCGCAAGCACGCAGTCCTTCGCGCAAGGCCTCTGTAATAGCAAGGGACGACCGAAACGCCTCTTTGCCCCCGCGAAGCACACACACATTGCCGCTTTTAAATGCCAACGCCGCCGCATCCGAGGTTACATTCGGACGGCTTTCGTAAATAATCGCCGTCACCCCCATGGGAACGCTCACTTTTTCAATGTGCAAGCCGTTGTCGCGGTCGATGCGTTCCAGCACACATCCCACCGGATCGGGTAGCGCCGCCACTTCGCGAATTCCCGCCGCCATGCCCGCAATGCGTTCGGCGCTCAGCGCCAAACGGTCCATCATCACATCCGACAAGGTTCCTTTGGCCGCTGCCAAATCGTCGGCATTTGCTGCCAAAATGGTGTCGGTGTGTGCCACGAGTGACACCGCCATGGCTTCCAACGCTTTGTTTTTTTGTTCTGTGGTTAATCCGGAGGCTTGGCGGCAAGCCGCCCGTGCCGCCAACAAAATATCTTGTGTTGTCATAGCGCTTTGCCTTTCCCGATAAATCGTGTTCCCACCGGTTCGCCTTCCATCAGGCGATACAGCACCCGCGGGTCGGCGCCGTTGGCAATCACCATATCAATGCCAGCTTCCGCCGCCATCTGCGCGGCGTGCAGTTTGGTGGCCATGCCGCCCGTTCCCAAAGACGAACCGGCACCACCCGCCAAACGCAAAACCGTTTCGTCCACGGTATCCACTGTGGCAATCAGGCGCGCATCGGGATGCGTGTGCGGGTCGGCATCGTACAAACCGTCAATATCCGAAAGCAAAATCAACAAATCCGCATCGGCGTTCACCGCCACAATCGCACCCAGCGAATCGTTATCGCCGATGCTGATTTCATCGGTGGCTACCGTATCGTTTTCATTGATAATAGGCAATGCGCCCAGTTCCAGCAAGCGAAACAATGTGCGATGAAAATTGGCGCGGCGTTCTTCGTCTCGCAAATCCGCCCCCGTGAGCAAAATTTGTGCCACCGTGTGATGATACTCGGAAAACAGCTTGTCGTAGGTATACATCAGTTCGCACTGCCCCACGGCGGCGGCCGCCTGCTTGGTTGCCATGTCGGACGGGCGCCCGTGGAGCAACAGCTTGCCGGCCCCCATGCCGATAGCACCGGACGATACCAAAATCACCTCGTGCCCCGCGTTTTTCAAATCGCTCATCACCTTGCACAGCAATTCCACCCGCCGAATGTTCAATCGGCCGGTGGCATGTGCCAATGTGGAGGTTCCCACCTTAATAACAACGCGCATACTACACCCCTTTTTTGCATCACACAAAGCCGAAAACAGCCAACCCAGCCATGTGTTCCAACTGCAACTTTTTCGTACATTTTCACAACTCCGCAGCAACGGTTGCGTCGCGGTATCGGGCAAAACGGAAAATTATATAAAAAAACCTGCCAATTCCCAAAAATCCATTGACAACGGCAGCGAAATCCTGTATTATAGTATACTGCACAACCAGCGGAGGGCCCAAAAGATACCAGTAACAGTGTAGCACAAACACCGGCAAATTGCAAGGGTTTTTTGTGCTTCTCCAACGGAACAAAAAAGGCGTCGGCAGCGCCGCGGAATTTAGAACAGGAGTGATGGAAGCCTATGGTCAATATCAAACCGGTACAGCTGGGTACGACCACCCGAATGAGCTTCGCCAAGATCAATGAAGTGTTGGAAATGCCAAACCTCATTGAAATTCAAAAGAATTCATACCAATGGTTCTTGGAGGAAGGTCTTAAAGATGTCTTTAACGACACAACCACCATCACCGACTACACCGGCAATCTTTCGCTGGAATTTTTGGATTATCGGCTGGACGACACTCCGAAATACACAGTGGAAGAATGCAAGGAGCGCGATGTAACCTACGCAGCGCCCCTTCGCGTGCGCGCCCGCTTAATCAACAAAGAAACCGGCGAAATCAAAGAGTCCGAAGTGTTCATGGGCGATTTTCCCCTCATGACCGACAGCGGCACCTTTGTTATCAACGGTGCTGAGCGCGTTATTGTTTCGCAGTTGGTTCGTTCCCCCGGCGTATACTACGGAATGAGCTACGACGGAACCGGCAAAAAGCTGTTCACCTCCACCGTGATTCCCAACCGCGGTGCTTGGTTGGAATACGAAACCGATTCTTCCGATGTGTTCTATGTGCGCATCGATAAAAACCGCAAGATTCCGGTCACCGTTCTTGTGCGCGCACTGGGTTTGGGGTCCGATGCCGAACTCATCGACTTTTTCGGTGAAGACGAGCGTATCCTTGCCACCATCGAAAAAGATATCACCAAGAACACCGAAGAAGCCTTGCTGGAAGTGTACCGCAAGCTGCGTCCCGGCGAACCTCTCACATTGGAAAACTCTCAGCAACATTTGAAAAACCTTTTCTTCGACCCGCGCCGCTACGATTTGTCCCGCGTCGGTCGCTATAAGTACAATAAAAAACTCGGCATTGCCAACCGTTTGGCCGGTTGCCGTTTAAGCCGTCCGCTGGCCGATCCGTCCACAGGCGAAGTGCTGGCCGAAGCCGGCGAAGTTATCCGCCGCGACCGCGCCCGCGAAATCGAAGATGCCGGCGTGTGCATCGCCTATGTTTTCTCCGAAGAACACGGCGAACAGCACGAAGTGAAAATCGTGTCTAACGGCATGGTGAATTTGGAAAAGTTTGTCAGCGTTTCTGTCTACGAAGCCGTGAAGAAGGTACTCAACGAGCGCGTGCGCTTCTCGGTGCTTCAAGAAATCCTGGAAACCGCCGAAAACGACGAAGACCTCACGCAACAGTTGCTGGCCCGTGCCGCCGACTTGATTCCCAACCACATCATTGTGGATGACATTTTGGCATCCATCAACTATGTCAACTGCTTGGGTCACGACATCGGCACCATCGACGACATCGACCACCTGGGCAATCGACGCATCCGTTCGGTGGGTGAACTGCTTCAAAACCAGTTCCGCATCGGTTTCTCGCGCATGGAGCGCGTTATCCGCGAACGCATGACTTTGCAGGCGCAGGATTTGGACACCATCACACCGCAAGCACTCATTAACATCCGTCCTGTGGTAGCAGCCATCAAAGAATTCTTCGGTTCTTCGCCGCTGTCGCAGTTCATGGATCAAAACAACCCGTTGG
>CAYMDU010000013.1:0-25002 GCA_964389495.1 uncultured Eubacteriales bacterium
GCCAGCCGGTGAGCAAAACACATTCAAGTGCCATGAACACAAAGATTGCCGCACATAAAGCAAACGCAATCGCCGACTGACGATAATACGGTTTCTTATTTATTGTCTCTCGTTCCTGTTTGGATGCCCAAAGATAAGCATTATTAAAAAGAAATCCTTTTTCTTTGAACGACATAATACTTATAATCATAGAAGCAATTGCCAATACACCGCAAATAATTGCCCATACAAACTCCGCCATAACAACCCCCCAAAAAATCATTTTTGTTTATAGCAATTTCAGCGTTTCCCATTCGGTTTGTGCCGTTTCCCAATCCAGCATCAGCTGTTCCAGTTGCGCCTCTTTTTCTTCCAAAGCCGAACTCAATGCTATCACTTCGTCGTAATCGGCGGCAATTTCCGGTTGTGCGAGCTTTTGATGATACTGCTGTATGTCTTCCTCACAAGCTGCAATTCGTTCTTCACAGCGAGTTATGCGCGTTCGCAGCCGCCGCTTTTGGGATTCCAACTCTTTGCGCTTGCGATAATCGTTCTCCTTGGCGGGTGCTTCCGGCTTTGTTTCCTGCAATCTTGTTTCTTGTCGGCGCAACACATACTCATCATAATTGCCGGGATAGCTATTGCATGCATCCGGTAGCAACTGCAAAATGCGGGTTGCCATTTTGTTAATAAAATAGCGGTCGTGGGACACCACCAGCAAAGTACCGTCATAATGTATCATGGCGTCTTCCAGCGCTTCCCGCGAAGCGATATCCAAATGGTTGGTCGGTTCATCCAGCAGCAAAAGATTATCGTGTGCCAACATCAGTTTCAACAACAGCAGGCGTGCCCGCTCACCGCCGCTGAGCTGCTGTATGGGGCGAAATACTTCGTCGCCGTAAAACAAGAAGGTGGCCAACGCATTGCGAATTTCGGTTTGAGTTAATTGCGGATAACTGTCCCATAGCTGGTCAATGGCTGTTTTATCCGGTTGAAGGCCGGCCTGTATTTGGTCGTAATAACCGATAGATACACGCGCTCCCAATCGAATATACCCGGTATCAAGTGGCTGTTCACCGGTGATTAAACGCAAAAGCGTTGTTTTTCCACAGCCGTTTGGCCCCAGCAAAAACACACGCTCGCCTCGGCGCAGTTGGAAAGAAAGGCGACGGAACAAGGGGCGGTCAAATGATTTGCTTATATCCTCGGCCGTTAACACTTCATTGCCGCTGGTGGTTGCCGCCGAAAACCCAAACTGCAAGCTTTTTTCTTTTGAATCCGGCATTACTTGCTGTTCTTTCATCCGATCAAGCCGCTTTTCACGGCTTTCTGCTGCCCGCACCGATTTTTCTCGATTCCATCGTTTGAGAAGTGCAATATTGTCTTCCAGCTTTTGAATGGCACGGGCTTGCGTTTTGTAGTGCCGTTGTGCAATCTCTTTGTCTTTGGCTCGTTGCTCTTTGTGAGCGCTGTAATTCCCGCTGGTAACATACAGTTTCCCATGTGTCAATTCCGCCGTGCGTGTGGTAACGCGATCAAGAAAATAACGGTCGTGCGAAATCACAATCACGGCACCGGTATAGCTTCTCAAAAACCCCTCCAGCCATTCCACCGATTCAATGTCCAGATGGTTGGTTGGCTCGTCCAACAGCAACAAATCCGAACCGGATAACAGCAACCGCCCCATGGCTAATTTGGAGCGTTGTCCGCCACTTAATGTGCTCACCGAACGGTGATGATCGGCTTCACAAAATCCCAAGCCAGTCAAAGCCGAGGCAACTCGATTGCGGTAATACAACCCGCCGGCAGCTTCCCATTGTTCCCGCAGTTGTGTTTGTTGTTCAATCAAGGCCACATCGCCGGTGTCGGCCACGCGGCGGTTCATACTTTCCAGTTCGTTTTCTAAACGGCGAAGCGGTTCAAACACACTTTCCAGCGCTTCGTATACGGTGACTTCATCGGTTAATGTGTGTTGCTCCAAATACCCAATGCGAGTGTTGCGTGCTAGATGGATATCGCCGGTGTCCGGTGCTTCGTTTCCGGTGATCAGCCGAAACAGTGTTGTTTTTCCACACCCGTTGGAACCGATCAGTCCCACACGGTCGTGTTCGGCAACATCCAAAGAAATGCGGTCAAATAATTGGTGATCGCCAAAACTTTTGGTGACACCGTGAACAGACAAAACAGTCATGATGATAAAAGTCCTTTACAAAATTGTTACACAATTATAACAGGAAATTTCTTGTGTGACAAGTAAATTCCTGTTATACTAATGAAAAAGACAATCGGAGGTTGCTGACATGATGAATTTTAACGAAGAAAAGCTGTATCACATCGGGCTCGCCCCGGCCGAAGGTGCCGACTACGCGATCATCACGGGAGATCCCGGTCGTGTGGAAAGTATTGCCTCTTTGTTGCAAAGCCCGCAATTTCTTGCTTCCAATCGTGAATACACCACATGGGTCGGCATATTGGAAGGGCGGCGAGTGCTGGTAACTTCGCACGGGATTGGCGGTGCTTCCACTGCGATTTGTGTTGAAGAACTCTACCGTTGCGGTGTGCGAACAATTATTCGTGTTGGTACCTGCGGCGGCATGGCCTTGCCGGTGCGTGGTGGGGATATCGTGGTGGCAACGGCGGCCATTCGTGCCGAAGGTACCTCGCGTGAATACTTGCCGATTGAATTTCCTGCCGTTGCCGATTGGGCTGTGGCGTCGGCGCTAAAAGAAGCTGCAGAATCCCTGGGCTGCACGGTACACACCGGCGTGGTGCAATGCAAAGATTCTTTTTACGGACAGCACGCACCGGAAAGCTCGCCGGTAGACTATGAACTGAAAAACAAGTGGCAGGCATGGCTGCGCGGCGGTTGCTTGGCATCGGAAATGGAATCTTCCACACTCTATATTGTCGCAGCAGCGCGTGGAATGCGCGCCGGCTGCGTTTTAAGCACCGTGTGGAATCAGGAACGGGAGCGTGCCGGTTTGGATAATGTAAAAGTGGAAAACACACATCACGCCGCCGAAACGGCTGTGGAGGCTATCCGCAGATTGATGGTTGCACCGCAAGCAATTTTGTGATATAATAAATGTCAACAAATCCTTGCTACGCAAGTCTTTGCGCTTCGCGCCACGGCACAAAAATGCCCTTGCAAGCATTTTTGCTTGTGGTATAATATTTTGAATAGATTGAACGGAGGGTGCTTGTGCGAATTTTGGGAATTGATCCCGGCTACGCTATTGTCGGTTGGGGCGTACTGAATTATGAACGCGGCCGTTTTCAAGCATTGGCGTTTGATGCGGTAACCACACAGTCCGGCACCCCGTTTGTTCAGCGTTTGCAACAGATTTATCGGGAAGTATCCGCCCTGCTAACACAACACACACCGGATGCGTTGGCCATCGAAAAACTGTATTTTCAAAACAATCAAAAAACAGCAATCGAAGTAGCCGAAGCGCGCGGGGTTATTCTGTTGGCGGCTCAAAATGCCGGTGTTCCCATTTTTGAATACACACCGCTCCAAGTGAAAAGTGCGGTAACCGGCTTTGGCCAAGCAGGAAAGCCGCAAGTTATGGAAATGACACGCCGCTTGTTGCGCTTGCCGCAAGTCCCCAAGCCGGATGATACCGCCGATGCGTTGGCCATTGCCATTTGTCATGCACAAATGGGCGGTACTGCACTTAAACGACAACTGATAAACGGAGGTAGGTAACCATGTATTACAGTGTGCGCGGAACACTGATCCATCGGGAATTAAATTTTGCCGTTATTGAGTGCGGCGGCGTGGGGTATCAATGTTTTATCACTGCTAACACGGCACGCCAACTGCCGTCTGTAGGTTCCGAAACCATGTTGTACACCTATTTGAATGTGCGTGAGGATTTGATGGAGTTGTTCGGCTTTGCCGACCGTAGCGAACTCACCTGCTTTCGTTTGCTCACTTCGGTTAGCGGTGTTGGACCGCGCGTGGGGTTGGCTATTTTATCGGAATTAACACCGGAACGGGTGGCCTTAGCGGTTGCTTCCGGTAATCACAAGGAATTTTCACGTGCCCAAGGCGTTGGCCCCAAATTGGCGCAACGCATTGTGTTGGAATTGAAGGATAAGGTCGGGTTGCCTTCGGCAGGCGATGGCATTGTGGCATCAACCGATATGCCCTCTGGTGTTGTCAACGTTTCACAAGGTGCGACCGAAGCAGTGAGTGCCCTAACCATGTTGGGATTCAGCAGCAGCGAAGCGTCTGCTGCTGTCGGAAAACTTGACAGCACCTTGCCGGTTGAAGATCTGGTTCGCCAGGCACTAAAATTGTTGGGCAAACAGAGGGGATAATCATGGAAGAATTGGATTTGGAAAATCGCATGATGTCGGCAGATTACCTTCCGGAAGACGAAGGCGACAATCCGTTGCGTCCTCGTGCCATGAATGAGTATATCGGGCAGGAAAAAGTGAAAGAAAATCTGTCTGTGTTTATCAATGCTGCCCGCTTGCGTGGGGAACCGCTGGACCATGTGTTGCTGTACGGCCCTCCGGGATTGGGGAAAACCACCCTGTCGGCTATCATTGCCAATGAACTGGGCGTGAATTTTCGCATCACTTCCGGACCGGCATTGGAACGTGCCGGCGATTTGGCAGCCTTGCTAACCAATTTGGAGCAAGGCGATGTGCTGTTTATTGATGAAATTCATCGGTTGCCCCGTACGGTTGAAGAAATCCTGTACCCGGCTATGGAAGATTTTGCCATCGATATTATCAACGGCAAAGGGCAGGGCGCCGCTTCCATTCATTTGCCGTTGCCGCGCTTCACGCTGATTGGTGCCACCACACGCGCGGGGCAACTGTCGGCACCGCTACGCGACCGCTTCGGTGTTATTTGCCGATTGGAACTGTATACACCGGAAGAATTGGCCAACATTGTGCGCCGCAGTGCCGACATTTTGGCAATTCCCTGCGACAACGACGGTGCGCTGGAAATTGCCTCCCGTTCACGGGGAACACCGCGTATCGCCAACCGTCTGTTAAAACGTGTGCGAGATTTCGCGCAGGTTCTCAGCCACGGCCGTATCACGGCTGACATTGCACGCGTGGCGCTGGACAAACTGGAAATCGACGAATTGGGATTGGATATGGTGGATCGCCGAATGTTGTTGGCCATGATTCAGCACTACAACGGCGGCCCTGTCGGTTTGGATACATTGGCGGCGGTTATCGGCGAAGAAGCCGTTACCATTGAAGATGTATACGAACCCTATTTGATGCAACTTGGTTTTATTAACCGCACACCGCGCGGGCGTGTGGTACTGCCGGCTGCCTATGCCCATTTGGGCCTGGAACATCAAATGACTTTTTAAGGAGCGCACAGTATGAGAGCGGCTGACAATTGGAAAGAGTATGAATTATTAGACGCTACCGACGGTGAGCGACTGGAACGCTGGGGAGAAGCCATTCTCATCCGACCCGACCCGCAAATACTGTGGAGCACCGGCAAGCGGCACCCACTGTGGAAAAAAGCACAGGCGCGGTACCACCGTTCTTCCAGCGGAGGCGGCCATTGGGAAACCTATCGGCCGCTACCCGAAGTGTGGGAAATCGGATACCGTTCTCTGCGATTTCGTTTGAAACCGATGGGGTTTAAGCACACCGGTCTGTTCCCGGAACAAGCTGTGAATTGGGATAAAATGGGGGAGTGCATTCGTCGTGCGCAGCGTCCCGTTCGTGTTCTCAACTTATTCGGCTATACCGGCGCCGCCACCTTGGCATGCGTAGCCGCCGGTGCGCATGTAACCCATGTGGATGCTTCCAAAGGCATGGTTGCCTGGGGGCGTGAAAATGCGGTTGCTTCCCAACTGGCAGATTGCCCGATGCGCTGGTTGGTGGACGATTGCGGAAAATTTGTACAGCGCGAACAACGCCGCGGCAACACTTACGACGCCATCATCATGGATCCGCCGTCTTATGGGCGCGGCCCCGGCGGGGAAATTTGGAAACTGGAAGAACAGATATACCCATTGGTTTCCGAGTGCGTTTCGTTGCTGTCTGATACACCGTTGTTTTTCCTCATCAATTCCTACACCACCGGACTTTCTCCGTCGGTGATGCAATATCTGCTCGGCTCGTTGGTTACCCCACGCTTTGGCGGCACAACCGAAGCCGACGAAATCGGTCTGCCGGTTACGCAAAGCGGCTTGGTGTTGCCTTGCGGTGCCAGCGCATGGTGGGAGGCAGCCACATGAACAAAACAATGATTACTGCGCAAGGCGTTCGCTTTGCCTACGAAGATACCGAAGGTGCTTCTGCTGTGGTGCTCGACGGCTTGGATTTGTCGATAACACACGGCTCCTTTGTTGCTTTGCTTGGTCATAACGGTTGCGGAAAATCCACGCTTGCCCAGCATTTTAACGCCATGCTGTTACCGCTTGGCGGGCGTGTGCTGGTTCATGATATCGACACCACCGACGATGAACAGCTATACACCATACGAAGTACAGTCGGATTGGTGCTGCAAAATCCGGATAATCAGTTGGTTTCCACGGTTGTGGAAGAAGATGTTGCTTTTGGCCCCGAAAACATGGGGATTCCTCCCGCCGAAATACGCCATCGTGTAGACGATGCTCTCCGTGCCGTAGGCATGTTGGATTATCGCCATCACGACACACACAAGCTTTCCGGCGGTCAAAAACAGCGCATTGCGATTGCCGGTGTGTTGGCAATGAATCCGGAATGTTTGGTATTGGACGAACCGACAGCCATGCTGGATCCGCAGGGGAGGCAAGAGGTGATGAACACCATCTGCCGTCTTAACCGCGAGCAGGGGATGACAGTAATCCTCATCACACACTACATGGAAGAAGCCGTGCTGGCCGATCGTGTAGTGGTTATGCACGAGGGGCACATTGTTTCCGACGGAACACCGCGTGAAGTGTTCTCTCATGTGGAAGATCTTCGTCAGTTGGAATTGGATGTTCCTCAACCCACGGAGTTGTGTTATCGCTTAAAGCAGGCCGGTTTTTCATTGCCTGACGGCGTATTAACCGTGGAAGAATGTACACAAGCGTTACTCACTTTGTTACAGAAGAAATAAGGAAGACAAACTATGGCCATTATCGAAACCCAACATTGCAGTATACGCTACTCGGTGGGCACTCCTTTTGAAAAAGACGCACTAACCGATGTTTCTGTTCGCATAAACGAAGGGGAATTGGTGGGCATTATCGGCCACACCGGCTCCGGCAAATCCAGTTTTGTTCAACTCCTTAACGGGTTGCTCAAACCGGAAGAAGGCACAGTTTTGCTGGATGGGCAGGACATTTGGCACGATGCCAAAAACATTCGCCGCATTCGTTTTCAAGTGGGCATGGTATTTCAGTATCCTGAATATCAGCTTTTCGAAGAAACGGTATATAAGGATATTGCTTTTGGTCCGCGCAATATGGGGTTGTCCGAAGAAGAAATCGATAAGCGTGTCAATCGAGCCGCCGAATGGGTGGGATTGGAATCGGCGTTGCTTAGCAAATCGCCTTTTGAGCTATCCGGTGGCGAAAAACGGCGTGCCGCCATTGCCGGCGTTATGGCAATGGAACCGCGCGTTTTGATTTTGGACGAACCAACCGCCGGGTTGGATCCCAGAGGGCGAGAGCGAATTTTGCAAATGATTCGTCGCTATCAACAAGAAAATCAAACCACGGTGCTGTTGGTATCTCACAGCATGGAAGATGTGGCACGCATTGCCGACCGCGTTTTGGTTCTCAATCACGGCCGTGTTGCCATGTTGGAACCGGTGGAAACGGTTTTCTCACACGCCGAAGAATTAAGTTCCATCGGCCTTTCGGTTCCGGCGGTTACCAAAGTGTTTGATTGCCTGCGCAAGGCCGGTATTCCGGTTTCGTCTTCCGTGTACACTTTGGAGCAAGCCGAAAAGGAATTGCTTTCCTTGCTGAGGGGAGGAAATACCCATGCTGTCTGATATCACCATCGGCCAGTTTTTCCCCGGCCATTCGCTTTTGCACCGCATGGATCCGCGCGTGAAGTTGGCATTGACTTTTGCCTACATTGTTGTGATTTTTATTCCCGACAACTGGGTCGGCTTGGGTTTGTCTGTTTCGTTTTTGGTGCTGTGCGTGGGGCTGTCCCACATTCCCTGCAAGTTGCTTTTAAAAGGGATAAAGCCCGTGCTGCCATTGCTCCTGTTCACTTCTTTGATCAATATATTCTATGTCGATGGTCGCGTACTGCTCCGCATTGGAATTTTAACCATCACCATCGAGGGCGTTTATACAGCCTGCTTTATTGCTTTACGTATTTTGTGCCTCATTGCGGCCAGTTCCTTGCTCACCTATACCACATCCCCCACAACGCTAACCGATGCCTTGGAACGGTTACTGAGTCCGTTGCGACACCTTCGCGTTCCGGTGCACGAAATCGCCATGATGATGACCATTGCCTTGCGCTTTATCCCCACTCTAATTGAGGAAACCGATAAAATCATGTCTGCCCAAAAAGCACGCGGTGCCGACATGGAAAGCGGCAACTTGTTGCAACGCGTTCGCGCACTGATTCCCGTGCTTGTGCCCTTATTTGTTTCCTCATTCCGCCGCGCTTATGATTTGGCAACAGCCATGGAATGCCGCTGCTACCACGGCGGGGAAGGACGCACACGCATGAAGCAACTGCACATACAGAAGCGCGATGTGCTGTCGCTTGTGGCCACATTGTTGCTGATTGTTTGTTTGATCAGTAGCAATCAACTTGTTCCGGCGGTAATTTAAAGGAGGATTTGCATGAACCGGCTGCTGCTGACATTACAATACGACGGTTCCCGTTATCACGGTTGGCAAGTTCAGCCCAATGCAATCACCGTGCAGGAAACTTTGCAAAATGCCGTGGAACAAATCACCGGTTTGCGTCTGGGTATCACCGGTTGCAGTCGCACCGATGCCGGTGTTCATGCACGGCGATTTTATTGTACCATGGACATTCCCCCAAAACCGGCAGTTGCGGAATTGCATCGGGCGCTAAACGCCGTGTTGCCGTCTGATATTGTTGTACTGGAATGTCGCCCTGTGTTGCCGTCGTTCCACCCTCGGTATTCCGCTTGTAAGAAACGCTATGTCTATCATATTTGGAACGGAACAACTCGTTCTCCGTTCTGCACATCCTACGCGTTAACAGTGCACAATCCATTGGATATCGCATCCCTGAACGAAACCGCTTCCTTGTTCTTAGGCCGGCACAATTTTTCCGCATTTTGCTCGGCAGGCAGCGCGGTGGAGGATAAATGCCGCACAGTGTTCCGTTCCGAGGTCGTTCGTCAAGGCGATCTTGTGGACTATATTGTAGAAGCAGACGGATTCTTATATAACATGGTTCGCATCATGGTTGGAACACTGTTGGATGTACACAACGGCCGTTTGAATAATGCTTCTGTTTTGCAAGCACTGCTCACCGGTCAACGCGAACTTGCCGGCATCACCGCCCCGCCGCAGGGATTGTTTTTAGATGAGGTGTTTTACACAGATGAGCAAGAAAAAGACAGATAGCGATACTCGCACACGAAATCGGCATAGCAATTATCGTCCTTGGCTGCGACTGTTCAAACGCTTGGCCGTCCTTTGCGCTGTTTTGTTGATTGGCTTTTTGTTATGGCGTAATTGGGAAAAAATCGCACCAGAGGCTTTGCTGGACTGGACAGAGCAACAATTCGGCGATGTGGAAGCTGGTGAAGGGTTCCCGTGCGGAGTTGCCGGCAATTCTGTGATTGCTATGTCCGAGGTGAATCAGCATTTAGCGGTATTAAGTGACACCTCGCTGCGTTTTTATAATGCTTCTGCCGCCTGCGTTGCTGAACGCGCACACTCTTTTACCGACCCGTATTTGTGCACGGCGGGAAAATATGTGTTACTTGCTGAAATCGGAGGCAGCCGAATTCGATGGGACACCCGTCGCGAAACGGTGGGGGAGCTGGAACTGGAAAATCGTAAAATCCATGCAGCCGATCTTCTCTCGAACGGTACTGTTGCACTGGTCCTTAACAGCACTTCGCAAAGCTATCTTTCGGAAATAACCGTAATGACAATTCAAGGGAAAACCGAATTTTCTTATCAAAGCAGTAAGTATCTGCTCACCGATGTTTCTCTTTCACCCGACGGGCGAAAATTGGCAGTATTGGGCACCACCGCCGAAAATGGGGTGCTAAAATCCTCGCTTTTGGTTATCACCCTATCTTCCGGCGAGGTCAAAGAGTACACCGGTACCGATGTGTTGCTCCACACCGTTCATTACTATTCTTCGGGATGTATTCTTGCTGTTGGCGATTGCGAAATTTGGTCGTTGTCTTCCGCTGGCTCGCAGCCGGAAATCATTTCGTGCGATGGGTATGAACCGGTGGGGTATGCGGTTACTTCTTCGCTTTTCGGCGTAGCATTACGCCGCAGCGGTTCCACCGATTCCGGAGAACTGTGGTTGTTCAACACCGGTGGAAAACGAATGTCGGTTTCTTCCTACACCGGCGCCTACCGTTCTTTGTCCGCCAAAGGAACAACAGCTTTGTTGCTAACCGATCAAACCATGTACGAAACAAAGCTCAACGGATCCGAAACGCAGTACAAAGCACCTTCCGATTCCTTGAAAGCCGTTCTTTACCGCGGATCGCCGTTGTTGCTCACTTTAAGCGAGCTGAAAAGAGCGGAAAATTAAAACAAGCCACTTGTACTTTGTTAATAAAAATGATAAGATAGCATTATCCTGTTGTGAGGAGGGATACCGTATGGCCTATATTTTGGATGGTATCATTCTGTTGTTAATGGCGCTCACCGTATTTTTCGGTTACCGTCACGGATTTCTAAAATCAGTGGTACAAATTGTTGGATTCATCGCCGCTTTTGTATTGGCGCTCACTTTTAGTTCACCGCTTGCATCGTGGACTTTTGACGGATTGATGGCCGAAGGAATTGAAACGCAACTCAACGAATCACTGGTTGGCGTTACCGAAGTTCCTTCTGCAGAAAAACTCGGCGAACTGCTCACCGGTTTGCCCACTTCTGTGATCTCGGTTTTGGAAAATAGTACCCAGCTGCAATCCGCATTGGACAGCCTGGATAATTCGGTTGCCGCCACCACAGCCACCTTGGCCAACACCTTGCTCACACGCATTATCCGTCCTATTGTGGTTTCCCTTCTGCAATTTGTGTTTTTCATTATTTTGTTTGTGCTATTCTCTTTGGTAGCCCGCTTGTTAACAAAGCTAATAAAGCCCGTCACAAAGCTGCCCTTAATTCGCCAAATCGACGGAACGCTGGGGGCGGTATTGGGGGCAATCAAAGGTGTTCTGCTTGTATTGATTTTCACAGCATTTGTACAACTGATTGCCGCTACCGGTACCGAAAACAGCATGCTGTCTTTGGATAGTCTTGATAAAACATTTCTCACCCGCTGGGTTTTGAGTGTCAATCCCATTTTGAGCACCATTCACTGATGTAACAAATAGTTGGCCGGTGTGCCATTTTCATTTAAGTACAGGAGCAAAAACATGGAACGATTGAATTTTGTTTGGAACATCCCGAATACGCTGTCACTGGCACGGTTGCTTTTGCTGCCAGTATTCGCCATTGTCTACCTTAACGGCGATTTGTACTTGTCAATGGGCGTGCTGGCGCTCTCCGGTCTAACCGACCTGCTCGACGGATTCATCGCTCGCCGCTACAATCAAATCACGGAAATCGGAAAATTGCTGGATCCCATTGCCGATAAGCTCACACAAATCATTGTGCTGATTTGCCTAACCATCCGCAATCCTTCACTCATTCCTTTGTTTGTTATTTGTCTGTTCAAAGAACTTTTGCAGGCCATCGGCGGGTGGATTTTGCTTTCCCGTAATGAGATCATACGCAGCTCAAATTGGTATGGCAAAATTTCCACCTTCACATTCTACATTGTCATGTTGCTCATTGCCGTGTGGACAAACATGCCAAACTGGTTGCTAAAACTGTTAATAGCACTGGTAGCCGTTACCATGCTGTTTGCTTTCTTTATGTATTTGTTTGTTTATTTCAAGTTGCGCCGTGACAAAGCGGAGCAACAAAACTCTCATGATGCTACAACCTAAAAGGAGATTGCTATGCTGTGTTCCCGTTGTAAAAAACGCCCCGCTGTTGTGTTTATCACCCGCATGGAAGGTGAAGACAGCAAAAACGAAGGGCTGTGCCTCACCTGCGCCAAAGAACTGGGAATTAAACCGGTTGACGATTTGCTGCAAAAATTCGGCATTGGTCAAGAAGAACTCGAAGCCATGGACGAGCAGTTGGGAGAAATGATGATTCCCGACGGTGAGGAAGATACCGAAGACTTTGTTCCCGGTGGTGCTGCTACTTTTCCGTTTTTTCAAAACTTGTTTGGCAAACAAGCCGAATCTTCTCAGGAAGAAGCGACCGTTTCTTCCGAAAAAGAAGCCAAGAAAAAATCCCAAAAGCGGAAATATTTGGACAGCTATTGCACCAACCTCACACAAAAAGCAGCAGATGGGCAGTTGGATGCCATTATCGGACGCGATCGCGAAATTTATCGTGCCATTCAAATTTTGTGTCGCCGCAGCAAAAACAACCCGTGTTTGATTGGTGAGCCGGGCGTTGGGAAAACCGCCATTGCCGAAGGCCTTGCGTTACGTATTGCAGCCGGCAAAGTGCCTTATAAATTGCAAAACAAGGAATTGCATTTGCTGGATTTAACGGCTTTGGTTGCCGGCACCCAATTTCGTGGGCAATTTGAAAGTCGAATCAAAGGATTGATTGAAGAAGTTAAAGCGCAGGGGAACATTATCCTGTTCATCGACGAGGTGCACACATTGGTGGGAACCGGCGATTCGGAAGGAAGCATGTCGGCCGCCAACATCTTAAAGCCCGCTTTATCGCGTGGAGAAATCCAAGTGATTGGTGCTACCACTTTCACAGAATATCGTAAGCATATTGAAAAAGATGCGGCCTTGGAACGCCGCTTTCAACCCATTCGTGTAGAAGAGCCCTCAATGGAAGAAGCAACGGAAATGCTGTGCGGTATTCGCAAATACTACGAAGAATATCACGGTGTCACCGTTAGCGAAGCGATTGTGCGGCAAGCTGTTACTCTGTCCGAACGCTATATTACCGACCGCTATTTGCCGGACAAAGCCATCGATTTGTTGGATGAAGCATGCACAGCCGCCGCACTTCAAAACACAAAAGCCGATGACTATGCCAAATTACTGTTGCATGCCGATTCTTTGCGTCGGCAAGAGTCGGAATTAACGACGCAAGAAACCGTGGATTATGAACAGCTGGCCAATCTGAGAGCCGATTTGCTGAAAACCGAACAGGAAATCGAAGCCATTCGCCCAGAGGCCATCAGTGCACCGGTTACCAACCAGCATTTGGCCGGCGTAATTGAACTGTGGACCGGAATTCCGGCTTCTAAAATTCGCGAAGACGAGTTGGAAAAACTGGCCGGCTTGGAAAACGAACTCAAACAACACATTATCGGTCAAGACGAAGCCGTACAGTTGGTGGCGGCAGCTATTCGGCGCAATCGTGTACAAATCAGTCCACGCCGCCGCCCGGCTTCCTTTATTTTCGTTGGACCAACCGGCGTTGGAAAAACCGAACTTGTCAAAGTGCTGGCTGCACAGTTGTTTGATACACCGGATACTTTGATTCGGTTGGATATGTCGGAGTTTATGGAAAAGCACGCTGTATCCCGTCTCATCGGTTCACCGCCAGGCTATGTTGGGTATGACGAAGCGGGGCAGCTCACCGAAAAAGTGCGCCGCAAGCCCTACTCGGTGATTTTGTTTGACGAAATTGAAAAAGCACATCCCGATGTGTTGAATTTACTCTTGCAAATTTTAGACGAAGGACGTGTAACCGACGCACACGGGCGCGTTGTGAATTTTGAAAACACGGTTGTTGTTATGACTTCCAACGCAGGGAGTCAATTCCATGAAGCCCTGATGGGCTTTGGAAAATCCAATGCGGAAGCATCGCACGATCGTGCTACCAAAGCGTTATCGGAATTTTTGCGTCCGGAATTTATCGGCCGTGTGGATGAAATTGTGCATTTTTCGCCGCTCAGTGAAGAGAACTACAAAGAGATTGCCGTGCTTATGTTGAATGAATTGCGCCAACCGTTGGCAGAGCGCAACATCACGGTAACATGGGACGAAACCGTACCTTTGTTGTTGGCTCAACGCGCCACAGGTGGAAAAAGAGGTGCCAGAGAATTGCGCAATGCCATTCGCCGTGAAATTGAAAATCCTTTGGCAACCTTGTTGGTGGAACATCGGGCCGACAACATCACCGCCGTTTCCATCACCGCAAACGGAACCGCCATCTGTTTGCAGGTGTAGTTTCAAAACCCGTTGACAAAAGGCGAGCATTTCTGATATAATTAATAGCAATCAATGAGCAACCAAAAGTGTGTAAGACCAATTGAATTGGCCTTGCACACTTTTAATTTAGGAGGAACTTATGGACAACTTGAAACAAAACAAAATGGCAACCGAACCGTTGAACAAACTTTTTTGGAACATGGGCTTTCCCATGATGATTTCCATGATTTTACAGGCGTTATACAATGTGGTAGACAGCGCTTTTGTTGCAAATATTGACGGCATTGGAGCAATTGCCAACGAGGCTTTAACCTATGCTTTCCCCGTACAAATCCTAATTATCGCCGTGGGTGTTGGAACCGGGGTGGGGCTGAATACTTTGATTTCCAAAAGCTTGGGTGAAAAAGACAGCAAAAGAGTGAATCAAATTGCCGGTAACGGAATCGTTTTGGCGTGCGCCATTTATTTGCTGTTTTTAGTATTCGGAATAGGCGGTTCTCGCTGGTTCATCGGTCTTTTTACCACAAACGAGGAAGTTGTCAAATTGGGGTCACAGTATCTTATGATTTGTTCTTCGCTTTCGTTGGGGTCCGTCGGATTTACCGTCTATGAAAGATTTTTACAAGCAACCGGTAAAACGGTGTATTCCACGGTGGCACAAATTTCGGGTGCAATCATTAACATATTGTTCGATTACTTATTTATTTTCCCGCTAAACATGGGCGTTTGCGGGGCTGCTTGGGCAACGGTATTGGGGCAATTTGTGTCGTTGCTTGTTGCCATGATTTTTCACTATACCAAAAACCAAGAAATCAACGGAAACATCAAATACATCCGTCCGCAAATCAAAATCATCAAAGAAATATACTCCATTGGTATTTCGGCAGCATTAATGCAAGGATTACTCTCTGTTATGATGGCGGGAATGAATATGATTTTGGGCTCCGCCAACGAGAACCCTACCGTTCTTGTGGGGGCATTCGGAATATATTATAAAATCCAGCAAATAGCATTGTTTGCTTGTTTTGGCCTTTCCAATACCATCATTACCATTCTTTCTTTTAACTACGGAATGAGAGATAAAGAACGCTCGCGACATTCTGTTAAATGCGGCATTGCCGACACGGTAATTGTTATGATAATTATAACGGTTTTGTTTGAGATTGTTGCCAAGCCGCTATCGCAACTGTTTGCTTTGTCCGGCAGTTCAACTGTGGAATTGATCGCTGTTTGCGAAAAGGCAACAAGAATTGCATCAACCGGATATATCTTTATGGGAATCAGTGTTGCGATTCAAGGTGTCTTTCAAGCCTTGGGGTATGCAGCGAAACCGCTTTTCACCGCGTTATGTCGCCTGGTGATTTTTGTATTTCCCACAGCATATCTGTTCACACTTTCTGCTGATGTAACCAATACGGTTTGGTGGACTTTCCCGATTGCGGAATTAGCAACCGCCGTAATTTCTTATCTACTTTTAAAAAAGGTTGTCAAAAACAAGCTCGACTGTCTTTCTTGAAAAACAACAAAACAAATTACATAGGATAAAGCCCTTGCCGCATGGAAGCGGCAAGGGCTTTGAGCTGAAAACAAGGTAATTAACATTGCACTGATTGAAAATTATTGCGGTTTACTCACATTCGATTTTTGCCACACGAATCACCGTGTTGCGACCGTATTTGAAAGGAATGGTTCGCACAGAAACATCAAACCCGTTTTGCACAAACTCCACCGAGTCACCAGTATCCAACCACGATACGGACTTCACGGTTTCCGGCAATACAAAGTGATCGGTATAGGTGGACGGATCTCCTTCGATAGTTACATTCGGGTCGGCAACCGTTGCCAAATGGTCGCAGAACAAGTAGTAGGTTTTCCCTAGTTTCAGCAAGAAATCATCGGGCTTGTTTTCGATGTCGATGTAGGTGGGACGTGGGCAACGGATCGCTTCATCGTAAATATCCACCCAACGGCCGAGCATTTCCAAGATGGCGGCGTCAATCGGGCGAAGAGAACCGTCGCCCATAGGCCCCAAGTTCAACAGCAAATTGGCACCGTAGCGGCGGCAACCGGCCAGTGTGCGAATCATCTCTGCAGGGGAGGTGTAGCAAATATCCTCTTTGGCATACCCCCAGTGGCTGTTCATTACTTCGCACATTTCGCCGGCCAAGTACTTGGGAGCATCTTCCGGCATTTTGGCGGGCATGCCGCGTTCGTAGGTGACGCTGTCCAGTTCAATGTGTCCGGCTTCTCCTCGTGCGTTCAATCCGGTGTTGTTAATAATCATAGCTTGCGGCTGATGGCGACGAATGGTGGCATACAGCTCGTCTTCTTCCCAGTTTTCTTCCGGTTTATCCCATTTGCCGTCGAACCACAAACCACCGATTTTTCCGTAGTTGGTGCACAGGATTTCCACGCTACGACGCAGGTATTTCAAATACGCGGGAAAGTCGTCGCGATAGCAGGGAATACGCCAATCCAGCAGTGTGTGGTAGAAAAAGGGGATAATCCCTTGCGCATTGCAGGCATCTACAAATTCGCGAATCAAATCACGGCCGCAAAAATGCGGTGCATCGTACTCGCTCAATCCGCAGGTGTCATATAACGAAAACCCGTCGTGATGGCGTGTTGTTAGCGTGATATACTTACAACCGGCGCCTTTGGCCGCCGCCACCAGCTCGGTTGCCCAATCGGCTTTGGGCTGAAATTGCTGAGCCAAGGGCTCGTAATCTTCTGCTTTGATATTTAAGGTGTGATAGGCCCATTCTCCTTTTCCCAGTACGCTGTACAAGCCGAAATGTACAAACATGCCAAATCCCAGGTTTTCAAAATCTTTAATACGCTGTTCAATAATCATTTTCGTTTCTCCTTTATTGAATAGTCAGTAACACAGCACCGGCTGTAAACGGCTTCATCGCACGAATACGCAGTTTCCCGTTTTCAACGCTGATAAACTCACCGTGGAACGAATTGGCGATCACAGCATCACAGCCCAACTCAATTTCCATGGTTTCGGCCGGGTTTTCAAACGCATGACACACTACGGCGATTTGCTTCTCGGTGCGCCGCACCACCACCTGCGTACCGGTGGGATGTCGCGTGTTGTTTCCGCGATTTCCGTGCAACTGCGAATCACCGTTTTGCAACACATCGGTTATCTCATTATAGAAATCCATAGCTTGCTTAACAATTGCTCGCTGTGCGGTGTTCAGCTCGTGAACCGGACCGGAAAGGCACACACGCCCCAAGAAAGTCGCTGCCAAAGAATACACCAATCGCTCATCGCTGTCGTCACCGTGTAAGGTGGCCCAAATCAATTCCTGCGCCGGCAGCATTAAGCGGTGCAAACTGGCGGCAATGTAGGGGATTTCAATAGCTTCGTGAGCATCAGAAAAAGAGGAAACGCCGGAAACGCCCATCATGGAAGGCTCCAAGCGATGCCCGCCGGAAGCACAGTTTTCAATCACCAGTTCCGGCATTTCGCGTTTCATTAGCTTAAAGAATTCGCGCACGCCTTCCAGATGTTCACGCAGTGCTTCGGCACCGGAATCTCCGCCATCTACCCACGGGCCGATGTTGGCATTGTAGTCCACTTTGATATACCCAAAGCCGTATTCTTTTAGGAACGCAATCACCTTTTTATACAAATGTTCGCGCACATCTTCACGACGGAAGTCCCAAAAAGAACGCGTACCTCGCGATTTAACAACATGACCGTCGCGCTGTAATTTCATGTGGTCGTAATCCGGCTCAAAAAAGCGAGAACCTTGGGTGGTTGCTTCAAATTCCAGCCAAATACCGGGTACCATACCGTTGGCACGGATTTCGCGGTTCATGGCTTTGATGTCGGGAAAGATGGTTACATCCGGCTCCCATTCGCCGTTGCCCTCCTGCTCGTTCCCGGCTTTGCACCACCCGGCATCAATCACCAAATATTTCACACCGAATTCTTTCAGGCATTGGCAGAAATTCAACATTTTTTCCTGTGTCGGCCGGCCCCAAGTGGCACAGTACTCATTGAACGAAGTGGGAAGGCCTTGTTCGCCATAGGCATGCCAAGCCGGTTTTTGCATGTCGGTTACCGCGGCACAAACAGCATCCAGCGTGCCTTCTGCCACGGCGATATAGGCCGGCGGCGCTTCGAATGTTTCACCGTTTTGCAATGTTTTTTTCCAACCGCAAAATTCCTTGTCACCCAAGCCGCCGCTGAGATGAAAATAGTCGCCCACACGGCCGAGTTCCATATCCCACGATGCGTTGTGTGCCAGCTGTGCAGCCCAAAACACATGGTTTTCTTTGTCCTCAAAAACCGCGGTGGGGAAGTAGCGCTCCACCGGATAACTGCCAAGGCTGCCAAATCGTTCACAGTTATCGGAAACAAACCAACTGATCCACGCTTTGTCCAACCCCAAATCTTCCACCGGTTGTGCTACGCACTTGCCCTCCAAACTCCATCCGGCAAAAAAGCGATGCAACTGATAGGCGTTGGGAGCATCGTCCTCTTGAAACGGGCTCAGGCCATCCATCACAAAGCTGGTGATCATATCCAAAGTGACCGGTGCACCGCTTTGATTCAAAAATTCTGTTTTCACCTCAAACCCACGCAAACCCTGACGGTGAGTTAGCGTGTGATGTACTGCATACCCTTCTTTGCTTTTCAGCGAGGTCACAATTCGTGTGCAACTGTCTTCATTAATAACTTTTTGATTTTCAAACAAAAATAAACGATCGTTTTCTGCCGAGCGCATGGTCATACCGGGAAGGCAAAACGGCTGGTGTTCCATGTGCACATGAACCAACGAACCCATTTCCCAGTTGTGCGTGTAGTTGCGGCGTGCATCAAACGGCATTTCGGGATTGTTCCAAGGAGCTGCCGCTTTTTCTTTTAAATCTTTCGGCAACAACTGCATGGCAATTTGGCGGTTGTCGTCTATCAGATAACGAACCACGGTGTTGCCAAAGGTATACTCTTTAAATTGCAAGGTGATCCCTCCTTATATTGGCTAGCGCTATTTTAACATAACACGCCTTTCTTTTCAATAGATTTTCACCATTTTCAAGCGCTCACCTTTCTATGAACAAACGCAATTTTTCATTTCCAAAGTGTGAATATTCATAAAAATTTTGTATATTCGTTGCCTTTACGAAAATAAATTCAAAATTTATGAATATTTTTTCAAAAAAACACTTGCAATTTTAAAAAGAGGGTGTTATAATGCCATTGTTCGAAAAAATAAATTTCAGGAGGAACACATCATGAAAAAGGTTTTAGCGTTCGTATTGGTTGCATGCCTGGTATTTTGCTTTGCTGCTTGCGGCAAACAAGAAAGCAATACAGGCGGTACCACAACCGCCGACAACCAGGAAAAGGTGGCTGCCACCAAAGTGATCAACATTGACTTGACAAACGAAGAATATGCCTTCGGCGTCAACAAGAACGATCCCGAACTGTTGGCACAGGTCAACGATTTCATTAAAGAAATCAAAGAGAACGGCAAGTTCGATGAAATCTGCAACAAGTATTTCGGAAACGGAACTCCCACGCCGGTTTCCTCTTGCGCACAGGATGCTTCGAAAGACCAGTTGGTTGTGGTAACCAACGCGGAGTTTGAACCGTTTGAGTACACCGACGGCGATAAGTACTTGGGTATCGACATGGAAATTGCCGCTTTGTTGGCCGAAAAGCTCAACAAAGAACTGGTGATTCTGAACATTGATTTCGATTCGGTTTGCCTGAGTGTTAACCAAGACAAGGCCGACATTGCCATGGCCGGCTTAACCGTGAACGAAAAAAGAAAAGAACATGTCACCTTCTCCGATTCTTACTACACCGCTTCCCAGCGTTTGGTTGTGAAGGGCAACGACACTACTTTTGATTCCTGCACCACGGCTTCCGATGTGGAAACTGTTCTTAAATCGTTGGATTCTTCCGCCAAAATCGGTTTCCAAAACGGCACAACCGGTCAGTTCTATATTGAAGGCGATGCCGATATGGAATTTGAAGGATACGCCGTAACACCGGTTGGTTACAAAAACGGTTCTTTGGCCATTCAAGATATGATTAACGGCAATTTGAGCTATGTGGTAATCGACTCCGCTCCGGCTTCGATGATCACCGAAGCACTAAACGCTTTGGCATAAAATCAACAGGGGATAAGAGGCACAAATAGTTCACCGACACGGTGGACTATTTGTGTTGTAAAGGAAACACATTATGGGTAATTTTGAAAGAAAAATCGAAGTGTTTTGGGAAACCTTCATCGATAAAGGTGGGTATCACAAAATGCTTGAAGGTTTGCAAAACACACTGACCATCGCTATAATCGGTTTGGTTCTCGGTGCCGTTATCGGCACTCTGATTGCGGCGGTGCGCGTTATGCCGAAATACAAACTCACTCCGCGCATCTTGGACGGTATTTGCAGCGTGTATGTTTCATTTTTTCGTGGCACCCCCATGGTTGTGCAGCTGTTGCTGTTCTACTATGTGCTGTTCCCGTTGCTGGACATTCACATGCAATCGGTGTCGGTATCGGCGTTGGTATTCGGTTTGAACAGCGGTGCCTACATTTCCGAAATCATGCGTGGTGGTATACTATCGGTTGATGCCGGCCAAATGGAAGGCGGGCGTGCCATGGGACTCAGTTTTTCCATGGCCATGCTAAAAATTGTTATTCCGCAAGCTGTCAAAAACATTCTACCCACCATGGGCAATGAATTTATCACGCTCATCAAGGAAACCTCCATTGTCAGCTTTGTCGGTGCAACCGATTTGTACAAAGCCTTTAACACCATCGGCACAAACAACTACGAATTCATGGTACCGTATTTAGCTATGGCACTGGTGTATATCATTATGGTGCTGATTATCACTTTGGCCATTCGGATTATGGAAAGGAGATTGAGAAAAAGTGATCGAAGTATGTAATCTAAAAAAGAGCTTTGGCAATCTCCAAGTCCTCAATGGTATCGACCTCACCATTCACCAAGGAGAAATTGTGGTTATTCTCGGTCCCTCCGGTTCCGGGAAAAGCACATTGCTTCGTTGCCTTAACTGTATGGAAGACCCCACCGACGGCCATATTCTGTTCCATGGGGTTGACCTAACGGACATGCGTGTGGATATCAACGTCCACCGGCAAAAAATGGGCATGGTGTTCCAGCATTTCAATTTGTTCAACAATAAAACCGTATTGCAAAATATGACATTGGCACCCACATATGTGGCCAAGAAAAAAGCGCGTCGCGCACGCTGGCTGCGCTTTTGGAATCGCCCGTACACCGCCGAAGATTTGCGAACTGGCAAAGAAATTCGCGAAGCTGTCGAAAAGAAAGCCTATGAATTGCTCGACAAAGTGGGCTTGCGCGATAAAGCCGCCGAATATCCTTCAAAATTGTCGGGCGGCCAAAAGCAGCGGGTAGCGATTGTGCGTGCGCTTGCCATGAATCCGGATGTGATGCTGTTCGATGAACCCACATCGGCTTTGGACCCGGAAATGGTCGGCGAAGTGTTGGAAGTGATGCGGGAACTGGCGCACGAAGGAATGACTATGGTGATTGTCACCCACGAAATGGGCTTTGCTCGCGAAGTGGCCAGCCGCATTCTGTTTTTGGATAAAGGGGTTATTTGCGAAGAAGGCACTCCGGAAGAAGTGTTTGGCAATCCCCAAAATCCGAGAACCAAAGAATTCTTTTCTAAAATTTTATAAATCCGAAAAGCAAAAACCAATTCCGCATAGCACTGTTGGTCAACAGCTTTTGGAACTATACAAATCATCTCGCCCGATTTCCCCACAGGAAGTCGGGCGGGATTTTTTATCACAAAGTTCGCCAGCATGTCGATATCTGTGATATAATTGTGAAAAAGTTGTAAGGTTTGATATGTAGTTGCTGTCTTATAAAGTGAAAGGTCCTTTACACCATCGAAAGGAGGTAACGCCGTGGAAGACAGTAAAATTGTAGAGCTCTACTGGCAAAAAAACGAAACCGCTATAAAAGAAACAAGCAAAAAATACGGAGCGTATTGCTTTGCTATTGCAAACAACATCTTGCACAACGAAGGAGATGCCGAAGAATGTGTGAACGATACCTGGTTAAAAACATGGAACGCCATACCGCCTCAAAAGCCGGCAAAGCTTCAAATGTTTTTAGCCAAAATCACTCGCAATCTCTCGTTTAATCGCTTTCGTTTCCGATCCGCCGAAAAACGAGGCGGGGGAGAAATTGTTTTGGTTTTGGATGAACTGGCAGAATGTCTTGCCCGTGAATCGGATACGGCAAGTGAGTATGAAGCAAAAGAACTTGGGCGATGCGTATGTAGATTTGTTCGGACATTGCCGGAACGAGATGGCAACATATTTGTGCGTCGCTATTTCTTTACGGAACCTGTTGCTGAAATTGCAAAAAAATACGGGCTCACCGAGAATAATACGCTGGTGATTTTGAGCCGAACGCGAAAGAAACTTAAAAATCATCTCGTGAAGGAGGAACTTTTTGATGAACAGGAACGATCTGTATAGCAGCTTCAATGAGATCGACGATGATATTTTAGAACGCAGTGATCGAATAAACAGTAAATCCAAGGAGAACGCGCAAATCGTTATACTGTGGCACAGAAGTTTGGTAGCATTTGTTGTTACAATTCTCATGATCGTACTGTCCGTTGGTGCGGCCATGGCTGCCAGTCCGGCATTTCGGGAATTGGTATTTCAATTTTTTCAAATCGATCAAGTGCAAACGATTCCGGAAAGCTCCATGAATTCCGCCATAACCGTTGATACCATGTTTGCGGAACCAAGTGTTGCCATTGGCAATAGAATACAAGGAAAACATGTTCACACACCCGTATCAACATTGGCTCAAAACGGCGTTTTTCTGATATGCACCGACGATGTACATACCAAACAAGGCAGTCATTACGATGCATATGTGGAAAAGCAAGGCGAATTTATCAAACTTTCGGAGCATACCTTTGCGCAAAACTATGCTCTGCACGGGGTAACCTTTTGTGTCCGGTTTGATTGGGTGGAATACGACAATAAAGCCATTGTCACTTGGATAGATGAAAATGCCGCTTTCAAAATTCCGGAAAATGCCGGCAATTCATTCGCACTGCTAATTCAACTGATTTTCACTTTCGCCAATGACAATGGCGATAATACGGAATCCTACTATCCCGTGCTTCTCAACCTGTGCACCGGTGAATTGACCGATATTCTATCTGAAACAGGGGCGACAAAATTAAAAGAAATCGGCAACTCTGCAATTTCTGAGGATTTCACTAAAATGCTTTTATGTAACACAGAAAAAGATGGCTACACTCTTTACTATGTCGATTTAACCACAAAGCAAATGTACAGTTTGGATGAATTGTCCGGAGAAAAAGTGGATTCCTGCAGCTTGATAGAAAACACACTTGCGTGCTGGTCGCTGACAGAGGAATATTACAAAGCATGGAATATTGACCTTGCTACATTTCAAAGAACAGAGCTGTTTGATTCTGTTTTTAATGCCGCCACTTCAAAAAAAGTCGAGGCGGGAATTGTGTTTATGATGGGGTTTGACAGTTGGGTTCACGAAGGAACTGTATACACAGGAAGTGCCTTTGCACTAGAAGTGGACAAAGCGCAGAATGTTTTTGTGATTGACCTGGCAACCGGGAAAAAAGCACCCATAGAGGGTTGCACCTGGATAGCCGATGTTCAACAAATCCCTTGTCCGGACGGAAAGAAACTGCTTTTGACAGCATGCCCCGATTGGCAAGACTATACCTATGTGGGCGTGCTTGATTTTGAAAAGCTAACCTATACAGCGTTTTCAAGAGAAAATCAGCAAAACGAACACCTTGCTGACTGGTTTAACAACACCACCGTTGTTATCTGCGGAGAAATCAGCCCGGAATCTTTATGTAGCGATTATTACCTGTATCATTTTCAAGCAGAATAATCACGCAAATCAACAGAGGAGAAAAATCTCATGAAACAGCTATTCACAGTTTCCTTGGCAGCTTTTTTCCTGCTAAATTTGGCAGGATGTCAACAATCGGATTTCGCTTCAACTATAACCACAACAAATTCCAAGGTGCAGGAGACAGAAGTTGCCACTTCGTCGGCAACGCAAGTCCATACCAATTCATCAACGAATCAATACTCAACAAAAAGCACAACAAAGCCAACGCCATCCGTATCAACCTCGGCGATTTCACAATCAACTCTTTTTCGTGAGCCAAAGGATACGGATTTTGTTCGTATTCTTGACTATATTCCAACCGCCAGGGTGGAATTGCCATATGCAACCACCGACAACTTCACCGGCTGTCAAATTTATGATTTCACAGACTGCTATCTTCGATATGGTACTCTTAAAAAGTTGGTTAAGGTTAGCAACGAATTGTCCGAACAGGGGATTGGCTTATTGATTTGGGACGGTTTCCGTCCTGTTGCAGCCCAAGAAAAACTGTGGGAGATCTGTCCCGATCCTGCTTTTGTGTCCCATCCGATAACCGGCAAGCGAAGCCACTGCAGAGGAAACACAGTGGATATTTCTCTCTATGATTTGAATAGCGGTAAGGATCTGCCTGTTCCAACCGGCTATGACAATTTCACCGCCTATGCCGACCGCGATTACAGTGATTGCTCAAAAGAAGCTGCCCAAAATGCACGGTTGTTGGAACAGACCATGGAGAA
>CAYMDU010000013.1:25012-25247 GCA_964389495.1 uncultured Eubacteriales bacterium
CACTTCCTATTTTGCAGAATGGTGGCACTTTGCCGACGCCCAAAATTATCCGGTTGAAGAAGTCTTCAATCCGGCAATCTCTGACACTTTCCAAAATGAATAGGTCTATTGTAAAACATTCTCCCACTTTTTCTTTTTAAAAACTTGCGACTTTCCTCTTGACAGAGCCTGCCGCCTGTGGTATACTTTAATTGTCCTCAAAAAGGATGCGTATATCGCGGGATGGAGCAGGGGT
>CAYMDU010000014.1:0-25233 GCA_964389495.1 uncultured Eubacteriales bacterium
TGTGGAAGTCGTAGTCGGTTTCCACATAGGTGAAGCCGTTGATGCGGCTGATGATATAGGCCGCATCTTTGCCCAGGCCGTTCAGAATCACGCGCAACGGCGTTTTGCGCACTTTGTTGGCCGTGCGCGCAATACCGATGGCGCCTTCGGCTGCCGCAAACGATTCGTGGCCGGCCAAAAACGCAAAGCAAGTGGTTTCTTCGGACAACAGCATTTTGCCCAAATTGCCGTGGCCCAAGCCCACCTTGCGCTGTTCGGCAACCGAACCGGGCACGCAAAACGCTTGCAGACCTTCGCCGATAACCGCCGACGCTTCGGCTGCTTCTTTCACGCCGCGTTTCAGAGCCAACGCCACGCCCAGCGTGTAGGCCCAAACCGCATTTTCAAATGCGATGGGCTGCACGCCTTTGACAATGGCATTCACATCCACGCCTTTGCTCTCGCACAGAGCACGGCATTCTTCCATGGAACCGAGATCGTTCGCTGCGAGGAATTCCTCGATTTTTGCAAGGCGTCTGTCCTTGCCTTCAAATTTCACATCGTTCGCCATTGATGCCGCCTCCTTTTATTCTTCACGCGGGTCGATGTACTTCGCCGCGGAATCGAAGCGACCGTACTGACCGATGTTCTTTTCGTATGCTTCGTTGGGTTGCACGCCGTGGCGGATGTCTTCCAACATTTTGCCCAAGCGCACAAACTGATAGCCGATAACCTCGCCGTCTTCATCCAGCGCGATTTTTGTGACATAGCCTTCGGCCATTTCCAGGTAGCGAACGCCCTTCTTTTTGGTGGAATACATGGTGCCCACCTGCGACCGCAGGCCCTTGCCCAAGTCTTCCAGGCCGGCGCCGATGGACAGGCCGTCTTCGGAGAAAGCCGACTGCGTGCGGCCGTACACCAGTTGCAGGAAAATCTCGCGCATGGCCACATTGATGGCGTCGCACACCAAGTCGGTGTTCAGGCATTCCAGCAATGTTTTGCCGGGCAGGATTTCCGCAGCCATGGCGGCGGAATGAGTCATGCCGGAGCAACCGATGGTTTCCACCAGTGCTTCTTCGACAATGCCTTCCTTAATGTTCAGTGTGAGTTTGCAGGTGCCCTGCTGCGGAGCGCACCAGCCCACACCGTGCGACAGACCGGAAATATCCGCAATCTGTGTGGCTTTCACCCATTTGCCTTCTTCGGGGATGGGTGCCGGGCCGTGGTGCGGCCCTTTTTTCACGATACACATCTGTTCGACTTCGTGGGAATAGTTCATGTTCGTACTCCTTTCGGGTTTATACTTTCTTTATTATATCCTGATTTGCGCCGAAACGCAAGAGGTTGTCCGCGGTTCTCACAAATTTTTTGTGTTTGGAAACCGGCAGCCCTCAAAAAAGGAGAAAACCGCTGTTTTCTCCTTTTGTTTCTTATTGTTCGTCTTTGGCAGCCGGGCGACGCAACATCTGCCGTGCCTGATGCACTTCGCCCACTTGCTTGGTTAAGGTTTCTTCGCAACGTTTGAGCAAATCTTCCGCAAAGTCCTGGGTGCCCTTGCGCATTTCGCGGCACTTCTGTTGCGTTTGCAACATGATTTCGTTGGCACGCTGCTGTGCCTGCTTCACAATTTCTTCCTGTGTTACCAGCGCGTGTGCGCGTTCTTCGGCTGCCCGCACAATGTCTTCGGCTTCCTTTTTGGCGGTGGTGATGATGTCGGTTCTGTCGGACACGATGGACTTTGCTTGACGAATTTCGCTAGGCATGTTACCGCGAATGTCGTCCAGCATATCCCGCAGGCGGTCTGCCTCAATCAGGCATTTTCCGCCGGACAGCGGCATACCCCACGCTTTATCAATCATTTCGTCGATTTCGTCCAGTATGTTTTCAATGCTCATGATTCTTCATTCCTTCCGTATTTTTGTAAAATATCTTTAACCGTGCACGCCGGCACAAACTCACGAATATCCCCACCGAGCTTGGCCACTTGTTTCACCAAGCTGGAAGAAAGATACATGTGCTCCGCACCCGTGGCAAGAAACACCGTTTCCACATCGGGATTGAGCTTTCGGTTGGTGAGAGCCATTTGAAATTCGTATTCGAAATCCGACATGGCACGCAACCCTTTAACAATCACGCTTGCCTGCTTTTCGCGCGCGTACTCCGCAAGCAAGCCGTCGTAGGCATCCACTTCCACATTGGGCATGCCCGCCGTGGCGCGTTGCAACAGTTCCACCCGCTCGGCCGCCGTGAAAAGCGGTTGCTTGTTTTGGTTGGCCATCACCACCACCATCACGCGGTCGAACATGGCCGCCGCGCGAGAAACAATTTGCAAATGCCCGTTGGTAACCGGGTCAAAACTGCCCGGACAAATTGCCAACTTCATACGGTTCTCCTCACTTTAACGCTTTGCGGTATAGCCGCACCGTTACGCGGCCGTAGCGATAGGTGCGTTCCAGCAACAGTTCCCCGACCGTGTCGGGCAATTCGGCTGTTCGGTCGCTTTCGCAAAGCACCGCACCGCCCGGTGCCACCATGGCAGACAACAACTGCAAACACGGAAGATGCAACCCGGAGGCATACGGCGGATCGAGGAACACCATGTCGAAGGTTTCGCGACACTGCCGCAAATAGGACAACACATCGGCATTGTGTATCGCCGCCATTTCCGACAGCTTGGTGGCCACACTGTTGCGCCGAATCACTTCCACCGCTTCCCGACTGTGATCGACAAACACGCACTTGGCCGCCCCGCGGCTGAGTGCTTCCAGCCCCATTTGGCCGGAACCGGCAAACGCATCCAGCACCCGCCGGCCTTCCAATTCAAAGCAAACAGCGGAAAACACACCTTCCTTCACGCGTTCCACTGTGGGGCGTGTGTCCAGCCCGGCCAGCGTTTCCAGCCGGCACCCTTTTGCCTTTCCTGTTATAATTCTCATAATACAAATATTATCCCATGTTTTTGATTGCTTGTCAACTATTTTCTACAAGGGCTTTCAGCGCTTCGGCTTTGTCGGTTCGTTCCCAAGCCACCGCCAAATCTTCACGGCCGACATGCCCATAGGCTGCCAGCGCGCGGTATTGCGGGCGACGCAATTTCAAGGTGTCGATAATCGCTGCCGGGCGGAAATCGAACACCGCTTCCACTGCGGCTGCCAATTTTTCATCCGACACCACACCGGTTCCGTGCGTGTCTACCCGCACCGATACCGGCCGTGCCACGCCGATGGCATAGGCCACCTGCAATTCGCAGCGTTCCGCCAACCCGGCCGCCACCACATTTTTGGCCGCATACCGTGCCATGTAGGTGGCCGAACGGTCCACCTTGGTGGGGTCTTTGCCGGAAAAGGCACCGCCGCCGTGACAGGCATAGCCGCCATAGGTATCCACAATAATCTTGCGGCCGGTTAGGCCGCTGTCACCCTGCGGGCCACCCACAACAAACCGCCCGGTGGGGTTCACAAAAATATTGGTGTTTTCATCCAGCAATTCTGCCGGCACAATCGGGCGAATCAGTTTTTCGGTGATGTCGGCACGGATGGTTTCCAGCGAAACCGCTTCGTCGTGTTGTGTGGACACAACCACCGCTTCCACACGCACCGGTTTGTCGTCTTCGTATTCCACCGTGACCTGTGTTTTTCCGTCGGGACGCAGATACGGCAACTCGCCGCTTTTGCGCAACGCCGTCAGCCGGTAGGCCAACCGGTGCGCCAACGCAATGGGCAATGGCATCAATTCCGGCGTTTCGGTGCAGGCATACCCGAACATCAGTCCTTGGTCGCCGGCGCCGATCCGATCGTATGCGTCGTTATCGCCGGTTCCGCGCACTTCCAATGCCTCGTTAACGCCCATGGCGATATCCGGCGATTGCTTATCCAACATGGTTAGCACAGCGCAGGTGTTTCCGTCGAACCCGGCACCTTCCCCTTGGTAGCCGATATCGCAAATCACCTCACGCGCCACCGAAGGAATGTCCACCGTGGCCGAGGTGGTGATTTCGCCCATCACCAACACCATGCCCGTGGTTGTTACGGTTTCGCATGCAACATGAGCTTGCGGGTCTTGTGCCAAAATGGCATCCAGCACCGCATCGGAAATTTGGTCACACACTTTGTCGGGGTGACCTTCCGTTACCGATTCGGATGTAAAAAAATGTCTTGCCATTAAAAATCCTCCTTTTTCGACAAAAACGCCCCGACACGAAATCGGGGCATTGTATGCACCTCATCTATCGGCCAAAACCGCAGGACTTGGCACCTTGCACACTGGCAGGTTGCCGGACTTCTCAGGGCCTGTTCCCTCCGTCACTCTTGATAAGGACCTATTCTTTTTACAGCCTATTTAGTATAGCGCACCGAAAGCGGTTTGTCAACAACCAATTCACGAAAGCAAGGTGATGGTGTGTTTCACGCGGAAAGTGTCGCCCGCTTCAATGCGGCGAATTCCTTCTTTTTCCGGCAAATCGCCGCGAAAATCGGTCCAGCTCGGCAACCCGCACCACGGTTCAATACACGCAAACGGTGCCCCCGGTTTGCTCCAAATGAGCAACGTTTCCGCCCCGTCAAACGCCACTTTGACACCGCGCCCACTGGCCCGGTTTCGCAAGGTTACTTCTTTGGATTTAAGATTGAGAAACACCAGCGCATCAATAACAAAATAGTCGTCTTTCAGCGGCAGCACACCCTTTGGCGCCTCCACGGTGTAGGTTTCGTGCATGAGGCCGTCACCGACAACATAGGACTCCAACGGTTCTTCGTGTTCAAACACCACATCGTAGGCCGACAGCCCTTCCGGGCAACAATACGCTTCGTGCGAACCGATGGACGCATACAGCGGGCTATCCTGCATGGGATTGGTGATGGCATAGCTCACATCGATTTGATTTTCCTTTAAAGCGTACTTCACACGCAATTCAAAGGCAAAGGGATAGCACGCCCGCGTTTGCTCCGTGTCGCGCAACACAAACACCGCTTCGGTATCTGTTACCGATTCCGGCAAAAATTCGTTGTCGCGGGCAAATCCGTGCAAATTCATGGAATAGGTTTTCCCCTCGTAGCGGTATTCGCCGTTTCTCACTCGCCCGCAAACCGGGAACAACACCGGTGCATGGCCTTTCCAATACGCCGGATCGCCGTTCCACAAGTATTCGGTTCCGTCTGCCGCGGTGACAGATTGCATTTCCGCTCCGTGTGTGCTGATAACAACCTGCAAGCAGTCGTTTTTTAAAGTGATCATGGTATTCGTCCCCTTCCGACAATCTTCCTTATCAGTGTACCACATTTTTGAAAAATAGCAACTGTTTTTTACCGATCTTCCCGCACGGTAAACAGGGTTCTTGTTAATGTCCACAGCGGTGCATAGTAACTCATCACATTCCACACGCCCATACCAAACAAGGACTCCCCGCCAACCAACCGCAACTTTGCCTCCAAACTGCGCGCATCTTCAAACCACACCTCGTGTGCCCGTCCGTCAACAGCCGTGTACCGGAAAAAGGGCGATTGTGCCACCTCGTCGTATTGGATCTCCGCGCCCCGATTTCGAGCCAGCCACAGTGCTTCGTTGTTGGAAATGGTGCGTGCCCGCTCACCTTCCCGCCGTGGCAACGCCCAATCGTAGGCGTAGTTGGGTATTCCCATGAAAATTTTATAGGCCGGAATGCGGCTAAGTCCGTATCGCACCACCTGTTCCACCTTGTCTATCGGGGCAATGGCCATCGGCTCGCTGTACGCATAGCCCCATTCATAGGTCATCAGCAGCACACCGTCTGCCGCCGCTCCCAACCGCGCATAATCGTGCGCTTCGTACAGCACGCCGCTTTGATTGTCGGATGTTTTCGGCGCCAGCGCCACAAAGGTCAGTTTTCCCTGCGGACGCAACCGGTCGGCCAGTTCGCTCACAAACACCACATAGTCGTCGGCATTTTCGGGCGGGATAAACTCAAAGTCCACATCCACCCCACGATACCCCTTTTCTGCCATAACCCGGTCCACCTCGTCAACCAACCGGGCCCGTGCCTGCGGATTGCCCAACATTGCCGCTGCATTTTCGCTGCTGAATCCGCCGCTTTCGTTCAACGCCGTCAAAAGCATCATCGGTGCTGCCCGGCTGTCTGCAACCAACAACAGCACCTCGCCGTCGTTCGCCGAAATCAGCCCTCCCTGCGGTGTAATTCCGTAACCGAAAACCGTCAGATAGGTCAAATCCGGCAAAACACGTTGCAAAACCTGCCCGTCAACGGTGTCATAGGCATACCCGCTCACCGCCACCGTTCCCAATTTCGGAACACCGCCGCGAATAATCAGCACTTGCCCCGGAACCAGCATTTCCGGATTGGTCAGTTGCGGGTTTTGATACAAAATATCATCCGGAGCTACCCCGTATCGATTGGCAATCCCGGTTACCGTGTCACCCGCTTGCACAGTATAGGTTTCTGTCGGCGGCAAAATAATCAACGATTCCCCTACCGCCAGCGGTGTTGTTTCCGTTAGCCCGTTGTCTTCGGCAATCTTGGCCAAAGGCACATTCCATTGTCTTGAAATCGACAGCAGCGTATCGCCGGCCTGCACAGTATAAATTGTCATAAAAACACCTCACTGCACTATATGTGCGGTGAGGTGTTTGCCATACCGGTTACTTTTCCCATTTGTCACACAGCGACTGTATTTGTGCCGTTAGCTTGGCAATGTCTTTGTTGGCGCATCCGCGGAAATTGCCCACCAGCCGTTGAAGTCGTTGGGCTGCCACCAACAGGCGTTCATACACCGTGGTGCTGCGGGCGTGACTTTCCGCTTTTTTGTTTGCCACCCGTCGCCGGCTGCCCCACTCCGTTTGTTTGCCGGTCAACAAATCCCAGGCGTCGCCGCTATACGGTGCCGTTGCCTGTTGCCCTTGCTCTTTTTGCAACCGTGCCGCCAAGGTTTCGCAGGCAACTTCATCGCCGTGATTCACAAAGATTTTCTGCGGATGGGGATGAAAATGCGCGGCCCAGCGCAAAAGACCCTCGTTGTCGGCATGACCGCTCACACTGTGCAACTGGGCAATTTCGGCATTCACTTCGATGCTTTCGCCAAACAACTTCACCGAGGAAGCCCCTTGAAGCAATTGCCACCCCACCGTGTTCACAGTTTGATAGCCCACAAACAAAATCGTACATTCCCGCCGCCACAAATTGTGTTTTAGGTGATGCCGGATACGGCCGGCCTCACACATTCCGCTGGCAGAAATAATCACTTTGCTGCGCTTGTCGGCGTTAATCAACTTGGAATCGTCTGCCGTTACCGACACCTGCAATCCGGGGAAATCGATGGGATTTTTTCCTTGATTTATCAGAGCCACAGTTTCGGCATCGTAGCAATTCCGCGCTTCCGGTCCAAACAGCTTGGTTGCTTCAATCGCCAACGGGCTGTCGATAATCACCGGGAACTCTCCGTGCCCGGTTACCAGCTTTTGCTCCTTGATTTGGCGAATAAAATAGAGCAGCTCCTGCGTGCGCCCCACGGCAAACGCCGGAATAACCACATTGCCGCCACGGTCAAAGGTGCGCTGAATCACAGCCGCCAACTCCCGCACATAGTCCGGTTTTTCTTTGCTGTGGTTGCGGTTGCCGTAGGTGGATTCCATCACCACATAATCCGCCGTGCTTAAATAGCAGGGATCTTTCAGCAAGGGCTTATTGATGTTGCCGATATCGCCGGAAAATACCAGCCTGCGCGTTTCGCTGCCTTCCGTTACCGTGACGGTGATGGAAGAAGACCCCAGCAAATGGCCCGCATCGGTAAATCGCACTGTCACGCCGGAAAGAACCGCCGTTTCTTCTTCATAGCGGCAAGGCACAAACTGTTCCAACACGCCCTGCACATCGTCCATGGTGTACACCGGCTCATACAGCGGCTCCCCGGATCGCTTGGCTTTGCGGTTGCGCCATTCCGCTTCGAACTCCTGAATGTGCGCCGAATCGCGCAACATAATGTTGCACAGACGGCAGGTTTCTTCGGTGGCAAACACCGGCCCGCGAAATCCCTTGGCATACAGCATCGGCACCATGCCGGAATGGTCGATATGCGCGTGCGTGATTAACACCGCATCAATCGCCGAGGGCGATACCGGCAACTCCTGGTTTTCAAACAAATCCTGCCCTTGCTCCATGCCGCAATCAATCAGCACCGCATGGCCGGCTGCTGTCAGCAGCGTGCAGCTGCCGGTTACTTCGTGCGCCGCCCCCAGAAATGTAAGTTTCATGCCAATCGCCTCCTGCTATCAGTGTATCACAAAAGCCCACCCCGCGCAACGCCTTTTTAACAAAGGAAAGCCCCGAAGACCTCTTCGGGGCACCGGAAACTCATGGCTTTTCTTTGGATTTTCCAAACACACCGCACACCAACGCCGCCACAAGCGCAAACGCAATGCCGCCGGCCGTACCGGTGAGCCCGCCGGTTAGAATTCCCAACCAACCTTGTTTGGTAATCCCTTCTTCCACACCTTTGGCGAGTGCATAACCAAACCCTGTCAACGGCAAGCTGGCGCCGCCGCCGGCAAACGAAATCAGCGGGTCATACCAGCCTATGGCCGTCAACGCTACGCCCAGCGTTACATACAACACCAAAATGCGGGCCGGTGTCAACTTTGTTAAATCAATCAGCAACTGTCCCACCACACAAAGCAACCCGCCCACAACAAAGGCCTTTCCCACCATCCACCAGTCCATGCTGCCACACCCTTTCTGCCTTTGTAGGATATCCCTCTTTGCCTGCCTTATTCGCTTTTCACGTCCGTTTCGTCTTTGCGGGGCAAGCCGGTGGCGATTTTCGGAAATTCATTGTCCGAATCCTGCGTTGGCTGAATTTCATAGGTGCCGTATTTGTGCAGCAGCTCCTGCACCGTTTCCGGCTGGCCGTTGATAATCTGTTTTTCCATTTCCGTCTTTTTGCTTCCGCACGATTTTCGCGACATACTGTCACCTCCTCAGGTAGTATGCCCGCAAAATTCAAAAAACGCAGCCACGATCTTTACAAATCGCGGTTGCGTTTTTCTCACGGTTTCTATTCAGGCATTGTACCGCTTGGCTACCGCCAGCCCCACTGCCAGCACAGCACCCGACACAGCAATCCACGCCCAGGCAATCGCATCCGATGCGGTTGAGCCGCCCTCTTTTTCCGCCGGCGAAAAATCGCCGTTCGGCCACTGTTTGCCGTTATCCGCAGGCGGTTCCGCTTCGGTCCCGTTTTCTGTTTCCGAACCGTTGTTTGGCACGGTGGTTTCTCCCGAATTGTCCGGCATGGGGCCGGCAAACCCGCCTTCGTCGCCATTGGGAAGTGCCGAAGGGTCAAAATCGTTTGGCAAATCCGAAGGAGTCATCCCGTTTGGCATATCGCCGAACGACAGGTTGGGCTGATTTCCCATGCCGCCGGCCGTCAAAGTGATTCCTGCCGATATGGCGGTATTATACGCAGTTGCTTTTTCTGCCGTCGGGTTTCCCGAATCTTCGGACGCCTTCGGCGCCTCCGTCCTGCCTCCGCCGACACCGCCGCCCATCGATCCCATGTCGGACAAGGTAATAGCGGAAGCATCCGCGTAGGTTTGCCTTTCGGATGTTTCCCCGTTTTCGAGTTGCGCGGCAATGCTTTCGCTGCGCAGGGAACAAAATTGCCGCAGCGTTTCTACACCCGTTTCAAATTCTTCGTAACTGTAAAACGCCGTGGGGTCTTTTTCCACATACCCCTTAATCAGCGCATAGGTGTCGTTGATAATCTGCTCTGTATCTATGTCTTTCAAAAACGACGCAAAATACCGATGATACTGTTCGGTGTACACATCGTCGGACACAATCCAGTTCCACAGGGGACGGTCCTCACCGGACCCGTTTTCAACCGGGCTGTCAATGGGCGTATTCACCGTATCGGTGGCATTGCCGCCTTGGAATGTTCCAAACGCCAAATTGTAGTCCCACGGAATCATCGCGAGTTTTCCGTCTTTTTCGTAAAGGTAGTAATTGTGAACCATCGACCCGGTATAGCTGTCTCCATTGCACACATAGTTATGCACCACAAAGTAACGCATCACCTGCTCAACATCCACCACCGAAGCAATATCGTCCTTATCGGACAAACTCTTCAAAGACCGAATCAACCGGGTTTGGTCGGCTTCGGTGATGTCCGTTTTGGCATTGTCCCAAATGTTTGAATAGCTATCCACATTGTCATCGATATATTGCAACTTCACATCCGCCGAACCTTTGCCCAATCCGCCGTCTTCGATGCCGTTTGCATTTTCCTTTCCTTGTGCACCCGGCCGTTGAGGACGGGACGAGGCATCCGTTCGATCGGTTGCCTCTCCTCCAAAAAAGGGGGCGCTTGGCATGCTGTTATCGGGCACAGCCGATTCGGCGTTTTCGTCCGAAGCGGCTCCTTCGGATAAAAAGCCGTTGCCTTTTTCTGCCCAATCAAAGTTCCCCATGGTGAACTCTTTTCCGTTGCCGCGGCCGCCGAAGTTCATGCTGTCCGGCTTGTAAAGTTCGCCGTAATCGGAACCGTAGTGGCGCTCCAAGAAGGCTTCTTCCACGCCCTCTACCGCCAAATACAGCCCCCAATCTTCGCCGTTGACAGTGATATATGCATAACTGCACAACGACGAATTCACCTCAAACTCATTCATCAAGGTATAGGTGAGATAATCCTTCATCATCGTGGAATCCTGAATCAGATTGTTCAAGCTTAATTTGTCCAGCCCGTAATAGCTTTTGCTTTTATCGTAGTGGTCAAATTCGATTTTAAAGCTGTACCGCTCGCTTCCCAATGTGGCCACCGTGGAAAGGGAGGTGTTGCCTTTGGCGCGGATACCCACATTTTTATAGGATTCGCCATCAATCACCACCGTGGCCGCCGAATATTCCTCGCCGGCGGCGCTGTTAATAAAGTCGTCCCAATCGTTCATCACAATGTCCAGCGTGTGTACTTTTTCCGTGTTAAAAAGTCGGGTTTCATACCCCAGGGCGTGCGGTGAAACTTCAATGCCCAACGCCGCCCCGTTCATAAACAGGCCGGTGAGCACCAGCATGAAAACGGTGACAATCACCGCCACACGATCAACATGTTTATTTCCTGACATCGGCTTACCCCATATAGTCCCCGTTATAGGAAACCACCACTGCACTGTTGACACCGGGCATTTCGGAAAGCCCATTCACAAAATCCGTGTTTTCCCCGTTCAGACGAACTTCAACCGTCAGTTCAACGGCTCCCTTAACAGCGGATTTGCTTTTTACGGTCGACTTTATCACATGTCGGTTCAAAAATTCCGTTGCCGCGATCTCGGCGTTACGGTCGGCACAACTGAGCACCACCATGTAGGGATGCGTGTTGGACTTTTTGTTCACAAACACCAACAAAATCATTCCAATGCACACGCTGCCGATAACCGCCAGCGGAATCATGCCCGCTGCCAAAATAATGCCCGCCGCAATGGACCAGAACAAAAACGCAATGTCCAGCGGGTCTTTGATGGCTGTACGAAAACGAACAATAGACAGTGCACCCACCATGCCCAAAGAAAGAACCACATTGCTGGTTACCGCCAAAATCACCAAGGCGGTTATCATTGTCAGGGCAATCAAGGTGGTGCCAAATCCCGCACTGTACATCACGCCGCGATAGGTCTTTTTGTACACAAAGAAAATAAACAACCCAATCCCAAAAGACAGCACAATGGTTAGCGCCATATCCAAAACACTAACCGAGGTTACATTTTCCAAAAATTCGGATTTAAAAATATCGCTGAAAGTCATTGCTCAAACGCTCCTTTATTCTTTACTGTTTAATCATACATTCGGCAAGCGGCATATTTGGAATACGCCGTGCTGTGCCTGCTTTCCAACTGTATGGCATCGCGCACCGCATCCGGTAAGTAGTTATCCCATTTCACTTCCAAAATGCAAGGCGACCCCGGTACAGGCACGGTTGTGCAATCGGGATTTAAAAACTCCGTGCATCGCAGCGCCGTTCGAATGTGATAATCCATGGTAACACGAACATTTCCGGGAGCATACACAAACGGCTCCCTGGTATAGTCCACAATCACCTGAGGCCGCAACCCTTCGTTGCGGATACGCAAGTAAAATCCCAAAATCACTTCGTTGGTACTTTTGGCCATCCATCCCACCTCGCCGTTTGCGATAGCCTGCACCTGCTCCGGTGTCAATGCGGCCGACTCCTTATATCCCAAGCCGCATTGCTTGAATTTTCGTTCCAGATGAATAACCGATTGGTCGTGATTGTAAAGGCGAATACGGTATTTTTCCCGCATGCACACGCCGTCCAGCTTTTCGCGCAATGCTTTATCTTCTGCATTGTCAAAATACAAGCTCCGAATTTCATAGCATCCATTAACGGCGTGCCCGTCCGGCACCATCACCGCTCGCAACCGCTGCCGCAAGATTTCTCTGTCCCACCGGCTGATTTCATGCTTCACTTCATGTCGGAATTGCAACACAGTTCCCTCCCTTCCGTTGAGAGTATACCCGCTAAACCTAAGAACAACATTAGAAAACCCACCTTGTTTGCCAAACAAACAAGGTGGGTAGACACTTCTTCCGTGCCATCATCCGTCGAAACGGACACGGCCCGCTGTTCTTGTTAACTCACAAAGACTCTTTGGACTCGCGCAGCAACTCTCGAATGTCTTTCAGCACATCCGTTTCTGTTTCCGGCGCAACAACCGGCTCTTCGGCCGCTTCTTTGGCTTGCAAATGCAGCAACTCTTTGGTGGTGTTTTGCAGGGTCAGCAATACTTTCAGCGCCACAAACATGCACAACGCAATCACCAAAAAGTCAATCACCGTTTGCAGAAAATGGCCGTACAGCAACGCCGATTCCGCACTGACCTCCACGCCGTTTTCCACAACTGCCGGCGTGATCACCCATTTCCAATCTTCCACACTCACGCCGCCCGTTGCCAAGCTAACCAACGGCATAACCACATCGTTCACCAGAGCGTTCACAATTTCCTTGAACGCACCGCCAACGACCACGGCCACTGCCATGTCAATCACATTGCCCTTGGCGATAAATTCCTTGAACTCTTTAAAAAATTTCTTCATTTTGCAGTCTCCTCACCATTTCACGCGCCAGCGATCCCGCGAGCTTTCGGTGTGATCCACGCTGCTGTCACGCTTTACGGATCGCAGGTGTGAGTGACGAACACGCTTGTTCAATTCCCGCCGATATGCTTTTTCGTTCAGCGGCAATGTCACCGGCTTGCCCAACCAATCCGACAAGTAAATGGCATTGGACAGTGTTGTTTCCCGCAGCCCGTCGCGCCCGTCTGCAATCAACGGTTCGCCCCGCAAAATGGCTGCCGCAAATGCATTAAGCACTTCCGAATGAAGATACGGCGGATCGTCAAATTCCAGCACCGTTGTTGTTTTTTCCAGCTCACCGGCAGCCGCTCCGTGATAGGTGAATTCGTCAATCGGCGTGGCGAATTCCGTGATGGTTAGAGTTTCTTTTTCGGCCACCAACCGGGCACCGTCCAGCAAAATTTCCAAGCGGTTGGTTCCCCAGGCGTCGCCGGTGCTGGTTACAAACACCCCGGTGGCACCGTTTTCGTATTGCACGGTCACGGTGGCATCGTCTTCCACTTCTATGTCGTGCCATTGGCCATACAGCAATTTGGCACTCACCGTTTTCGGCATGCCGCACAACCATTGCCATAAATCCAGTTGGTGCGGGCATTGATTCATCAGCACGCCGCCGCCTTCCCCCACCCACGAAGCTCGCCAGCTTCCGGAATCGTAGTAGGCCTGTGAACGGTACCACAAGGTGATAATCCAATTCACACGTCGCAACTCGCCGTATCGCCCGCTGTCCATGATTTCTTTGAGCTTTCGAAACAACGGGTGCGCGCGCCAGTTCCACATAATGCCAAACACTTTGCCGCTTTTATCGGCCGCTTCGTTCATCTTTTGCACCTGCTCGGTGTACACACCGGCCGGCTTTTCGGTGAGAACATGCAGCCCCCGCTCAAAGGCCGCGATCGCTATCGGCGCGTGAAAGTAGTGCGGAACGGCAATCAGCACCGCTTCTGCCAGCCCGCTGTCCATTAAGGCTTCGGCCGTGGAAAACCGTGCCACGGTTTCCGGTAACTCCCGCTGCGCCCAGGCCAATCTGTCGGGGTCAATGTCGGCTACCGCCGTCAACTCCACTTCCGGGCTGAGCCCTTGCAAAATGTTTTTGCAATGTGCCCCGCCCATGTTGCCGATACCGATAATACCCAATCGGATTTTTTGCATACTCCACACCTCTTATTTACAACAGCACCTTCAAAGCGGCCACACCGGCATCAAACGCTTCCCGCGTGTTGGCAAAATGCAAACCGCCCACTTGGCTCTTGTCGCCTTCGCGCTCCAAGCCGCCCAATCCGGCAAATGCCGACAAATGGGGTTCCAGCGTAATTTCTGTTCCGCCTTGCAACCGGTACTGCTCCAAAATATGTGGAATATTGCCAACACCTTGCCCCGCCGGAACATTCGATCCGTCTTCTGCGGCGTCTTTGATGTGCAGATATTTCACATAGGTTTTCAAAAGATCCCACGCCTGCAAGGTGTCTTGCCCGCACTGAACAAAGTTGGCCGGGTCAAACACGGCACGAAGCAACGGCACCGCTTCCAGCAATTCCAAGCAACGCGCTGCCGTGTCGCCGTAAATACCTTTTTCGTTTTCGTGGCAAAGCAACACACCGCTGCCAACCGCCAGCGTTGCCAAGGCCCCCAAGCGGTCGATCACTTCGTTCTTGTACAGAGCCGGGTCTTTCCCCGCCGGCATATAAAACGAAAACATTCTCAGGTTTTCCGCTTCCAAAATATGGGCAATTTCCAACAAGCGCTTGAAGTTCTCTTTGTGTTCTTCAAAATCATCGTCTTCGATTTGGATTTTTCCAACAGGAGAGCCAATCGACCACGTAATTAACCCGGCATCGTCCAACCGCCGCTTCAATTCGCGCGCTTCCGCGGGCGTGATATCTGCCACCGATTTTCCGTCCACACCGCGGATTTCCAATCCGTCAAGCTCGTTTTGCCGCATCGCTTCCAGTTGCCCTTCAAACGACGGATCGGCTTCGTCGGCAAACGCAAAAATGCGCCAATCGTTTATCATGCTCACACCCCCGAATACGCCGAGAATCCACCGTCAACCGGCACGGTAATGCCGGTAACAAACCCGGATTTTTCCTCGTCAAGCAACCATTCCACGGTGCCCCACAATTCTTCCGCTTCGCCGAATCGCCCCATGGGCGTGGAACGCAAAATTTTCTCGGTGCGCGCCGTCGGATTGCCTTCGTTGTCAAACAGCAGGGCCCGATTTTGATTGGAAACAAAAAATCCGGGTGCAATCGCATTAACACGAATTCCCTGCTTGGCAAAATGCACCGCCAACCACGAAGTGAAATTGCTCACACCTGCCTTGGCTGCCGAATACGCCGGGATTTTCGTTAACGGGCGGTAGGCATTCATGGACGAAATGTTCAACACACAACAGCCCCGACGCCCCACCATATCCGCCATAAATACCTGGCTGGGCAACAGCACGCCTTTGAGGTTCAAATCGAAAACAAAATCAAAGCCTTTTTCATCGATGTTAAAGAATGTTAAAAAGTCCGAAGCAGTTTCGTCGCCTTCCTCGTATTCTTCGTGTGCCGTGGTGCATTTGGCGTTGTTCCCACCGGCGCCGTTAATCAACACATCGCAGTTTCCGAAATCCGCCTGTATCTGCCGGTGCACCTTTTCGATGCAGGCTTTATCCAACACATTGCACCCATAGGCCTTGGCCACACCGCCGGCCGCCGTGATCTCGTCGGCAACCGTTTGCGCTGCCTGCTCGTTCAAATCCAGCAATGCCACACGGTGTCCCTGCCGCGCCAAACAGCCGGCAAATCCGGAACACAGCACGCCGCCGGCACCGGTAATAACAATGGTCTTGCTCATTTTGCTTCCTCCTTCTCCAACGCTTCAAACAGCCCCACCAAATAGGTGGCACCCAAAGCCCGGTCAAACAAGCCATAGCCATAGCGACCGGTTTCGCCCCAAATCATGCGGCCGTGGTCGGGACGCACATACCCGTCCCAGCCCTTGGCCACCAACGCTTTGGCCACACCGTACATATCAATGGACCCACACGCCGTGGGGTGTCCCACTTCTTCAAACCGCCGTTCGCCGGTGCGCTTGATATTCCGCAGGTGAACAAAATGAATTCGGTCGGCAAAGCTTTCGGCCATGTCCACCAAGTCGTTGTCCGGGTTGGCACCAAGCGACCCCGTACACAATGTCAACCCGTTGTTGGTTTCCGGAACCAAATCGAAAAACCGTTGCAGGTTGGCTTTGTTGGTGATGATGCGCGGCAAACCGAACATGCCCCATGGCGGATCGTCCGGATGAATGGCCATGTTCACTCCGGCCTCCTTGGCCACAGGAATTACCGCTTTCAAAAAGGTTTCCAAGTTCTTCCACAGTCGGTCTTCGCCCAAGTCAGCATAGGCATTCAGCAACCCGTGCAGCTGCTCTTTTGTATAGCTGGAATCCCAGCCCGGCAGCGCCAAATCTCCCTTCAAGGGATCCATAGCCAACACGGTGGCTTCGTCATACGCCAGCGCATTGGCTCCGTCTGCCTGCGCATGCTCCAACTCACTGCGCAACCAGTCAAACACCGGCATGAAATTGTAGCAAATGCATTTCACACCCGCTTCTCCCAAGCGCCGCACATTTTCGCAATAGTTTTCAATCAGGCGCGGGGCGTTTTCATTGCCGAGCTTGATGTCCTCATGCACCGGCACACTTTCCACCACTTCAAACGCCAATCCGTTGTCGTTTGCCTTCTGTTTCATGGCGGCAATACTCTCGCGGCTCCAAACCTCGCCCACCGGCGTGTCATAAATAGCCGAAACAATGCCGGTCATTTGCGGAATCTGGCGAATGTGCGCCAAAGTAACCGGATCGTCATCGCCATACCAACGAAAAGTCAGTTTCATGTTGTTATCCCCCTATCAATTCCTGAATGTTTTCACAGCAAACCCGCCGTGCCACCGTGCGCGCCATGGCCGGTTCGAATTCGCCGCTTTCGCACCATGTTGCCAACCGATTGCACAAAATCCGGCGGAAATAATCATGCCGAGCATACGACAAAAAGCTGCGGCTGTCGGTCAACATGCCCAAAAAGGACCCCAAATGCCCCAGTTCGGCAATCACATCAATCTGGCGTTCAATGCCCCGCCGGTGATCGCAAAACCACCAGGCTGTGCCGCAACGAACACCCCGGAAACTGCCGGCAATCGTTGCCAACTGATCCGCCATTCCCGGATGCAGAGTATACAATATGGTTTGCGGCAAACCCGCTTCGGTTTGTTCAATCGCATCCAGCATGTGAATCACATCCGCTCCTTTAAGCGGGTCACCCACACAGTCGCCGCCGCAATCGGGGCCGAGGTTTTGGAACAACCGGGCGCTGGCATTCCGATACACAGCCAAATGCCATTGCATCACCAATCCGCGCCGGGCATACTCTTGCCCCAAAAACAAATACATATTCCCCAAAAAGCCGCTGTATTCTTCGTCGCTCACCGCCGCTCCAGACAGCGCCTTGCCATACGCGGCATCCGCTTCTTCGTCTGTGGCAATGTGCGTGGGAAAGTCCGGAATTCCCACATCGGTGAACCGGCAACCGTTGGCGCAAAAATGATCCAACCGCTGTAACAGCGCCTGTTTCAGCAATGCCAACGTTGTCACTTCCACACCGCTGACTTCCGAAAGATGTGCCACATAGGCCGCATAGTCGTCGCGGCGAATACGCAACACATTGTCGGTGCGGAACGACGGCGCCACCACGGTTTCAAAGGTGGCATCTTCCCGCAACCGGCGATGATGCTCCAACGAATCCGTTACATCATCGGTGGTTGCCAAATAGCGAACGCCGGCTTTTCGAATCATGCGGCGCGGCGACAGCGATTCCCGACGAATCACTTCGTTGGCGCGATCCCAAATGACATCGGCATTATCGGCGTTCAAATAGTCGTCAATACCAAAGTACATCGACAGCTCCATGTGTGCCCAATGGTACAGCGGGCTGCCCGCCGCCAGCGACAGCGCCTTGGCAAACGCACGGAACTTTTCCTTGTAGGGTGCCGCTCCGGTAATGCAGTCCTCATCGATTCCCGCCGCACGCATCAATCGCCACTTGTAGTGGTCGCCGCTCAACCACAATTCACCAATCGAAGAAAACGGTTTGTCGTTTTCGATTTCTTCCGGGGACAGATGGCAATGGTAGTCCACAATCGGCAAGTGGGCAACTTCGGCATACAGATCGCGGGCCATCGCCGTTTGCAGCAAGTAGTTTTCGTTCATTCGGCATTCCTCCTTGCTTTCATTGTAGCGGTTTTATTTTTCCGGTTCCATTGCAGTTTCCGCCATTTGTATTGCAAATTCGCTCATTTCAAGGAAAAGGGTCGCCGGCCATGGACCGTGTGGGCTTGGCTTTGTCCCTTTCCGGCGAATTTCCGAACTTGGCTTTGTAGGCCCGATAAAAAGAGGAATACTCCGCAAAGCCGCATTGCTCATACACATCGGTGGGGCGTTCTCCGGCACGAATCAGCGTTTTTGCCCGCAACAGCCGCTTGGTGGTGATGTACCGCCACACCGAAGTTCCGGTTGCATATTTAAACAACCGATTTAGTTGCGCCCGGCTCAAAAAACAATCTTCACAAATGCGCGCCACCGTTATGTCCTCGTACAAGTGCGCGTTGATATACTCCAACACACCTGTAATTTTCGAAGAAAACGGCAAATCGTTGCGATCCCGTTCGGAAAACGGCAACAGGGTTTCCGCCAAAAACGACTGCGTTTTTGAGAGTACAAACGCTTCCGCATGCTCGCCCAAACGTTCAAACAGCCGCGGAACATCCCCATGGAAGGGCCAGCCTTCTCCTTCAAATTCCGTTGCCTCATAGCGGTTCCCCCGTCCCAATTCCCGGCCGGAAAACGGGCGCAACAACGCCGCTCGCAATGTTTCGTCGGGGGGCAGCATGTCCGCCGAAAAATGAATCACCATGCGCTCATACGGCACACTGTCGTCCAGCAACACCAAGCGGTGCACTTCAAACGGGCGCATCAGCAAGGTGTCGTGCGGCATCAGCATGTATTCCGTGCCTTCCACCAAATACTTGGCTTTCCCCGACACAAAATGAAACAGCTCAAACCCCTCGTGCGCGTGCATATAAAATTCTTCCGGAACCGGCTGCCGGCTCAGTGTATACATAAAATGAAAATGTTTTGTGCGAAAATCAATCAGCTTTTCTTCCATCAAACCACCTCATTCGCCCGCTTGTTCGCGTTATCCGTTTTCCCGACGGCGGCGCAATCCGCGAAAAAACCGCCGCAATATCTCGGCACAGTCCGCTTCCAGCACGCCGTTTGTCACCAACGGCTGATGATTGTACGGCAGCGCAAACAAATTCGTCAACGATCCGCACGACCCCGCCTTGGGATCCGGCGCCCCGTAAACCAACCGATCCACGCGCGCGTTGATCACGGCACCCGCGCACATCGGGCACGGCTCCAATGTGACATACAGCGTGCAGCCCGACAACCGCCATCCTCCCAGATACCGGCATGCCTTGTCAATCGCCTCTATCTCGGCGTGAGCCAACGCCTGCTTTGCCCCTTCGCGGCGATTCCGCCCGGTGGCAATCACGGTGCCGTTTTGCACAATCACCGCCCCCACCGGCACTTCGCCTTCCGCTTCCGCTTCCCGCGCCAGCGCCAAGGCTTCCCGCATGAAGCGCTCGTCGTTTTCGGCTTCTGTCAGCCCCACGACGCAACGATCAATATCACAATCCATGCCGCTCCTCCCACCAGCATCGCCGGTGCTGTCACCATACTTTTCACGCGCTCGGCCACCGTTAGCTCCGATACCCCGTTCCCCACACGGCGCAGTATATCGGTTCTATGGTCTCGGCGCGCCGCATACGCTGCCGCAAACGAAAGGGCACCGGCAACGCAAAACAGCAAAAACAGCAGTTCGGTCAAAGGCGTCCCCTCCGGCAAATACAGCTCGCACCAGCTCAACAGCACCGATATCAGGTTGTTTGTAAAATGCAGCAACACCGCCGGCAACAGGCTGCCGGTTTGCACGGTGAGCCACCCCAACACCAGCCCCAAAATCAGGGCAAACGGGAATTGCAACAAATTCCCGTGAATCAGCCCAAACAAAACGGCCGTGAACACAATGGCCAGCTTTTCTCCGTGAGGGCGCAAAGCACCCAGTATGTAGCCGCGAAAAATCCATTCTTCCACCAGCGCCGGCAACACCGCCGTGCTCAGGCAGTTCAGAAGCAGGCTGAATATCGTCGGTTCCACGGTATCGGTGAATTCGGGATACGGAACCCCCAGCTCCGTAAAAAACGCCATCAGGTAACTCGCCGCAAAATTGGCAAGCACCGCCATGGCCATGCCGCCGAACAGTGCCAGGGCATAGGTGCCCTTTGCCACCCGCTTTCGCGGAAACGGAACTTGTGTCCGGTGCGAAATCAACACCGTCAGCAAGGTGGGAACCACCAGATACAGCATATACGCCAGCATGTTCATCAGCACCAGCGCCGTATTCCCCAAACCGTAATCCTCGCGTTGCATATCCAGCAAACCGCAAACCGTGGCAACACCTATCAAAATCGAAATAAGCAGCTGCCCGGCCAGCAAGGCCAGCAACAGCCCGCCAACAAAATTCGCATCCCGTTTCACTTGCTGTTTTTCGGCCCGTATCGGCGCTTCGGCAAACGCATTCGGTATTCTTTGCATTTTTCTCACCCGCTCACTTCCGGTTCATTCTCTTCCATTATACACACTTCCGATGAATTTCGCAATAAAAACCCGGAAAACAGTTGCCAACCGTTTTAAAATTGAGTATAATAAAAACACCCTATCACGGAAGGATGAAACCAAGTATGTCGAAAATTCAAATGAAAACGCCGCTTGTCGAAATGGACGGCGACGAAATGACCCGCATCCTCTGGAAAGAAATCAAAGATCGCCTGCTTCTTCCCTTTGTCGATCTCAAATGCGAATACTACGATCTCGGGCTTCCGCACCGCGACGAAACCAACGACCAAGTCACCGTCGATGCGGCCAACGCCATAAAAAAATACGGCGTCGGGGTCAAATGCGCCACCATCACGCCCAACGCCCAGCGTGTCGAAGAATATCATCTTAAAGACATGTGGAAAAGTCCCAACGGCACACTGCGTGCAGCGCTGGACGGCACCGTGTTCCGCGCACCCATCGTGGTAAAGGGAATTTCCCCCAGCGTGTCCACCTGGGAAAAGCCCATCACCTTGGCCCGCCACGCCTACGGTGATGTGTATAAAAACGCGGAACTGTATGTGGACAGCCCCGCCAAAGCCGAACTGGTTGTCACCTATCCCAACGGCCGCACCGACCGGAAACTCATTCACGACTTTGCCGGCGCCGGTGTCATTCAGGGCGTGCACAACACCGATGCGTCCATCACCAGTTTTGCCCACGCCTGCTTCACCTACGCCTTGGAGTTAAAACAGGATTTGTGGTTTTCCACCAAGGATACCATTTCCAAAACCTACGACCACCGCTTCAAAGATATTTTTGCCGACATTTTCGAAACGCACTACAAAGAAGCGTTCGAAGCGGCCGGCATCGAGTATTTCTACACCCTCATCGACGACGCCGTGGCCCGCGTAATCCGTTCCAAAGGCGGCTTCATTTGGGCCTGTAAAAACTACGACGGCGATGTTATGAGCGACATGGTTGCCACCGCTTTCGGCTCCTTGGCCATGATGACCAGCGTGCTGGTTTCGCCCGACGGCCTGTATGAATACGAAGCCGCCCACGGCACCGTCACGCGCCATTACTACAAACACCTCAAAGGCGAAGCCACTTCCACCAACTCCGTCGCCACCATTTTTGCGTGGTCGGGCGCGTTGCGCAAGCGCGGCGAACTGGACGAACTGCCGGAACTGGTTGCGTTTGCCGACCGGCTGGAAAAGGCCACTCTCGGCACCATCGAAGACGGTGTCATGACCGGAGATTTGTACTTGCTGTCCACCATGGAAAACAAGCGCCGCGTCACTTCGGTGGAATTTCTCGACGAAATCGCCGCTCGCATGGTCTAATTTGCGCTTGACAAATTCCGTTGTCCGTGCTACAATACTCGCAATTAAACAAGGGGTGCTGTTTTTCGGCTGAGAAAAGCGTTTCGCTTTAACCCTATAACCTGATCCGGGTAATGCCGGCGGAGGGATGTTGTCAATCCATGTGTGCACTGCAGGGCATAAGCATGCTTTTTCGGCACCCTTCCGCGGAAGGGTGCCTTTTGTTTGGTTATTTTCAAAAGAAAGGATGTTTTTCATGTCTGCCAACCGTCACACCGTGTTGCGGCTAACCGAAAGCGCCGTCATGCTGGCCTTTGCCGCGGTCCTCAGCACTCTCAAAATCATCGATATGCCCTATGGAGGCAGCGTCACCGCTTGCAGTATGCTGCCGCTCCTCATCATCGCCTACCGCTACGGCACCCGCTGGGGGCTTCTCACCGCCCTCACCTATGGCCTCATTCAAATGCTGCTCGGCATGGATAACCTGTCCTATGCCACCGGCTTTTTGCCCGTTGCCATGATTATCCTGCTGGACTACCTCGTTGCCTTCGGCGTTTTGGGGCTGGGCGGGCTGTTCCGCCGCCGTAATCTGTCACAGGGCACTTCGCTGGCGTTGGCTTCTCTGGCCACCGGCATACTTCGCTATCTGTGCCATGTCATCACCGGCTTCACCGTTTGGGCCGATGCCTCGTTGCCGTTCAAAGAAAATCTCATTTTTTCCTTTTCCTACAACGCAGCCTACATGCTCCCCGAAATCATCATTCTCATGCTGGGAGCTGTCTATCTTTCCCGCTTGCTTTCCTTTGACGGCGACACCGTATCCCGCGCCCCCGTTGTTCGTCAGTCAAGCCCGGTTGTCTTGGTGCTCTCCTTGGTTGCCAAAACGGTTTTGGCGGCAGCCGCCGTGTGGATGGTCCTTCTCATCGCTCCGGCCATGCAATTCACCGACGGCACCCTGTTTTTGCGCGGCCTGGTGTCGGTCAACTGGGCCCTTGTCGGCGGTATCGCCGGTGCCGGCCTTCTCCTGGGAGGCGGCCTTGAATATCTCGCTCATCGCCTGAAAAAGTAAGCGCCGGTGTTTCGGCCCCGGCCAACCGGCAATCAACAAAGGGACACTTCGTGCGCGAAGTGCCCCTTTGTTTGTTCGTTCTTATTGCTGATAGGTGCTATACAGTTCCAACCGATACCGGCCCGGTGCCAACCCTTGCACTTCGGCAGTCATTCCTTTTAAAGCGTTGCCCACCCGCTTGGCCTCCAATGCTTGGGAAACGCCCTCGGCCACCTGGTTGTTGCGGCTGTCATACAACCGCCACCCGATCGACGGCGTGGTATGGTGCCCGTCGCCGTCGCCGGCATAGGTGATCAACCCCACAAATTGCAACAGCAGCGTTCCTTCGTCAACACCGGTTTGGGTATAGCGATAGGGAACATCGGACACTTCGGCTATAATCCACGATTTTTTGTTGTAGTCGGCCGGATATTGAAGATTCACCGGAAATTCCGGCATGGTCACCGCCACATCGCCCACGGTTACTTTGCAGGTGGCCTTTTTGCCGTTCACACTGCTCACCGTGATCGTTGACACGCCCAACGCCACCCCCGTGAGTTGGCCGTCGTTCGACACCTGCACCGCCGCCGGGTTGGACGACACCCAAGTGAGCGCCCGATCGGTGGCGTTTTCCGGTACCAAGGTGCACCCCAGCGACACGGTATCTCCAATCAGCAGTTCCACGGTGTCCTCATCCAATTCCACGCCCAACACTTCCACACGCGACATATACTCCGGGCTTTTCTGCCCGCAGCGGGTGCAAACATGGTCCACATACACATGGCCCAAAGGCCGCCCCACCGTTCGCCCGCATGTCAGGCAAATGGCCGGCACCGTGCAGGTGGCTTCTTGGCAATTTTCGTGTTGGCACTCCGCCCGGGTGGTTTCCGCGGTGGCGGTTGTGGATTTCACGGTAACCGTTGTGGTGGTGGCGGTTGCCGTTGTGCTTTGGCGGGTTGCCGTGCTGTGTTTGCCCGCTTCGGTGGTGGCCGAAGTGCCGGCCGAAACGGTGGTTGTGTTTTCCGCTTTTGTCGGCGTGGTATCGGCCGTTGTTTCGGCAGTTGCACTTGCCGTGGTCGTTATAGGCACAGTGGTAGTTGTCGTTGCGGCCGTCGTTGCCGTGAGCCCGGTTTCCGGTTCTTTCCTCACGGCGCACGCCGCCAAACTGCTCACCAGCACGGTTACCAGCACACACATTGCCACGGTTTGTTTCATTCCAAAGCCTCCGTTTCCGGCTGTTCATCTCATCGCTTCTGCCTGTTCATCCTATCACATCCGCCCCCACTTTGTCAACCGTATTTCCCCGGTGCCCCATATGGGCGGAACCTTTCTTCAAAAATAATCCCCTCGCGTGTCTTGAAAGTAACCCCGGATCGTGTGGTAAAATACAATCCGTTGCATAATACTATCACCCGAAAATCCGCACAACCCCCTCAAACCTCCCCTGTGTAAGGTCTCTTTTCGGCGGTTTGTGCAATCTAGTCAAGCCTCCCCTGTGTAAGGTCGCGAACGCCGGTGTCTTGAAAGTAACCCCCGGCCATGTGCTATACTGGTTCCACCCCGAAAAATGGAAAACACGGGAGGATCTATTGATCTCCCGTGCTTTCTTGGAGTTATATCATGAAGGAGAGGAAACTCCCTTCACGCTATGAGGTTGTTATACCGACAAATCTTTATCGGTGTCTTCCACAGTCGGCTCGCTGTATTTGGCAGCGGCCAACGATTCATCGGCTGTCAGTTCCAGCACTGTCAAAAGGGGCTTTTGATACTCTTTCATGTCATCTTCCTCCTTTTTCAATCACAGACGGGCAGCAGCCGTATCGATGCTGTCGGTCTGATAGCTGGTGCTGTACACCGTGGTGTCGGCCACACCGTCGCCGTTGGTATCCAGGCACATATAGCCCTTTGCCGAATAGCTGCGGTTGGTGTATTGCGTCATCATCACCACAGTGAAATCAAGGTATTTGCCGGTGTAGTCCACCAGTTTCATGGTATCGATTTCGCCCTTCTTGTACGCCACAGCCTTCCACTTGGCGTTGTCATAGGTGAGGCTG
>CAYMDU010000015.1:0-14771 GCA_964389495.1 uncultured Eubacteriales bacterium
GTCGGCTGTGAGTTCGGCGGCACGGTGCACCACGCGGCCCATTTCGGCAACGGCCTCCATGTTGATGCCGGCTTTGGTAGAACCGATGTTGACCGAAGCGCAGATGTGGTTAGTTTGTGCCAGTGCTTCGGGAATGCTGGCTATCAGCTCACGGTCGCCGGCGGCAAAGCCTTTTTGCACAAGCGCCGAAAACCCGCCGATGAAATTCACACCGCAGGTTTGGGCGGCTTTTTCCAGAGTGAGGGCCAGTTTGAGCGGGTCTTTTCGGTCGCAAGCGGCCAACACCATGGCGGCCGGTGTGATGGATATGCGCTTGTTGATGATGGGAATACCGTATTCGTGTTCGATATCTTCACCGGTTTTAACAAGGTCGCGGGCACAGCGTGTGATTTTATCATACACGCGGGTGCAAAGGGTGTCCATGTCGCTGTGACAGCAATCCAAGAGCGAAATGCCCATGGTGATGGTACGGATGTCGAGATTTTCCTCGCGAATCATGGTGATGGTTTCCAAAATATCTCGTGTGTTCAGCATGGTAACTCCTTAAATGCGGTGCATGGATTGAAAAATATCTTCGTGCATGGCGTGAATAGACAGACCCATTTCGTTGCCGAGAACGCCCAGTTCTTCGGCCAGTTTGGTGAAGGGAACATCGCAGCTGTTGATATCCACCATCATGATCATGGCGAACATATCCTGCAAAATGGACTGAGTGACTTCCAGTACATTCACATGGTGGGCGGCACAGGTGGCAGACACTTTGGCCAAAATGCCAACGGTGTCTTTGCCAATGACGGTGATAACGGCGCGCATAGTGACAACTCCTTGCTTTTTCGAACGTATTATGTATACTATCATATAACAAACCCGCAGAAAAAGCAAATATTTTCTTTGCAAATTCGGCGGTTTATGATATACTAAACGGGAAGACAGTTTGTTGTATTTCGGTAGGAGGGATTTCCATGGATAAATTGTTGAAACTTTTGGATGCCAACGCGCGATTGACGAATGCTCAACTGGCCACCATGCTGGGCCGAACAGAGGACGAGGTGCGCGCACAAATTGCCGAATTGGAACAAAGCGGGGCCATTCGCGCCTATAAGGCCGTGGTGGATTGGGATAAAACCGACCGCGACTGTGTGACGGCGATTATTGAACTGAAAGTAATTCCGCGCCGCGATGTGGGGTTTGAAGGTATTGCCGAGCAGATTATGGCGTTTGAAGAAGTGGAAAGTGTGTACCTGATGTCCGGCGGGTACGATTTGTCGGTGCGGGTGAACGGGCGCAGCTTCCAGGAGATTGCGGCGTTTGTGGCCAAGCGGTTGGCCCCGTTGGAATCGGTGCAATCCACGGCAACGCATTTTGTGTTGCGGCGGTACAAAGAAAGCCAGGTGCCTTTTCTCGGTGAGAGCAAGGACGAAAGAGGATTGATATAAGTTATGGACTATTCGCGTTTATTGAACCGTACCTTGCAGGAACTTCCGCCGTCGGGAATTCGGCGTTTCTTTGATATTGCCAACGAAATGGACAATGTGATTTCACTGTCGATTGGCGAACCGGATTTCACCACGCCGTATCACATTCGCGAAAAGGGTATTGAATCGCTGGAAAAAGGAAAAACCTGGTACACCCCCAACGCCGGGCTGATGGCGTTGCGAGAAGCGATTGGCGGATATGTGCAGCGCCGCACCGGTTGTGTGTATGACCCGCGCAGCGAAATTCTGGTGACAGTGGGTGGTAGCGAGGGGATTGACCTGTGCTTGCGTTCGCTGATTGAACCGGGCGACGAGGTGCTGATACCGCAGCCCAGTTTTGTGTGTTACGACCCGTTGACACGCTTGGCAGGCGGTGTGCCGGTGCCGATTGTCACCCGCGCCGAAGATGCCTTTCGCCTGACAGCCGAAGCACTGCGTGCGGCGATTACGCCACGCACGAAGTTGCTGGTGTTGCCGTTTCCCAGTAATCCCACCGGTGCGGTGATGCGGCGAAGCCATTTGGAAGCGATTGCCGATGTGTTGCGCGGTACGGATATTTTGGTGCTGTCCGATGAGATATACAGCGATTTAACCTATGGCACAGAGCCGCATGTCAGCATTGCGTCTTTGGAAGACATGCAGGAACGCACGGTGTACATTGGCGGATTTTCCAAATCGTTTGCCATGACAGGCTGGCGAATGGGCTATGCCTGTGCGCCGGCGCCGGTGATGAAAATGATGCTGAAACTGCACCAATTTGCCCTGATGTGCGCGCCGACCACCGCGCAATACGCGGCGATTGAAGCCATGAATCACGGCGAGGACGATGTGGTGGCCATGCGGGCCGACTACGACACGCGCCGCCGTTTTATTGTGCAGGAACTGAATGCCATGGGGTTGACTTGCTTTGACCCGGAGGGGGCATTTTATGTGTTCCCGTCCATTCAAAAAACCGGTTTGAACAGCGAGGAGTTTTGCCAGCGACTGTTGCACGAAAAGCGGGTGGCGGTGGTTCCCGGCACGGCGTTTGGCGAGTGCGGGGAAGGATTCGTTCGCATTTCGTACTGCTACTCGATTGCCCATATCACGGAAGCGATGCATCGCTTGCGTGAGTTTATCAGCAGCCTATGAAACTGACAGTGTATGCACCGGCCAAATTGAATTTGGTGCTGGATGTGGTGAGAAAACGCAACGACGGGTATCACGACCTGCGCACGGTGATGCAAACCGTGGATTGGTGCGATACCGTAACGGTGGAATTGACCGACGGCGACGGTATTGCTTTGGCGTGTGACGGCGGTATCCCGGCCGACACGCACAACACGGCCTACCGGGCGGCGGCACTGTTTCGTGAGGAAACCGGCCTTTCGTTCGGGTGCGCCATCACGGTGCACAAATCGGTGCCGTCGCAAGCGGGTATGGGAGGCGGCAGTGCCGATGCTGCAGCGGTGTTGCGGGCGCTCAATCGTTTGCACGGGGGGCGGTTGTCGGCAGATTCATTGTGTCGGTTGGCCGAACGCATTGGGGCGGATGTTCCGTTTTGCTTGCAAGGGGGAACCGCCTTGGCCACCGGAACCGGAACGGTGTTGCAGCCGCTTTCGGCATTGCCGTCGTGCTATTTTGCGGTGGTGAAACCGGAAGGCGGTGTGTCCACGCCGGAAGCCTACCGGTTGCTGGATACCGCACCGCAAGTGTTGCATCCGAATGTGGAGGCGTTTTGTCGGGCTTTGCAGCGGCAAGAGTGGGAAGGCATGATGCCCCACATGCGCAATAGTTTTGAAGCACCGTTGGCATTGCCACACACGGCAACGGTTACGGCGCGATTGCGCGATGCGGGGGCCGAAGCGGCGTTGCTCACCGGCAGCGGCAGCGCGGTGTTCGGGTTGTTTTTGAAGAAAGAAACCGCTGCTCAAGCGGTTCGGTTGCTAAAAAAAGACTATCCGTTGACACGGCTGTGCCGGCCGGTGAACGGTGTGAAATGAAACTATGGTTTGTAAACGGGCGTACCCTCAAAAAGAGGGTGCGCCCGTTTTTGCTTGAAACGGTTTCGACCACGGTAGCCGCGACACAGTTTACTTTGATTTTACACCGGTATGATTATGGATTTTACAGCAAACCCTTATACTGGTGGTTGTGAAAGGTAGAAAATCAAAGGAGGAAAAGACGATGACAAAGAAAAGCAGCTTGGGGATAATCGCGGTGCTGTTGTGCATGATGATACCTGGTTGCGGCAACCGAGCGGGGGTTAGTACCGACGGATCCACTTCGATGAGCAAGGTGATCGGGGCTCTTTCCGAAGCATACGAAGCCGAAACTGGAGTTGCGGTTTCCTACAACGGAACAGGGTCGGGCTCCGGTATTCAGGCGGTTTTGGAGGGGCGGTGCGATATTGGATTGTCAAGCCGTAATTTGAAGGAAAAAGAAGTGGCTGATGGATTAACAGCCACCGTGCTGGCGTATGACGGCATTGTGCTGATTGTGAATCCCAACAACGCGATTAATGGTTTGAGCAGGGAAACGGTGGCTGAGATTTACACCGGTCAAATCACAAACTGGAAAGAGCTGGGCTGGCAGGATGCCCCTATTGTTCTCATTGGCCGAGAGGCAGGCAGCGGCACGCGCGACGGGTTTGAAGCAATTACCGATACCCAAGGCCGTTGCCCATACCGTCAGGAACTCACTTCGACAGGCGATGTTATAACAACGGTGGCAACCAATCCCAACGCGATTGGTTATGCCTCATTGGCTTCGGTAAAAGAAACGGTGAAGGTACTGTCGGTTGACGGTGTTGTGCCTTGTGAAGAAACCGTGAAAAGCGGAAACTATGCTATTCGGCGTCCGTTTGTGCTGGTGACAAAAGAAGGGGCAGAACTGTCGAACGAAGCGCAGGATTTTTTGGCGTATGTCACTTCGGAAAAAGCACGGGAAATCATTTTGTCGGTTGGCGTGGTGCCCGCAAACGGATAGGACGGCGACTGGGTGTTGTCGGTTGGAGGTGTGAAAAATGAGAAGAAAACGCGTGCTTGAAACAGCTGTTCACGGCACCTTCTTGTTGTTGGGATTGGTCACAGTAGGGTGCGTTTTGTTGATAACCGTATATTTGGTTGTTTCCGGGCTTCCTGCCATCTGGGAAATCGGGGTTGTAGATTTCTTGTTTGGAAAAGAGTGGAATTCCACCGCTGCCAACCCGAAATTCGGGATTTTGCCCTTTATTTTAACCAGTGTTTACGGCATGGCGGGAGCACTTTTGATTGGTGTGCCGATTGGCTTTTTCACAGCGGTGTATCTTTCTAAAATGGCAACCAAACCTGTGAGAACTCTGTTGGGAAACGCTGTGAACTTGTTGGCCGGTATTCCGTCGGTGGTGTATGGGTTGGTGGGAATGTTGGTGTTGGTTCCTGCTATTCGCAAGGTGTTTCATGTTCCCGACGGAGCCGGATTGTTGGCGGCGATGACGGTGTTGGCCGTGATGATTTTGCCGCATATTATTAAGGTTTCGGTTACCGCCCTGAACAGCGTGCCGAAAGAATACGAGGACGGATCTCTTGCCTTGGGCGCAACGCCGGTTGAAACCTATTTTCGGGTGTCGGTTCCTGCTGCCAAAAGCGGAATTGCCGCGGCGGTGGTGCTGGGCGTGGGGCGAGCAATCGGTGAGGCCATGGCCGTGATGATGGTGGCGGGTAATGTAGCCAATATGCCGTCGCTGTTTGGAAGTGTTCGCTTTTTGACAACGGCGGTTGCCAGTGAAATGGCGTATTCCAGTCCCGGTAGTTTGCAAAGGCAGGCACTGTTTTCCATTGCGTTGGTGCTGTATCTTTTTATTATGCTGATCAATGCAACGCTGAATTTCTTTTTGAAGCGGGAGACAACAAAGTGATATGAAAACAAAACGAAAATTGAGAACGGGCCTGTTGCAAGCGGCCATGGTGTTCTCTGCCGTCCTGACAGCAGCGTTGGTGTTGCTGATGGTGATGTATGTGCTTGGCAAAGGGTTGCCGCATTTATCGTGGACATTGCTTTCGACAAAGCCGAGTATACTTGCCAACACGATTGGAATATTGCCGGATATGGTGAACACGATGTCCGTTGTTTTTGCCACGCTGGTGATGGTGTTGCCATTGGGCGTGGGGGCAGCGGTGTATTTGACAGAATATGCCGGCAACAGAAACTTGGTGACAGCCATAGAATATGCCGCTGAAACGCTGTCGGGAATTCCGTCGATTATTTACGGCTTGGTGGGGATGTTGCTGTTTTCCAACCGTTTTGGCACAAGTCTGTTGGCCGGATCGTTGACACTGGTGATTATGAATTTGCCCACTGTTATGCGTACCACGCAGGAAAGTTTGAAAACGGTGCCGCAATCGTATCGAGAGGGAGCGTTTGGGCTGGGAGCCGGCAAATGGCGTGTTATTCGTACCGTTGTATTGCCGGGTTGCTGGGACGGGGTGATCACGGGGTGCATTTTGGCGGTGGGACGCATTATGGGCGAATCGGCGGCGCTGCTGTTTACCGCCGGGTTTGCCCATTCGCTTAACGGCCTGATAGAAGGGCTTTCCCGCCCCGGTGCCACACTTTCGGTGGCGCTGTATGTGTATGCGAAAGAAGACGGCGAATTCGGTGTGGCCTTTGCCATAGCAGCAATATTGATGATGCTGACTTTGCTTATCAATCTGCTGGCAGCGTGGTTGGGGAATTATTTTGAAAAAAGGAGAACACGATGAAAACAATACTAACTGCCACCGACCTTTGTCTTTGGTACGGAGAAACGCAGGCGCTGAAATGCATTAATATCGCCATTCCGGAAAAGACTATAACGGCGTTGATTGGGCCGTCGGGGTGTGGTAAATCCACGTTTTTAAAAACGCTTAATCGGATGAACGACTTGGTTCCCTCGGTGAGGCTGTCCGGCAAAGTGGAGTATGACGGAAAAAACATTTTTGACAAGCACACCGATGTGAACGAGCTTCGCCGGCATATCGGCATGGTGTTTCAAAAGCCAAATCCGTTTCCAATGAGTATTTACGATAACATTGCCTACGGGCCGCGCACGCACGGAATGAAAAGCAAAGTGAAATTGGATGAAATCGTGGAAGAGGCACTTCGCAGTGCGGCCATTTGGGAGGAAGTGAAAGACCGATTGAAAAAGAATGCGCTGGGGCTTTCTGGCGGTCAGCAACAGCGTCTTTGCATTGCCAGAGCATTGGCGGTGCAACCGCAGGTGTTGTTGATGGATGAACCGACAAGTGCACTGGATCCGATTTCAACATCAAAGATTGAAGAGCTGGTGTTGAACTTAAAAGAAAAGTATACTATAATTACGGTGACCCACAATATGCAACAGGCTGTTCGCATTTCCGACAGTACTGCCTTTTTCCTGTTGGGAGAACTGGTGGAGTTCGGCGATACCGAAGCGGTTTTTTCACACCCGCGGGATAAGCGCACCGAAGATTACATTACAGGAAGGTTCGGTTGACGGTATGAGAAGCAGATTTGACGAACAGCTGGAACGGTTGAACACTAAAATGATTGAGATGGGGGCGCAGTGTGAAAGCCTGATTGCTCTTGTGGTTAAGGCGTTGCTCGACGGCGATACAGCAAAAGCCAATTCGGTCAAAGGGCAAGGGCAGCAAATCGACCAACTGGAACGCGAGATTGAAGGGATTTGCCTGAAACTGTTGTTGCAGCAGCAACCGGTGGCCCAAGATTTGCGAACGATTTCTGCCGCGCTGAAAATGATTACCGACATGGAGCGTATTGGGGATCAGGCCGAAGACATTGCCGAGATTGTGGTGTTTTTAAACGGACGCACCGGCAGTGAGTGCCGCGGAATACGCACCATGGCGGAAGCCACCATACACATGGTGACAAGCAGTATTGATGCGTATGTGCGGCGCGACCTGACACTGGCGCGAGCGGTTTGTGCTTACGATGATGTGGTGGACGCCGCTTTTGCCGACAGTAAGCAATCGCTTATTCACATGCTTGCCGAAAACACGGCCGACGGGGAGTATGCGCTGGATCTTTTGATGATTGCCAAATATCTGGAACGCATGGGAGATCATGCGGTGAACATTGCCCGGTGGGTGGAATTTTCGGTTACCGGTGTTCACGAGGGAGAGGACTGACAGAGAATGATTTGGTGTGTGGACGACGACAAAACCATACGAGATATTGAAGTGTACACGCTGGTGCAAACCGGATGGGATGCGGTGGGGTTCTCCGACGGAGTGTCGATGCTGAAAGCACTCAAAACCGAAAAGCCGGATTTGATTGTGCTGGATATCATGATGCCGCAAATGGACGGTATGGCCGTGTTGAAAGAGTTGCGGAGCCATCCCGAAACGCGAAAAATTCCGGTGATTATGGCCACGGCCAAGGGCACAGAACCGGACAAAATTGTCGGGCTGGATATGGGAGCCGACGATTATCTGGTGAAGCCTTTTGGGGTGATGGAAATGGTGTCCCGTATCAAAGCGGTTTTGCGCCGTTGTGAGCCGAAAGACGATGACGGTATTTTGCAGGCCGGCGAAATCGTGCTGAACGGCAGGCAACGCACGGTAACGGTGGCCGGCCAAAATGTGTCGCTCACATTCAAAGAATTTGAGATGCTGAAACTTTTTATGGAAAATCCGGGCACGGTTTTTTCAAGAGAGCGTTTGCTTTCGGAGGTTTGGGGTACGGCGTATTTCGGAGAAACCAGAACGGTGGATATGCACATCAAAACCTTGCGACAAAAACTGGGGAACGCTTCCGAAGGGATTAAAACCGTTATCGGTGTGGGATACAAGTTGGAGGCAGGGAAATGAGCAAAAAAATATTTCGCTCGGTGATGGCGGTTGCGATGATTGTTTTGCTGGCGAGTTTGGTGTTCATCGGCGGGTTTTTATATGGCTATTTTAACAAGTCGCAGGCGCACCGGCTGAAAGAGGAATTGACACTGGCCGGCGCGGGAGTGGAACAGGCCGGCCTGGCGTATTTCGACAATTATCGGTCGGACACTTTTCGGTTCACGGTGATTGCAAGCGACGGGGCGGTTTTGTACGATTCCAAAGTGGAAAACGGTACCATGGAAAACCATCTTGACCGCAAGGAAATTCGCGAAGCGTTGCAAAACGGAAGTGGCAGCAGCTCGCGCTACTCCGAAACGCTGACCGAGCGAACTTTTTATGAAGCGGTTCGCCTGAACAACGGAATGGTGCTTCGCATTTCGACCACGCAGGTGACGATTGCCACCTTGATTGTCGGAATGTCTCCGGCACTGTGTGCGATTGTGCTGTGTTCGGTTGTTATTGCGATTGTTCTTTCGCAAAGCACCACCAAAAGCATTGTAAGGCCGTTGGAAGTGTTGGATTTGGAGCACCCCGACGATAACGACACCTACGAAGAATTAACACCGCTTTTGTCCAAATTAAGCTGTCAGCGCAAGCAAATCGAATGGCAAATGCGGGAGTCGCAACGGCAATCCGACGAATTTGAACAGATTACCGCTTCCCTGAACGAAGGGCTGGTGTTGCTGGATAAAAAAGGAACGGTTATCAGCATTAACAACGCTGCCCAAAAACTTTTTAACACGGGCCGGGAAGTGAAAGGGCACAGCTTTTTGATGGTGGATCGCAGCACGGCCATGTTCAAAGCCGTGAACCGCGCGTTGGCGGGAGAGCACAACGAATTTCGCGAGGAGCGAAACGGCCGGGAATATCAGTTTATGATAACGCCCACCGTGTTGGAGGAAACAGTAGGCGGTGCAGTGGTGTTGTGCATTGATGTTTCCGATTCGGTTTTTGCAGAACGCAACCGCCAAGAATTTACAGCCAATGTGTCACACGAATTGAAAACGCCGCTTCAATCCATTATCGGCAGCGCCGAACTTTTGGAAAACGGACTTGTGAAGCCGGAGGATACCAAACGGTTTGTGGGCAATATCAAGGATGAAGCCACCCGCTTGGTGTTGCTTATCAACGACATTATTCGTTTGTCACAGCTGGACGAACAAGCAAAATTGCCGGTGGAAGCGGTGGATTTGTATGCGGAAGCCAACGAAGTGGCCGGCGTACTTTCGGCGTCGGCTGCCCAACACCAGGTGGCGCTTTCGGTTATCGGTGAGCCGTGTATCGTGAACGGCGTGAAGCGGTATCTTTACGAGATTATCTACAATCTGTGCGACAATGCCATTCGGTATAACCGCGTGGGCGGTCGGGTTGAGATTTCGGCGAAAAAAGAAAACGGGGATGCCGTTCTTACCGTGAGTGACACGGGAATTGGCATACCCGCCGAGCATCAGGGCCGCATCTTTGAACGGTTTTACCGGGTGGATAAGAGCCATTCCAAAGAAACGGGCGGCACGGGGCTGGGACTGTCTATTGTGAAACATGCCGCAGCCTGTTGTGGTGCCACCGTTCGGTTGGAAAGCAAGGAAAACAGCGGAACCGTTGTGACGGTGGTTTTTAGCGAGTGCGGCGAAAATCGGGCTTGATTTTGCAACCGGTGGATTGGCTTGCCGTTTTGGTGCCCATACTGTGGGCGAAAGGGTGTGAACCGATGAAACGGTGGTCAAAAGCGGTGGTGGGCAGTGTGGCGGTGTGTTTGCTTTTGCAAATGTGCGCGTTTGCCGGCAACAGCGAAGGAATTCGGGAACGGGTGGTTCGGTTGCATGTGCTGGCCCATTCCGACAGCGAGGACGAACAGGCGCTTAAACTGAAAGTGCGGGATGCGGTGGCGCAGGAAGCTGCCGTACTGGTGGGAAACGAAACGCAGCGGGAAGCGATGCTGGCTTGCTTGCGTGACAATTTGCCGCGGCTGCGGGAAACGGCGCAGCGGTGTGTGGACGAAGCCGGGTATGCGCACACGGTGAAAGCGGAGCTGACGGCCATGTATTTTACCACGCGGGAATACGACAGCGGCACCTATCCAGCCGGTGTTTACGATGCATTGCGCATCACCATTGGCGATGGGGCCGGGCGCAACTGGTGGTGTGTACTGTATCCGCCGTTGTGTGTGGCGGCTTCCACCCGCGCGGTTACCGCCGAACAAGTGTTAACCGACGGGCAGTTGGCGGTGGTGAACACACCGAAGTATGCGGTACGATTTAAGTTGGTTGAATGGTGGGAACGCTTGGTATCATCATAAGAGCGGGCAAAAAAGAAACCTGCCGCTTTGGCGGCAGGCTTTGCGCTATTTTTGGTAGATGTGGCGGGGCAATCCGTTGATGTACAGGGGCGGCAACTCGGACTGGATGAGCGGACGGGCGTATTGCAGGAAATCGGCGGTTATGCCGAATTCGTTTTGGTTGATCCAATCAAGCGGCACGGTTTTTTCTTGGTTGGCAACGGCATGGATATCGTGCATTTCGGTTTCGCAGCAGTAAGGGACGTTGCTCAACCGTTTAAGGGCCACCATTTCACCGGTGCAACCTTCGGCGGCGGCCATTACGGCGGCACCGCCGACACGGTAGGCTTCTTCGATGTCGGTAAGGCTGGCCATGTGAGAGGCGCAACGCTGCAAGGTGGACAGCTCAATGGCACGGGATTTAACATGCAGTTTCGATGCGATGCAGCCGCTGAGGAACTGGGCGGTGCCGGTGAGGTTCTTGTGGCCGAACACATCCCGGCCCACGGTATCGTCGGCCAATTCGCAAACATAGCGGCCGTCGGCCAGCTTGATGCCTTCGGACACGGCAATCACCAACGGTTTTTTGGTGGTTTGCAGTGCCTCGATGCGTGCCAAAAAAGTGTCCATGGCAAAGGGAACTTCCGACATGCAAATCATGTCCACCCCTTCGCAGTCGTCGCCCTGTGCCAAAGCAGCGGCGGCGGTGAGCCAACCGGCGTTACGCCCCATGATTTCCACCACGGTGACGGCACGCAAATCGTAGATGGCGCAGTCACGCACCAATTCTTTGGCAACGGTGCCGATGTATTTGGCGGCAGAACCGTAGCCGGGGGTGTGGTCGGTGATCATCAGGTCGTTGTCGATGGTTTTGGGAATGCCCACAAACCGAACGGAACTGCCGATGCGGCGGCCGTAGTCGGACAGCTTGCAAATGGTGTCCATGCTGTCGTTTCCGCCAATGTAAAAGAACCAGCCGATGTCGAGCTTGTCCAACACGGAAAAAATGGTTTCGTAGTCGGTGGGGTCGGTGTCCATATTCGGCAATTTGTAGCGGCAGGAGCCAAGGTAGGAGGCAGGAGTGCGTTTGAGCAATTCCAGGTCCATTGCCGTGGGGAGCAGTTGCGAAAGGTCGACAACGCGCTCTTGCAGCAGCCCCTGAATACCGTTGCACATGCCGTATACGGTGCCGGCACCGCAATGGCGGCAAGTTTCCAGCGCACCTGCCAAGCTGGCGTTGATAACGGCGGTGGGACCGCCGCTTTGCCCGATGATTGCATTGTTAGCCATGGTGAGTTCCTCCTTGTAATTGCCGAAAAAGACCGCAGGAAAGCCGACGCCTTCCTGCGGAAACAAGCATTATGCTTTGCCTTCGGAGCCAAACAGCCGCATTTTTTCCATAACGGCCTGTTTGATGGTTTCCACTTTGAGATTGCGTGTGGCCAGATAGCCGAGTTGTTGTTCCAACCCTTGCTGCATGGCACGATCGCCCGCCAGACACAGGTCGGTGAAAATGTTGACTTTGGCAATGCCGTCGCGAACGGTGTTGCGGAAATCGTCGTCGGACAGGCCGCTGCCGCCGTGCAGCACCAATGGGGTGTCGATGGCTGCACGAATGGCGCGCAGGCGCTCCAGGTTGAGTTGGGGTTTGGTTTTGTACACGCCGTGCGCGGTACCGATGGCCACCGCCAACGCATCGACGCCGGTGGTTTCCACATAGCGCCGGGCTTCTTCGGGGGTGGTGTACATATCGGTTAGTTGATTGTCGCCCGTGTCGGCGTTGCCGACATGGCCGATTTCCCCTTCCACGCTGGCACCGAAGCTGTGCGCGATTTTGACAATTTCGCAGGTGTCGGCTATGTTTTTCTCCGGATCGCCGGCGGAGCCGTCGAACATAACGGAGGAAAAGCCAAGTTGCAATGCTTGCATGCAACGCGGGAAAGTGAGGCCGTGGTCGTAGTGCACCACAACCGGTACCGTGGCCCGCCGCGCCGCAGCCAAGATGGAGGGCGCAATGAGCGGCAAGTCGCCGTGGGGCAACAGTACTTCGGCGGTGCCGATGATCACGGGAGAACGTAACTCTTCGGCAGCGCGAATGACGGCTTCGAGCATGTCGGTGTCGGTGGTGTTGAACAAGCCGACGGCATAGTGCTCTTTTTGGGCGTGTGTTAAAACATCGTTTAATGTTACCAGCATAGTGATACCCGCTTCCATTCTTTACTTATATTACCGATTTTTTCTTTGGTTGTCAAGCCACTTGTGGCATCGGCGCTGCCAAGAGACACGGCAGCAGCAGCCGAAGCGAAAGACAGCAGCTCTTCGTCGGAGCTGTTTTCGTATAGCGACAGCAGGGCGGCGGCGCAAAACGCATCGCCGGCGCCGGTGGAACCTTGCAGGTAGGAAGGCGGAACTTCCAACGAGCCAACAGCGGAAAACCCGCTGTCGGACAGGCACACGGCACAGTCTCGACGATGAATGATTACCTTTTCCCGCACGCCCAAGGCACGCAGTTTTTCGGCAATGGTGCGCAGGTTGCCGTTTGTCGGTTCCATGCCAGCCAATGCCCCGGCTTCGATTTCGTTTACGATGAGGTAGTCGGTGTGGGGCAGACAAGGCAACACGGTGGCATAGCGGTTGGCATTTTCGCTCACCAAGTCGATGGAGGTTTTGATGCCGCGCCGCGTTGCTTCACGCAGGATGGCAACACCGTCGCCGTTGTCAACCGTGTCGAGGAGGAGCAGGTAGCCAAGGTGCAACATGCGGATATCCAGGGCATCAAAATCGATATCACGAAGACCGAAAGCGGCGTCGGCACCGGCATAGGTAAAAAAGGTGCGCTGCCCGCCCGGAATACTCATTACCTGAGTGAAGCTGGTGGGCACATCGGCCATTTCCCGCAAGTGGGTGAGAATGCCGGCGGCGGCGAGGGTGTTGCGAACCAAGGCACCGTTGCTGTCGGTCCCGATGTTGCCGATGGCATGCACCGGCAACGACGGGGACATAGCTTTAAGGTCGAGAGCGACATTGGGAACACACCCGCCGAGCGCTTTGTTCAGGCGGCGGATTTTGGCCAGTTCACCGCAGGTGGGATACGCCTCGATTTCGCAAATGGTATCCACCAGCACGGTGCCGGCAACGGCAATGCCGCCACGGGAAACAGTGGGGTTGTTCATCAGTTACACTCCGCTTCCAGCGGGCCGGCCAATTCTTTGAGGAAGAACAGCTTGCCGGCCAAGGTGGGCATGTAGGTGGAAGTGATCCAGGTGGTTTTTTCGTGACGCAGGGTCATCCACAGCGACAGGCCTTGCCATTGCATGCCGCGACCCAGGGTGCCGTCGGCACCGCCGATGGCATAGTCGGCTTTCAGAAAAACACCGGGGCCGATGGTGTTGGCGCGACAGGGAACCAACGGTGTGCGGGATTTGAAGCTGGTGAGTGCGTTTTGCTCCACCGTGAGCGGATGGATTTTGGCGCCCAAACGGTAGGGTTGCTTTTCCCACTCGTCGGGGGTGAATTCGGCGGCAAAAGTAGGCTCCCAGAACGCAATGTGGCACATTCTGCCGATGCCATACACCAGCACCAGCTTGGCGCCTTCGGCTTTGAGGGCGTCGATTTTGGCGGGGTAGGTGGGCAGGTTGTCGTGCGTGGCAAAGTTGCGTTGTGCGGGCGGCACGGTCAGCTCGCCAAGAGGGCCGAAGAAGGCCTGCTCCATGGCGTATTGGAAGGAGCCGGTGTTATCAGACGGCAGGGTGTTGCCTTCGCCGTCGGCCCATTCATCCATGTTGAAGGTGTAAACATGGTCGCAGGAAATGCCCCATTCCCGAATGAAATAAACCACCCATTTGTACATGCCCATGGGGCCAACGGGAAGGATAAACGCGATTTTTTCGCCGCGGTCTTTGGCTTGTTTGATTTGCAAGGCGATTTCGTGGCCCATGTAGGTTTCAAAATCGGACAGGCTATCGCACGGAATGGGCGTGAATGCGGGGTTCCAGTGAGGTTGGCGCGCGGTGATGGTTTCCGGAGCGTCGATGCAGGCATCGATTTTTTCAAAATCCCAGCCGGCGGGGTAGAAACCTTCGAGTGCAGAGCCTTTGACAGTTGAACGAAAATCCATGATAATCTCTCCTTTTTATGATTACGGCAGCAGCCGTTTGGTGGTACCTTTAAGATACACTTGACATTGGCGGA
>CAYMDU010000015.1:14871-25066 GCA_964389495.1 uncultured Eubacteriales bacterium
CCACCACGCGGTCGCGTGCCTGGCGGTTGTTGTCGTAGATTTCCAAATCGTCGAACCCGCCGTGGATGATTTCAAAGCCGGCCATGGCAGCGCTGGTTTCTGCTTCCTTGGCGCGAATGGCGGTAAGTTCATCGGGCTGGATGATTTCGTGGCCTTGGTTGCCGCTGCACAATTGGCAGGTGACCACGCGGTCGCCGCGGGCCTTGCATTTAAGCAAGGTTCCGGCACAGGACATTTCCATGTCGTCGGGGTGACAGGAAATACACAGCACGGTATACACAGCATATCCTCCTTTTACGATTACGGCAGCAGCCGTTTGGTGGTACCTTTAAGATACACTTGACATTGGCGGAACCCTTCGGCGTAGTCGGTGCCGCATTGGAAACCGCGGTAGCGGCAGCAGGTTTTCACCATGTCGGGGAAATCGATGTGGTCGTGGTCGCGCATCCACACAATTTGCGATTCGTGGCAGTTGAGCATGCGCAACTTGGTGTCGATGTGGTCGGACACATCCACATACTCGGTGGGTACAAAGCCCACGCCGGCCGAAGTGTCCATGTAGTAGATGGGGGTGAGGCGTGCGCGGCCGGACACACCGGTTTGGTAGTGCGGCAGAGTGGCGGCAAAACACGCATCGAACACCAGGCGCGAGGTGGCGTTGTGGTCGGGCATGTAGTCGTCGGGCGAGTGGGTGATGATGAAATCGGGGTCAACCTGTTTGATGATGTCCACCACGCGGTCGCGTGCCTGGCGGTTGTTGTCGTAGATTTCCAAATCGTCGAAGCCGCCGTACAGCACTTCAAATCCGGCCATGGCGCCGCTGGTTTGGGCTTCGTTGGCGCGAATGGCGGTGAGTTCGTCCGGTTGGATGATTTCGTGGCCTTGGTTGCCGCTGGACAGGTGGCACACCACCACGCGGTCGCCGCGGGCTTTGCATTTGAGCAGGGTGCCGGCACAGGCGATTTCCATGTCGTCGGGATGGCAGGAGATGCACAAAACGGTATACATAAAGACCCTCCTTAATGAAATGGTTGTGTTACTAAATGCAGTATAGCATGGCGGTACTTGAAAAAGAGTGAAAAATCAGATATAATATGTACAAAATCAGACAATCGGGGGAACGGTATGAACGACAAAGTTACACGGTGGGGCTTTGAAAAAGTGTTTAATGTGGAAAAAATCATCACCGTGTTCTACATGGAATTGCCGCGCAATTTTCAATACGAGGGAGAGCAGCACGATTTTTGGGAAATGGTGTATATTGACAAAGGCGAAATGATTTGCACGGCGGATGCCAAGCGCTTTGTATTAAAAAGCGGTGAAATGACCTTTCACAAGCCGAACGAATTTCACAATCTTTCCGGCAACAACGCGGTGTCGCCCAATGTGAGCATTATGACTTTTGAATGTAAAAGTCGGGCGATGAAGCAGTTTGAAGGGCGCATTTTTCGGTTGGATGCCGAAGAAAAGCTGTTGTTGTCACTGCTGTTTGAGGAAGGACAATCGCACTGGCAACTGGCCGACCGGTACAATCCGCTGTTGCAGCGGCTGGAAGAAATCGAGGGGGCGCCGTTTGGAAGCGGGCAGATGACCAAAAACTTGCTGGAAGCGTTTTTGATTAAGTTGCACCGCAACACCGACATGCTCACTAAATCCATGCGGCAGGTGGAAACCATTGACGGGGTGGATATTCCGCGCGAAGTGTCGGAAATTTTGGCGTTTTTGAAGAACAACATTTACGGCCGTGTGACAGTGGCGGATGTGGCTGCTGCGCTGGGGAAAAGCAGCAGCAGTGTGAAGCAGCAGTTTGCCAAATACCGGCGCGACGGTATGATTGCCTATTACAACGCGCTGAAAATCAAAGAGGCGCGCCGCTTGGTGCGGGAGGGGCGATACAATGTGTCGCAAATTGCGGATATGCTGTGTTTTGACAGCCCGCAGTATTTTGCCAAATGTTTTAAAGCCCACACGGGCATGACACCGACAGAATACAAAGCATCGATTTTGGCAACACACCGCCCCGAAACCTAACCGCGACTGCGCGAAAAAGAAACAGCCCTGCGGCACCAAAACCGCAGGGCTGTGCTGTTACAGCAGCCAGGAACGAATGTAGGAACAGAGTTCATCACCGTAGCCGACAAAGGCTTCGCCGAAGAGGTAGGCGAAAATGGCGGAGGCGGCAAAGGACAACACCACATTGATAATGACGCCGACCAACGCCCCCACACCGGCGCGCTTGGCCGACAGCGGTTTGCTTTGGCGCCAAGTAAGGAACAAAATCAGCCCCACCAGCGGGATGAACAGGCCCAGCGCAAACCAGCCCCAACTGCCGGTGTCGTATTCCGGGGTGGGTTGCTGATAGACGGGCGGATAGGGCGAATAGGGAGGCTGTTGCGGCGGTACCGCTGTGGGCGCGGGCGGGGAAACCTGCCCGACAGGATCGTTGTTGATGGGCCGGCCGCAGGCAATGCAAAACTTCGCATCGTCGCTCACGGCGGCTCCGCAATTTCGGCAAAACATAACTACTCCTCCTTCAATCTTTGAGTGCAATCTTTGGGTGAATGGGATTGCGGATTATTCTTCGTCCGGGCGCTCCCAGTTGTGCCAGACATTTTGCACATCGTCGTTATCTTCCAGTGCATCCAGCAGCTTTTCCATTTTGGCAACGGATTCTTCGTCCGGAATGGTGGCGTATACATCGGGTACCATTTCCAGTTCGGCGGAAACAAAGGTGTACCCTTTGGCTTCCAGGGCATCGCGCACGGCGGAAAAATCGTCGGGCTCGGTGGTGATTTCAAATACATCTTCGTCGGCCGCAAAATCGGAAGCGCCGGCTTCCAGGGCATCTTCCATAACGGTGTCTTCGTTGCGGTCTTCGGCTTCGATGGCCAGCACGCCTTTTTGGTTGAACATGAAGCCCACGCACCCGCTTTGGCCGAGGTTTCCGCCGAATTTGTCGAAATAGTGGCGAATATCGGCGGCGGTGCGGTTGCGGTTGTCGGTGAGGGTTTCCACAATAACGGCGATGCCGCAAGGGCCGTACCCTTCGTATTGCAGGGCTTCGTAGTTATCGGCATTGCCGTCGCCGGCGGCCTTTTTGATGATGCGTTCAATGTTGTCGTTCGGCACATTGTTGGCTTTGGCTTTGGCGATGGCATCTTTCAGTTTGGAGTTGGAGGCCGGGTCGGCGCTGCCGCCTTCTTTCACGGCAACGGCGATTTCACGCCCCATTTTGGTGAATACCTTGGCTTTTTGGCCGTCGGTTTTTTCTTTTTTGCGTTTGATGTTATTCCATTTGGAATGTCCGGACATCGGTATGACTTCCCTTCTTATGTTCAATGCATACTCAGTATACCATACTTATTTTATGGTTGCAAGAGGTTTTCTCTTGACATTTTCTCAAAATGGGCTACAATTTATATGGATAAAAAAGAGGCGGAGCCATCCGCTAAGCGAACGGGGGAAAAATGATGCACGAAGTGTTGCAAAAAATCGAAGCCATCGGGATTGTGCCGGTGGTGAAGCTGGACCGGGCAGAAGACGCGGTGCCGTTGGCGCAGGCGTTGATTCGCGGTGGGTTGCCGTGTGCGGAAGTCACTTTCCGCACCGAAGCCGCGGCTGATGCGATCGCCGCAATGAGCCGGGCATTTCCGGACATGCTGGTGGGAGCCGGCACGGTGCTCACGCCGGCACAGGCCGATGCCGCGGTGGAAGCGGGTGCCAAGTTTATTGTGAGTCCGGGGCTGAACCCGGATGTGGTGCGCCATTGTGTGGAGCACGGGTATCCCATCACACCGGGGGTGTGTACACCGGGTGAAGTGGAAACAGCGCTGTCGTTCGGTTTGGAAGTGGTAAAATTCTTCCCGGCCGAAGCAGCCGGCGGATTGGCCATGATCAAAGCTATGGCCGCACCCTATGGCAAGTTGAAATTCATGCCAACCGGCGGTATCAATGCCAAAAACCTGAACGAATATTTGGCCTTTTCCAAAATTTTGGCTTGCGGCGGAAGCTGGATGGTGGCACCGGCATTGATTGATGCCGGTCGGTTCGACGAAATCGAACGACTAACCCGCGAAGCGGTGGCGGCCATGCTGGGCTTTGAGTTGGCGCATGTGGGCATTAACGCGGCCGATGCCGCCGAAGCCGGTGGGGTGGCGCAGGCATTTGAATCGTTGCTGGGAATGCCTGCCAAAGAGGGAAACAGTTCTCATTTTGTGGGCAGCATTGTCGAAGTGATGAAAGCACCCGGCTACGGTGTCAAAGGGCACATTGCCATTCGCACCAATTCGGTGTTGCGCGCGGTGCGGTATTTAAAATCGCAGGGCGTGGCGGTGAACGACGAATCGGCCAAACGCGATGCGGCCGGCAAGCTGAAAGCTGTGTATCTGCGCGATGAAATCGGCGGATTTGCGGTGCATCTGGTGCAAGCATAACAAAGGGGAGAAATGAACATGTCAAAAGTGGTAACATTCGGTGAAATCATGCTTCGGCTGGCGCCGAACGGCTATTATCGGTTTTTCCAAAACGACCAAATGCAGGCAACGTTCGGCGGCGGTGAAGCCAATGTGGCGGTGTCGCTTGCCAACTACGGCCTGGACAGCGTGTATGTAACCAAATTGCCCAAGCATGCCATCGGCCAGGCGGCCATCAATTCGTTGCGGGCGTTTGGCGTGGATACATCCCGCGTGGTGCGTGGCGGCGACCGTGTGGGCATTTACTATCTGGAAAAGGGCGCTTCGCAGCGCGGATCGGTGTGCATCTACGACCGCGCGCACTCGGCCATTCAAGAAGCATCACCGGACGACTTTGATTGGGATGCCATTTTTGAAGGCGCCGATTGGTTCCATTTCACCGGTATCACGCCGGCGCTTGGCGGCAATTTGGTGGCAATTTGCCGTGATGCATGCCGGGCAGCCAAGGCCAGGGGAGTGAAGGTTTCCTGCGATTTGAACTATCGCGGCAAGCTGTGGACCCGTGAAGAAGCGCGTGCCGCCATGACAGAGCTGTGTCAATATGTGGATGTGTGTATTTCCAACGAAGAAGATGCCAAAGATGTGTTTGGTATTGAAGCGGAAGGAACCGACATTTACGGCGGCAAGCTCAACCACGAAGGCTACAAATCGGTGGCCAAGCAGTTGGCCGACAAATTCGGGTTTGAAAAAGTGGCCATCACACTGCGCACCTCGCTGTCGGCCAGCGATAACGATTGGGCTGGCATGCTGTACGACGGAGAAAACTATTGCTTCTCCAAATCGTACCACCTGCACATTGTCGATCGCGTTGGCGGCGGCGATTCGTTTGGCGGCGGTTTGATTTATGCGTTGCTCAACGGCAAAAGCACACAAGAGGCGATTGAATTTGCGGTGGCAGCGTCGGCACTGAAACATTCGGTGGAAGGCGACTACAACCGCGTTGGCGTGGCCGAAGTGGAAAAGCTGGCCGGCGGCGATGGCTCCGGCCGTGTACAACGGTAAGTGAAAACACGCAGCGCCTCGCTCGGCAGCAAAAGCGGGGCGCTGTTTGCTTTGGTTCGTGTTGTCAACCGCAGGGAAACCGGAACATTCTGCAAAAGCCAATCTCCCGCGGTTTTTAACTTGATTTTAACATGGTGCGCTATGCTTTGAAAAAACGGAAGGATGGATGAGAATGCCGAGTATTGTGGAACGGGCCGGTAACGGGCACCGCAAGTCGATGGCGATTTTGTACACCGAACAGCGAGGGCCTGTGTACAGGTTGTGCCGGGCGTTGCTGGGGGAAGAACCGGCGGTGGCGGTGGCAGCCGAGGTGTTGAACGGCGGTTTTGCCATGGCCAAGGAGCGCGGAGTGAAAACCGAAGATGCCTATGAACGGATGCTGCTGACCGAAGCGGCCACGCGTTGCGCGCAACAGGTGCTGGACGGCCATGCACCGCAAACCGACAATGTAACACCGCAGGTGCGGTTTATCCGTTCCAGCGCGGTGTATGCCGGCGATGTGAAGCAGGGAAGTCTTGCCAAAGAAACGCTGCTGGCCGGTTTGAGCGGGTATCAGCGATTTGCCTATTTGGCGGCGGTGTGCGGATTGACCTATGCGGAAATCGGCCGGGCCATGGGGCAGCGTGAAGCCATTGCCCGGTATTGCGTGGGAACGGCGGCGTATACAGTGTCCCGCGTGGCGGAGGAGTCGCTGCGTTCGGACCAGCTGTATTCGCTGTTGGAACAGGAAGCCGCCGACATACCGGCCGCGATGGATGCGCTGTGCATGGAGTACATTGCCAAAAACAGCAAGCGGCAAGTGCCTCTGTGGGAGATTCTGGTGCCGATTGCCTGCGTAGCGGTGGCGGCAACGGCGGCACTGTTGTTGTTTTTGCCGCACAACGATACCACCACCGGCACCAGCGGCAACGGCGGCACAACAAACAGCGGTGCCGATGCGGATGCCACAGCCAGCTACGGAGCGGCTTCGGAACCGTTGGACAGCTCGTTGACCTATTATGCCGACATTGCCATTCAGGATTACGGAACGGTAACGGTGGAATTAGACACCGAAAAAGCACCGATTACCTGTGCAAATTTTGTGGCGTTGGCCCAAGACGGGTTTTATGACGGCCTGACTTTCCACCGCATCATGGAAGGTTTCATGATGCAGGGCGGCGATCCGAATGGCGATGGCACGGGCGGGGCCGACAACACAGTGACCGGTGAATTTCCCGATAACGGTTACGAATATAATACCCTGTCGCACACCCGCGGCGCCATTTCCATGGCGCGTTCCAACGCCAACGACAGCGGCAGCTCGCAGTTCTTTATTGTGCACGAAGACAGCACCTTCTTGGACGGTAGCTACGCGGCATTTGGCTATGTGACCGAAGGCCTGGATGTGGTGGATGCGATTTGCGAGTCGGCCGAACCGACCGATACCAACGGAACCATTCCGTCGGCTGCACAACCGGTGATCACATCGGTGACTGTCCGCACGGAGTAAACAAACAGCCAAAACGGCGTTGGATTTCCAATGCCGTTTTTTGCCGTTCTTCGACAAAGACTTGCAAGTGGAAATGAGTTATGGTACAATAAGAAATAACAACGGCAAGCAGCGTTGATAAGACAGAACGGAGGACAGACAATGACCTGTACCGACACTTTTGCACGGCTGTACAAACGGGAACCGGATGCCGTATCGTTTTGCCCCTATCGGGTGTGCCCCATCGGTGCACACAGCGACCACCAGTTCGGAAAGATAACGGGGTTGGCGATCGACAAAGGAATTCATATTGCCTATGCCCCCAAAAAGACGGGGATTGTGGAACTGATGTCTTTGCAGTTCGAAAAGCGGGCACAGTGGCATGTGCAATCGGTGTTGGCCGTTAAGGAAAACGACTGGGCCGACCATTTGCGCGGAGCCACCATTGCGTTGGGCAGGCGTTATCCTTTAAAGGTGGGCATTTGCGGCGTGATCGAAGGCACCTTGCCTATTGGCGGACTGTCGTCTTCGGCGGCGGTGATTTTGGCGTTTTTGTCGGCGCTGTGCCGTGTGAACGATATTCATTTGGAACCGGTGGAAATGATACGCATGGCGCTGTCGGCCGAAAATGACTATGTGGGCGTGGCTTGCGGCAAGCTGGACCAATCGTGCGAGGTGTATTCCAAAAAAGACCATTTGCTCTACCTGGACACATTGGACGACAGCTACGAACTGATACCGACACATCCGGCCATGAAGCCGTATCGGGTGGCGATTTTCTTTTCGGGTGTGGAACGCACTTTGGCGGGCAGCAAGTTCAACATGCGTGTGGACGAATGCCGTTCGGCGGCGTATGCGCTGATGGCCTATGCCGGCATTGAATACGGAAAATTCGGGGAAGCGGCTTTGCGGCGCGTGCCGGTGGAAGCGTTTCACCGTTTTCGCGACCGATTGCCCGAACCGTTTGCACGCCGTGCGGAGCATTGGTATACGGAGTTCGACCGCGTGCAGCGCGGAGCGGAAGCCTGGCGCCGCGGCGATATTGAAGAATATGGGCGGCTCTCGTTTGAAAGCGGCCGTTCCTCCATTGAAAATTGGGAAACCGGGTCCGACGAGCTGAAAACGCTGTATGACATCATGACACACACTCCGGGTATTTACGGCGGCCGGTTTTCCGGGGCCGGATTCAAAGGGTGCTGCATGGCTCTGATTGACCCGGCGTTTGAAGAAACGATTGCCGAACAGGTGACACGGGAATACTTGCGGGTGTTTCCGCAACTGGAAGGCAAATTTTCAATACACAGTTGTGAAAGTGCAGATGGTATTCAAGTATGAAATGTTTAATTTTGGCCGCCGGGTATGCCACACGGCTGTACCCGCTAACGGAGAATTTCCCCAAGCCGCTGTTGCCGGTGCAAGGCAAAGCCATTTTGGATTATTTGATTGAAGATATTGACGCGTCGGGAGCGGTGGATGAATACATTGTGATTTCCAATCACAAATTTGCACAGTCGTTTTTGCAGTGGGCGGCCGGCAAATCACAGCCGGTCACGGTGGTAGACGACGGAACCGATACCAACGAAACCCGCTTGGGTGCGGTGCGCGATATTCAGTTTGCGATTGAGCAGTGCGGAGTGGATGACGATTTGCTGGTGATTGCCGGCGACAATTTGCTGGATTTCAGCCTGACACGGTTTGTAACCTATGCCCGGGAAAAGGGCACCTCGTGCATCATGCGGTACTACGAACCGTCGGAGCAAAAGTTGCGCAAGTGCGGCGTGGTGACAGTGGACGAAAACGACCGTGTTCTGGCCATGACAGAAAAATCGCCCACGCCGGCCACGCACTGGTGTTGCCCGCCCTTTTATTACTACACGCGTGCCGATGCCCGTTTGGTGCAAGCGGGAATTGAAGCCGGGTGTGGCACCGATGCGCCGGGAAGCTATATTGCGTGGTTGTGCCGGCAAACCGCCGTGCATGCCATGGAAATGCCCGGTTCGCGGTTTGACATTGGCAATTTGGAAAGCTACGAACAAGTGCAACAGCAATACCGTGGCATTGTGAAATAAACAAAACAGGAGTGCGTAGTGTGAATTTCGAACATCAAAACAAGCAAGAAGAACCCGAAGTATCGTTGCTGGACACCAACAGCGCGCTTGCGGAAGCGCCGGTTTCGGAAACGCCGGCAGCTGCCAAGTCGAAAATCAAGACGATTGCGGCGGTGCTGTTGGCGGTGCTGCTGGTGGTGGGTGTTGTGGTCGGCGGCGGCCTGATTTCCGAACAGCACTATCAAAAGCAACTGGCCGAAGAACAGGCACGGGAACTTCGCGACGGCGAAGAAATCAAATATTTAACCGAAGTGCCGGAACTGGTGGAAGGCGAATTGCAATCCGGTGTGACTGCACTGTATTACACGCAGGAAAACGGCCTGATGGTAACACTGGAATTTATTAACGGAAAAGATAAGTCGGTGTCGGTGGAGCAGGTGAGTGTGACCTTGCGCGACGGTGAAGGGAATCGGATTGCTTCGGCCGAGGCGGCTTTGAAGAATGTCACTGTGGCGGCGGATGAGAGCGTGGAGCACAATCTGTACATCAAGCCCAATCTGGTGGCAATCACCGACAGCACGCTGGATATTATCGATTATGCAATTGAGGTTACGGAAGCCGAGGCGGCGTGAGCATGGAGAAAATGCGTCGAACAAAGCAGCGGCAGCTGATTTTGGATGTGTTGCAAGCCGAAGCGCCGCTAACGGCAACGCAACTGTATGACCGAGCAGCCAAGCGGTGTCCCTCGCTGGCCAAGTCCACGGTATATCGCAATGTGGAAAGCATGGTGCAGCGCGGTGAACTGTGCCGCGGCTTTTTGGAAAACGGTGAAAGCTTTTTCAGCCCGGCCGATCGGCGGCATCATCACTATATGATTTGCAGGGAATGCAGTAAAATGCAGGATTTGCCGAGCTGTCCCATGGAAGAATTGGGTCAAATGGCGGTGAATTCCGGGTTTGTGGCCACAGACCATGTGGTGCAGGTGTACGGATATTGCGCCAACTGTGCGCAAAAAAAGGCGGGTCGGCCGTAGGCACGGCCAAACGTGGTCAAAAACAACAGCTTTTGCGTTGGCAAGGGCTGTTATTTTGTTATTTTGGGAAGATTGCAAAAAAAGCGAAAAAAGGTGTTGACAAATGGGGGCGAAACATGGTAATATAGCAAAGCTGTCCCGCGAGGGGATGGCAAGGACCTTGAAAATTAAA
>CAYMDU010000016.1:0-24640 GCA_964389495.1 uncultured Eubacteriales bacterium
CGGCTGTTGGTGCCGAAGATTCTCACGACGGCGAAGCCACCAAAAAGCCGTTCCCGGTGATTCCCGTTTTGTGCGCGGTGGCGGCGGCTTTTGTGATTACCACCCTGGTGTTTGTCGGCTTTTTGCTGTCCGACAAGCTCGGTGGGCAGGGCGGCAACAGTTCCAAAATTGATGTTCCGAATTTTGTGGGCATGACACTGGATGAAATTTCACAAGATGCCGAAATCATGGAGAATTTCAAATTCGGTCAACAAAAAGAGCAATACAGCGAAGAACCGGCCGGTACCGTGCTGGATCAATCGCTGGAAGCAGGATTGTCGGTGAAAAAAGGCACCAAAACGATTGTACTGACAGTGAGCAAGGGCCCCAACATGCAACGGATCCCCGATGTGGTGGGGCAGCATCGTGACCAAGCCGAAGCGGCGCTGAGAAATGCCGGCTTTGAAGTGAAATACACCTTGGATGTCAGCGACGAAGTGCAGGAGAACTTTGTGATCTCGCTGTCACCGGCGGAGTATCCGCAGGAGTTGGTGTATGGGTCGGAAATTACCATGGTGGTGAGTTCCGGCGCCACGCCGGCCGAGCCGGTTCCGGTTCCCGATGTGCTGAATCTTTCGCTGGATCAGGCCATTTCGCAGTTGGAAAGCGCCGGCTTTGTGGTGAACAAAGAAACCGACATCACCTATGTGAACACTGCTTCGGCGCCGGCCAACACGGTGTTAAAGCAGAGTATTACCGGCAATGCCACCGCGGTGGTGGGCACGGCAATCAAGCTGGAAGTCAGCACCGGGTATGTGGATGTGAAAGTGCAAATCCCGTTGCCGAACAGCGAAACCGTGGTGGACATTCAAGTGTTTGTGGACGGCATATTGCGTGAAACAACCACGGGCGTTTTGCCCAGTTTGGCCAAGGTGAAAGTGCTCACTTTGTCGGAACAGTCGTCGTCGTATGTGGTAACGGTGAAAATTGCCAAAACCGGTACGGCTGCGGATAAGTTTATGGACTATGCCCAATACAATGTGAACGGGCAAACGGGCCTGGTGGAAGAACAGTACCGGCATGAAGATGTGCTGGCAAAATACGAAACAACCGCGCCGGCTCCCAGCACAACCGCTTCTGCCACAACCACAACCACCACCGCAACGGCATCGACTACCAGCACGGTGGCAGCGGGCGAGCAGGCATAACGATGGGCGTGGAAAAGCAAGGAATTATACGGCAAGGCATCGGCGGTTTCTATTATGTAGAAGCCGCCGATGCGGTATACGAATGCCGTGCGCGCGGCAATTTCCGCAAAGACGGTCTCACGCCGGTGGCGGGGGATCGGGTGGTGGTAACGGTGAACCCGGAAGAAAAAACGGGAGTGGTGCAGCAAATTTTGCCGCGCCGCAACTGCCTTGTTCGGCCGCCGGTTGCCAATGTGGATCAGTTGGCGGTGGTGGCGTCCATAGCCGAACCGGAGCCGCATCCGTTGCTGTTGGATAAACTGATTGCCATTGCCGAAGACAACGGCATCGCGCCGCTTTTGGTGATTACCAAATCGGATTTGCAAAATACGGCACCGTTGGCGGAAACCTATGAAAAAGTGGGACTTCCCGTTTTCACCGTCACAGTGACGCAACCGGAAACGGCGCAGAAGCTGTGCGGGCAACTGGCCGGGCGGGTAACGGCGTTGGCGGGCAATTCCGGTGTGGGGAAATCCAGCCTGCTGAACGCGATTGAGCCGTCGTGGCAACGCGCAACCGGTGAAATCAGCCAAAAGCTGGGGCGTGGCCGCCACACCACACGCTCGGCCGAATTGTTGCCGTTGCCGTTTGGCGGCTACCTGGTGGATACGGCCGGGTTTTCGGCGCTGGATATGGAACGCATTTATCCGATTGCCAAGGACCGGTTGGAAGACTGTTTTCGGGAGTTCCAACCGTTTTTGGGGCGATGCCGCTTTACCGGATGTGCGCATGTGCACGAACCGGATTGTGCGGTGAAAGCGGCGGTGGAGGCAGGGGTTATTCCCGTGTCGCGCTATGAAAGCTACACCGCCATGTACACGCAGGCCGAAGCGCGAAAAGCGTGGAACACAAAATAGGCCCCAACAGCCGCTCAAAGCCTCATCTGCCGAGGCCGGGCGGCTGTTGTTTGTGAGGAGTTGGTTTGCGACAACAAAATTTTGATTTTTTCTGCACCCACGGGCGGCCGCGGCATATGCTGTTAGTACAGACGCGGAAACGCAAGACGAGGTGAAGGTATGAAACGAAGAAAGTGCTGTCAAGGCGGCTACTATGCGGCTTTTGGCACCGGGCTGTTGGTGGCGCTGCTGTTTCCCACGCGGCTGATCCTCATCTTGGCGGCTGCCGCACTGGTATTGACCGGCATTTCGCTGTTGCGATGCTGAGTTGGAGGAGGAGCTTGTATGCAGATTGTTGTGGTTAAGAGTTCGCGGTTTTTCGGAGGCATTCTGCGGCACCTGTTTCGTATTAAAAAAAGAGAAGAAGCATCCTAACGCCGGCGGAGGGGATTCCCTCCGCCTTTTTGTCATATCCGTTTGGGGTGTTGCATATGCTTTTTACAGAAAAAGCCGCAACAAAAGGAGAGAGAAGAATGGAACTTCAAACCACCTGTGGACGAATAGGAACAATGACGACTGTTTTTGACGATGTGAATGAGTGTCCGTTGGATTGCGATTTTTTATTGCCGGACTACTTGCCGGAAATCGCGGTGATACTGAAATGCCGTATGAAGCCGACGGTGCAGTCCCATCAAGTCAGCGGTGACCGCGTGGTGGCAGACGGTACCGTTCATTTGCAGTTGCTGTATTTGGATGAAGAACGGCGTTGCGTGCGAAGCTATGAGTGTTCGCAACCGTTTAGTTCGGTGTTTACGGTGAAGGAATTGAAAAGCAGCGATAACATTCTGTTGAGTGCGCGCACGAACTATGTGAACTGCCGTGCCGTTGGGCCGCGCCGCGTGGATATTCACGGCGCTTTCGGTGTGCGCTTGATTGTGCAAGCGGAAACGAGTGTTGAAATCATCACGCAAGCCGAAACCGAAGGACTGCAAACACGCGGCTGCACGGTTGCGGGTTCGCTTCCGGCGGGAAGCGCAAGAAAAGCGGTGTCGCTAAACGAAGTGCTGGAATTGCCAACGGCGGCCGAATCGGTGATGCGTTGCGAACCGTGTGCGGTGGTGACCGATTGCCGGCAAATGCCGGGGAAAGCGGTGGTGAAAGGCGATGTGCTTATGCAAACGGCGTGCATTTCCGATGCGGCAAGCGGAACGGTTGCACACAGCACCCATCGAATTCCGTTTAGCCTGATTTTGGATGTGGACGGTTTGTCCGAAGACCGGCTTTGTGATTGCCGTGCCGAAATTCTCCACTGTGAGGTACACCTGATGCAAGATCCAAACGGGGAAAACCGATTGCTGTCGGTGTCGGTGAAGGTGTTGGTGACGGTATGCTGTTACCGTTCCGAGGAGTACCGGCTGATTACGGACGCATATCACACGGCCTATCCCTTGAAAACCGAAACTTGCCAAGTGACGATTGATCATTTGCAATTTGTGCGTTCCGACGAAGTGACGGTTTCGCTTTCGCAAGAACTTCCGCAAAGTGATACGGCCGGCATTATTGATGTATGGTGCGAACCGTTGCCGGCAACCTGCCAAGCAGATGCGGAACATACCGTTTTGAGCGGACAACTGCTGATAGCCATGCTGACGCGCGACGGCGAAGGCTGCGTGGCGTACTATGAGCGGTCTGCCGCGTATGAAGCAACCCTGCCGGACAACAGCGCTTGCGGTGAGGTGTGCGTGTTGCCTTTGGAGGTTACCTACACGCAAAACGGGGCAACAATGGATGTGCGCGTTTCCATGGCGGTGCACCGTGTGGGGAGCCGGCAGGAAACATACACGGCCATTACCGGCATGACAGCCGATGACAGCGCGCCGTATACCGAAAGCGGATTACTGGCCGGTTGTTGTTTGAAAGTTTGTTACGCTTCGGCTGGTGACTCCGTTTGGGAGTTGGCACAGCGCGAGCACACATCGCCGGAAGCCATTCGGCTGGAAAACGACATTGCCGGTGATGTGGTGGAAAAGGATGCCCTGTTGTTTATTCCGTTGTGAGACAGAGGAACAGTCCGGCAACCGCCGGACTGTTCTTTGCAATTGGGGGTGTACAAGCAGGGCTTTTTGTGATATACTACCTGTGTATATTGCAAGAACAGGATGAGCAAAGAAAAGAGCGGCAGCGGCACGATGTGGCCGCGAACAACCGAGAAAGGGGACAAGGCGATGCTGAAAAAGCGCATGTTGGCCGGTGCGTTGGCACTGGTTGTGGGGCTGTTGCCCTTGTATGGTTGCCACGAAAAGCCGTCCGAAACGCCAACAAAAGAATCGCTGACGGTGGGGTATTCCTATGTGACCGGCACATTTTCTCCTTTTTTTGCGGCAACGGCCGGTGACCGCGATGTTGCCGACATGACACAGGTGTATTTGTTGTCCACCGACAGAGCCGGGCAGGTGGTGCAAAACGGTATCGAGGGCGAAACCGTTGCTTATAACGGAACCGACTATACATATACCGGCCCTGCCGATGTAACCGTGATTAATCACGACGACGGCACCGTGGACTACGAATTTCGTTTGCGTGAGGACTTGTGCTTTTCCGACGGTACGCCGCTAACGGCGGACGATGTGCTGTTTTCGTTGTATGTGCTGTGCGATCCCACCTATGACGGTCCCTTCACGGTGGCTTCGTTGCCGATTCGCGGGCTGTCGGCGTATCGTCGGGGCGTGACCCCGAAATGGCAGTTGATTTTGGCCGACACTCCGAAAACAGCGGCAACCGGTTCGCCGGATGGGCATTACACATCCGGCGAAGCCGTTGCGTTTTGGACAGCATTCAACGCGGCCGGTGCGGCGTTTGCCGAAGAAATTGTGAACTGGGGTATTTCGTATCACGGAAAAGGCGAAACGGTGAAAGACATTGCCGATTGGTTGGGATATACCGGATTGCCTGACAGTGCCACCGCTACCGATTTGTTCAATGCCATGGTGGATCGCTACGGGTATGATTTATCCAATCAAGGCATCAACTCGGAACGCGTGAAGAACGATTTTGAGGAACTGCTGAAAGCAAAATTGAGCAGTGAATTGACAGTGGGTGTGGTAACGGGAGACACCGCGGACTCGATTGAGGGGATTCAAAAAACCGGCACCCACACGCTGTGTGTAACGCTGGATCATGCCGACCGCACAGCCCTTTCGGCGTTTTGTATTCCGATTGCACCGTTGCACTACTACGGAAATACCGAACTGCTGGATTACGAAGTACCGTGCTATGGCTTGACAAAAGGCGATTTAACCGCCGTGTATGCCAAAACTTCGGAGCCGATGGGGGCGGGGCCCTATGAGTTCCGCGGATACCGCAGCGACTGTGTGACTTTTGCGGCCAACGCAAACTACTACCGGGGCACACCGCAAACCAAAACGGTGATGTTCCGCAAAGTGGACGATGCCACGCTGACTTCTTCGCTGCAAAACGGGGTTGTTGATTTGGTGGAAACCGTGTACAGCAAAGCAACCGCCACGGCGATTGCCAAGGTAAACGGCGGCGTGATGAACGGCGATGCCCTGGTGATTGACACGGTGGACACGGCCGCCTATGGGTACATCGGCCTGAATGCCAACGGATTGAAAGTGGGAACAGACCCGTATTCGGAACAGTCGCGGTGCTTGCGAAAAGCGTTTGCCACGATTTTTTCGGCCTATCGCGGTGCTTCGATTACCGACTTTTTTGTGCAAGGGGCAACGGCGCTTTCATCGCCCTATACCGAAACGGCAAGTAGCACAGACTACATGACATTTTCAACAGATGTGAACGGGAACCCGCTGTATACCGACGATATGACCGAAGACGAACGTTGCCGCGCGGCAGAACAGGCAGCACTTGGCTTTTTGGAAGCAGCGGGATACACGGTGTCGGACGGCAAGGTGGTGGCAGCCCCTCTGTACGGAAAACGGATTTTTGAAATTCAGTTGGCCGGCGGCGGCACGGGGAATCATCCGGCCTATGCCATGCTGGTGAAGGCACAGGAGGCGTTGGAACGGTTGGGTATCACGCTTCGCATTGCCGACCGCAACAACGAAGGGGAGCTGTGGAGCGGAATTCGCACCGGTCGCATTGAAATGTGGTGTGCGGAACAGCCGGCCACGGAAACCGACCGGTATGCGCTGTATTTTTCCGGCGAAGGCACCCGGCCGACCGGCGCCGAAAACTACCTACTGGATGTGAACGATGCCGCTTTGAATCGGCTGATTTTGCAAGCGAGAGAAGCCGACGACGAGGCGTATGCGACGCTGCGTGATCAATGCTTCTCGCTTGTGGCGGAGTGGGCGGTGGAGTTGCCGCTGTACTGCCGGGGCGGTTTACTGATTTATGCCAAGACCTATGTGAATGTGGAAACGGCGATCGCGGATGCCACGCCGTATTATCGGTGGATACGGGAAGTATCGTTGTTGAAGATGAATACCTAATCGGTAAAACCGGCACGGATAACCGTGTCGGTTTTTTGTGCGAAACGACGGAATATTTCTTGACAGGTGCGGGGAAAAGTGGTATACTTTTAACAGTTGGATCGTGGGGGTCCAACTGTGTGAAATCGTATCCTGTTGGTTAAATACAAGCAGGTGCAGTTCTTTTGTTGGTTTCTGATTTGGCCCGTGTTGCCGATGCCCGGGCGTTTATGATGATACAACCGCATAGTGTGCCCGTGTAGTACTGGGGAAAGAACTGCCTTCATACAAGACAGAAATCAAAACGAAACATAGGAGGTGTTCGTTCCCGTGCTGGTGTACTACATTATCACCGGTGTTGGCAGCTTGCTGGTTGGCGGCGCTGTTGCCGGTATTGTTGCTTTCCGTTCCGGTGTATCCCACCGCAAAAAAACAGCCGAGGCCGCCATCGGGTCGGCAGAAGCGGAAGCAGAGCGCATTTTAAAAGAAGCAAAGGGCAAAGCCGAATCCAAAAAGAAAGAAACATTGCTGGAAGCCAAAGACGAAATTCACCGTTTGCGTAACGAATCCGAACGTGAATTAAAAGAACGGCGCAACGAAGTGATGCGTCAGGAACGCCGTATTCAGCAAAAAGAAGAATCGTTGGACCACAAAATCGAAAACTACGAAAAGAAAGAAGAAGCCATTGCCAAAAAGCAAAAGGAAATCGATTCGCGTCTTCAAGATGTGGAAGATATCAAACGCGGCCAATTTGAAATGTTGGAGCGGATTTCCGGCTTCACAGTGGAGCAGGCCAAGGACTATTTGCTCAAAAGCCTGTCGGACGAATTAACACACGAAAAGGCCCTGAAAATCAACGAATACGAAACGCAGCTGAAAGAAGAAGCCGATCAGCGTGCCCGTGATTTGATTTCCCATGCCATTCAGCGTGTGGCGGCCGATCAGGTTTCGGAAACCACGGTTTCGGTGGTTCCGCTTCCCAACGACGAAATGAAAGGTCGCATCATCGGGCGCGAAGGGCGCAACATCCGCATGATCGAAACGCTAACCGGTGTGGATTTGATTATCGACGACACGCCCGAAGCCATCACGTTGTCCGGCTTCGATCCGGTTCGTCGCGAAATTGCCCGGCTGGCCTTGGAACGCCTAATTTCCGACGGCCGTATTCATCCGGCTCGAATTGAGGAAATGGTGGAAAAATCGCGCCGCGAGGTGGAAGCCACTATCAAGTCTGAGGGTGAGCGCGCCATTTTGGAAACCGGATTGCGCGGTATTCATCCGGAACTTGTTCGGTTGCTGGGGCGGTTGCGCTACCGCACCAGCTATGGGCAAAATGTGTTGAATCATTCCATGGAAGTGGCGTTCCTTTCCGGCATCATGGCCAGCGAATTGGGCATCGATCCCGAAGTGGCTCGCCGTGCCGGCCTGTTGCACGATATCGGCAAGGCGGTTGACCACGAAATTGAAGGCTCCCACATTGAAATCGGTGTGGACCTTGCCCGTAAGTACAAAGAAAGCGAAGCAGTGATTCACGCTATCCATGCGCATCACGGCGATGTGGAAGCTACCACAATTGTGGCTTGCCTGGTGCAGGCAGCCGATGCCATTTCCGCTGCTCGTCCCGGTGCACGGCGCGAAAATCTGGAAAATTACATTAAGCGTTTGGAAAAGTTGGAAGAAGTTGCCAACGAATTCGAAGGTGTGGAGCGTTCCTTTGCCATTCAGGCCGGGCGCGAAATTCGTATTTTGGTGCGGCCCGATGTGGTTAGCGATGACAAAATGGCCTTGCTGGCGCATGATATTGCCAAGAAAATTGAGGATAATTTGGATTATCCCGGTCAGATCAAGGTGAATCTTATTCGCGAAAATCGTGCTGTGGATTATGCAAAGTGAGTTTTGGCAGTTCAAACGGTGTCCCGCAAGGGGCACCGTTTGTATTACCGCTTCCGGGAGATAGGAATATGAATATTTTGTGCGTTGGAGATGTGGTCGGTTCGGCAGGGTGCCGCCAAATTGAGCGTGTGTTGCCGGCCGTAAAGCGGCAGTATGCGGTGGATGTGTGTATTGTGAACGGCGAAAATTCCGCCGACGGAAACGGCTTGCTGCCCACTTCGGCCGAACTGCTGTTTCGGTTTGGGGCCGATGTGATTACCAGTGGCAATCATGTGTTTCACCGTCGGGAAATCTACGATGTGTTGGAGCGCCAAGACGGGATTGTGCGCCCGGCCAATTATCCGGCCAGTGCGCCGGGTGCCGGTGTGTATATTGTTGACAAAGGCCGCTATCAGGTGGCGGTGATCAACCTTATGGGGCAGGTGTATATGGACACGCTGGCGTGTCCGTTTGAAACATTGGATGCGTTGCTGGCCGACCCGCGATTGCCGCGGTGCCGTATTGTGGATTTTCACGCCGAGGCCACGGCGGAGAAAAAAGCATTGGCTTATTATGCCGATGGGCGCATAACGGCATTGGTGGGCACACACACGCATGTGCAAACCGCCGACGAACAGATTTTGCCCCAAGGCACCGGGTTCATCACCGATATCGGCATGACGGGGCCGGTGCAATCGGTGTTGGGGATTCGGCCGAACTTGGCCATTGAAAAAATGCGCGGTAAATTGCCGGTGCGTTTTGCGGTGGCCGATGGCGATTGTTGCATGGATGCGGTGTTGCTGAGCGTGGATCCGGCCAAGGGCGTAACCACGGGGATACAGCGCTTGCGCGTTTGCTAAAAGGCTTGCGTTTTGCCGTAAAAAATGGTACACTGAATATAACCGGTTGCTTTCGGCCACACTAGTGCCGGAGGCGATGAACGTGAGCAAGGTAAACGATAACGGGCAGCCGGAAAAGAAGCGCCCGGCACAGGTGTTGCAACAGGATTTGCAAGATGTGATTGAAAACGGCGCGGTAACCACCGACAACGGCCGCCATGTTATTCATTGCCTAACGGTAATTGGCCAAATCGAAGGTCACTATGCGTTGTCGGGCGAAAACAAAACCACAAAATACGAACATGTGTTGCCGCAACTGGTGGCGATTGAAGAGAGCCGGGACATTGAAGGGCTGCTGATTTTGCTGAACACCGTGGGCGGCGATATTGAAGCGGGGCTGGCATTGGCCGAACTGATTGCCGGCATGAAAAAGCCCACGGTGTCGTTGGTGCTGGGCGGCGGCCATTCCATCGGTGTGCCGCTGGCGGTATCGGCCAAGCGGTCGTTCATTGCTCCCTCGGCCACCATGACAGTGCATCCGGTGCGCATTAACGGGCTGGTACTGGGGGTTCCGCAGGCGTTTTTGCATTTTCAGCGAATGCAGGAGCGAATTATTCGGTTTGTGACAGACCATTCGCACATCACGCACGAGGTGTTCACCAAGTTGTGTCTGAATACCGACGAAATGGCCACCGATATGGGCACGGTGCTGGACGGCGAATCGGCGGTGCAGGTGGGGCTGATTGACGAATTGGGGTCGTTATCCGATGCGTTATCGGCACTGCACACAATGATAGACAGTGAAAAGTGAGGAGGGTCACGGAGTGGCTCAAAAGAAACGAAAATCCACCCGCAAAGCCACCACCGCCAAAAAAGGCGGGCGCGGAAAGCGGGCAACAGCAGCTTCGGAAAGCGCACATCGTCAGGCAAAAGCGGTATTACTGTTTGCCGGTGCGGTGCTGCTTTTGTGCTTGGCCATGGTGCCGGGTGGCAACTTGTGGGGTTGGCTACATACCTTGGTGTTGGGGCTGTTTGGCTTGTCGGCCTACATTTTGCCCGTTCTTATCGGCTACTTGGCGGTTATCACCGCTTTGGAAAAATCAGATACTTTCCGTGTGCGGCCGTGGCAAATTGTGGTAGTGGTTGTGATGCTGAGTGCCCTGGTGCAGATTTTTCGGCAAAACATCACCGACTTTCCGCTTTTGCAAGCCTTGCAAGAGGCCTACCGTGACGGCGGCGAATACCATGGTACCGGTGCGGTGGGTGCCCTGATTGGCTATGCTTTGGAGTATTTGTTCACCGATACCGGCGCCAAAATTATTGTGATTTTATTGTTGTTTGTTTTCTTGATGCTGATCACCGGCACCTCGCTGATCACATTGTTTGCGGCGTTGTGGAAGCCGGTGCGTAAAACCAAAGAAACGCTGGAAACGGCGGTGGAAACGGCCATGGAAACCGGTGTTCAGCACCGTCGGCAGCGCTCAATTGATGTGGAACTGGATGACGAACCGGTTGCTTCTGCTTCGGCCGAAAATGCGGTGAAGGAAGAAGCATCGTCGGATACTTTGGCACGCTTGGAAAAAGCGGCGGCCGAAGTGGCGGCCGATGCGGTTGCGATGCCAACAGAAGAAACACCGGTGGTTGTGGTGCAGCCGGAAACCGAAGTGGAGGCCGAAGAAACGGCCGACCCGGTGCCCGAAGGCACCAAAACAGAAGCAGGCAAAAAAACGGAAGACTATTGTTTCCCGCCGATTTCTCTGTTGAACGAGGCCAAATCGCAGGATGATGCGGCTGCCTCCCGCGAGCAAAGCACCACAGCGGAATTACTGACACAAACGCTTCGTGAGTTCGGTGTGAGTGCCAAAGTGGTGGATATTTCCCGCGGACCGACGGTTACGCGCTATGAATTGCAGCCCAGTGCCGGCGTGAAGATCAGCCGTATTACGGGGTTGGCAGACGATATTGCCCTTCGTTTGGCCACCACGGGAGTGCGGATTGAAGCACCGATTCCCAACAAAGCGGCGGTTGGCTTTGAAGTGCCCAACCGTGTTGCCGGTTCGGTGTGCCTGCGTGAACTGATTGGGTCACGCGAGTTTGGCAATGCCGAAAGCCGTTTAACGGTGGCGTTGGGAAAAGATATCGGTGGGCAGATTGTGCTGGCGGATTTGGCCAAAATGCCTCACTTGCTGATAGCCGGTACCACCGGTTCCGGTAAATCGGTTTGTACCAATTCCATGATACAGAGTGTGTTGTTCCACGCACGCCCCGACGAGGTGCGGTTGTTGCTGATTGACCCCAAGCAGGTGGAATTCGGAATTTATAACGGAATTCCGCATTTGCTGGTGCCGGTGGTGACCGATCCGCGCAAAGCGGCCGGTGCGTTGGGATGGGCTGTGAACGAGATGTTGCGTCGCTACAAAATGTTTTCCGAAGCCAATGTGCGCGACATGGTTTCCTATAACGAAGCAATTAAAGACGACGAAACACGCGAACGCTTGCCTCAGATTTTGATTATTATTGATGAGTTGGCCGATTTGATGATGGTGGCCAAAAACGAAGTGGAAAGCAACATTTGTCGTCTGGCGCAGATGGCGCGTGCAGCCGGTATGCACCTGGTGATTGCCACACAGCGCCCGTCGGTGGATGTGATTACCGGCTTGATTAAAGCCAACATTCCGTCGCGCTTGGCACTGACAGTGGCATCGGCTGTGGACTCGCGCACCATTTTGGACACCGGCGGTGCCGAAAAGTTGCTGGGCAAGGGCGACATGCTGTTTATGCCGGTGGGCTTTTCCAAGCCCATGCGGGTGCAAGGATGTTTTGTGGGTAACCGTGAAGTGGAGTCGGTGGTGGACTTCCTGAAATCCACCACCGAAAGCCACCAATACGACGAAGCGATTGAGCAGGAGATTATTCGCCAAGCGCAAGCGGCAGAACAATCCGGGAACCGTACCGGTGCCGAAGAAGGCGACGATACGTCGCTTGGCGGCGATGAAATGTTGCCGCAAGCGATTGAAGTGGTTGTGGAAGCCGGCATGGCCTCCACCTCGCTGTTGCAACGCCGGTTGCGATTGGGCTATGCCAGAGCCGGCCGCATTATCGATGAAATGGAACAACGCGGCATTGTGGGGCCGCACGAAGGCAGCAAGCCGCGGCAAGTGTTGATTACGCGCCAGCAGTGGTTGGAAATGAATATGACGCGTGCCGACGATACCGTGGAGTGATCCCGTGGCGGTACATAAAAAGCGGTTGCTGCGGTTGCGCCGCCGTGTGATAGCAACGGCGGCAACGGTTTTGCTGGTGCTGTCGGCACTGATCACGGTGAACAACGGCACCTATTTGGTTGGACTTCCTTCGTGGCACACCCTGTTTTCGTGGTTTGGGTTTCAAGAATCTTCTGTTCCCGAAGACGAGTTGCGCATGACCGTGTTGGATGTGGGCAATGCCGACTGCATTTTGTTGCAAAGCGGCGAACACAGTGCGCTGATTGATGCCGGCGAAAACAACGATTCCGGCGATATCCTGCGGGCGTTACGCTTGCGGGGAATTGAACGGTTGGATTATGTGATTGCCACACACGCGGATGCGGATCATATCGGCTCGATGGACGAGGTGATTCAGCAGGTGGAAATCGGAACCTTTTTGTCGCCGGCCTCGGTGTTTGAAAATCGGGATGCCACCCGCGTGTGTCAGGACTTGTTGGATGCGTTGGAAGACTATCGTGTGAACACGGCCGTGGCCGAATACGGCACGGTTTGCGCCATTGGCGATGCCGTGCTCACGGTGGTGAGCGGCAAAAGCCCGTTGGACGACAGCGACGATAACGACAGTTCGGCCGTGTGCCGGCTGACTTTTGGACGCCATGCGTTTTTGCTGATGGGCGATGCCGGAAAAGCGGCCGAAAAGCAATTAATGAAGGACGGCGTGCCGCTGGATGCCGATGTGATCAAAATCGGGCATCACGGGAGTGCTTCGTCTTCTGACCCGGAATTTGTGGCGGCTGTTCGGCCTGCCTATGCGGTGATTACCTGCGGTGCGGGAAACAGCTATGGGCACCCGCACAAAGAAACCTTGGATACATTGGCCGAATACGGTGTGACCGTGTACCGCAGCGACTTTCACGGCGATGTGGTATTCACCAGCGATGGGGTTACCCTGTCGGTTACCAGTGAGCAATAGAGCCGTAAGGCTTTGAAGTATACAGTGAAAAAGAAAGGATGAGTTTTCATGAAAAAAGTGGTTCCTGTGTTGGCCGGATTGGCTGCTATTGGTGGTTCGTTGTGGCTGTTGCACCGCAAATTCGGCAAGTCTTCGGAGGAACAGGTTGTGGAATTCGAAGAAAATGACGAACCGATTGTGATGGACGAAGAAGCCGATGAGTCGGCCGACGAGGACAACGCACAATGAGCGAAGAAGCCCTTTCCCGCACGGCACAGTTGTTGGGCGAGCCCGCCATGCAACGGCTGCAATCCGCGCGGGTGGCGGTGTTTGGCATTGGCGGCGTGGGTGGCCATGTGGCCGAAGCGCTGGCACGAAGCGGTGTTGGCACATTGGATCTGTTTGACCACGACCGGGTTTCGGTTTCCAACATCAACCGGCAAATTGTGGCGTTGCACAGCACGGTGGGACGCTACAAAACCGAAGTGATGGCGCAACGCATTCGGGATATTCGCCCGAACGCCTGTGTTCATGAGCATCGTTGTTTTTTTATGCCGGACAATGCCGGAGACTACGATTTTTCGGTGTTTGATTTTGTGGTGGATGCCGTGGATACGGTGACCGCCAAGTTGGCCATTGTTGAAAAAGCGTTGGCCGCACAGGTGCCGGTTATCAGTTGCATGGGCACCGGCAACAAGCTGGACCCTTCCCGACTGGTGATCACCGATATTGCCCAAACAACCGTGTGTCCGCTGGCTCGTGTTATGCGCCGCGAGCTGCGAAAACGGGGGATTTCTCATTTGCCGGTTTTGTACTCAACCGAAGAGCCGAACACTCAGGCAGCCTCCGAAGGTGCCATGCCAAACAGCCGTGTTCCGGCCAGTGTGGCGTTTGTTCCCTCGGTGGCGGGATTGATGCTGGCGGGTGAAGTGGTGCGCCGTTTGGCATCGGCAGAATAAAAACAAAAGCGGTCGGCAAGACAGGTTCTTGCCGACCGCTTTGTAACGGTTGATTAGCAGTTGCAGTGATCGTCGCTTTTGGGCGGGAAAAATTCATCCACCGGGAAGCACATCTTTTTGAAAATATCGCAGGGGTTTTCGGTGTTGGGGCAACATTCCTTGGCGGGCATGCAAAAATCGTAGATGGGCATGAGCATTTGCACATTGCGGATGAGTTGTACGATGGTGAAAATTCCCAGCGAAACCAGAACCAGTTTGTCGGTTCCGTTGTCGACGAAATTGCCGCCGTAGCGTTCGCATACGCAGGCGGGAATACAGGAAGCAGCGCAATCGCATTGGCAGTTGCAATCGCATTTTTCCACCAGTCGGGCAGACAGTACAACCGGCTCGGCAATTTGCACGCAGCAACGCGGCATGTTTCGGGTGGGCATTTCCTGGCGGTCGTGTTGCTCCGGCGAAAATTCGCTGGTGAACACTTTGACATTGCCTTCGCTGCCGAACAAAATCACTTTCTTTTGGAAAATGGCTACGCCGGACACGTTGCAACAGCCGGTGCCGTGCCCTGCATACACTTCCAGCGTGATACCGAAAAAGAAAGTGATGTCGCAGGAATAGTAGCCACGGTTAAACGGCAATGCTTCCACATCGATGTAGGTGCTGATGACTTCGGCTTTTTTGGCACGGATACTGACGGCGTGGTCAATCACCATTTGGTCGCGCTCGGTGAAAAAGACACGCAGATCTTCCAGGCAATCCTTGTCGGAACAACTGTCGTAAACACGGCCGGCATCCACGCACACCGCTTCTTTACAACCGTTTGCCGCTGACATATATTTGTTATTATCAGCCATAAAGAATCCTCCTATGTCGCATGATAGAGGTGGTCATAACAGAATGACACCTTCATTGCTATCATATGACATAGGAGGCTATTTGTTCACAGTTTGGTGAGCTTTGCAAAGGTGGCCATGATTTTTTTGGTGCCGATTTGCTCAAATTGAATGGTTAGAAGCCGGTCATTGCCCATGGGTTGCACGCTTTGAATGCAGCCGACTCCGAATGTTTTGTGCTGCACACGGTCGCCGGCTTGCCAATTTTCGGTTGCCGCTGGGGTTTTGGTGCCGGATACCGAAATGCCGCCGCCCGGTTTTTCGGTTTTTGACCATGCGGTGTATGAGGCGGCCGGGAGGGGGCTGTGTTCGCAGGTGCCGTGCGACTGCGAATAGCCGCCGGCCGCAGAGGACCAACGATAGGAACCGCTGCCGGCTTGGTGGCCGTGCTGTTCCAGCAGTGTGCCGGGAATTTCTTGAAGAAAGCGGGACGGCCGGTTGCGAGTGGTGGAGCCATAGAGCATGCGGCTGTTGGCACAGGAAATATAGAGTTCCCGCTTGGCGCGTGTGATGGCCACATAGCACAGGCGGCGGTCTTCTTCCAATTCTTCCGGGCGAAACATGGTTTGCATGCCGGGGAAAATACCGTCTTCAAAGCCGGGGAGAAACACAACGGGAAATTCCAATCCTTTGGCGGCATGCATGGTCATCAGTACCAACGCATCGGCACCGGCATCGTAGTTGTCGACATCGGTCATAAGGGCATTTTCTTCCAAAAAGCCCGAAAGTTGCGGCAATTCTTCTTCGCTGTTTTCTTCGTAGTTTCGCAGAGACGAGGCCAATTCGTTGAGGTTGTTCACGCGGTCTTCTTCGGTGGGGCCGGCCAGTTGCCACATGGCCAGGTAGCCGGTTTTTTCCAGCATTTGCATGTAGAGCAGATGCAACGACACAGTGTTTTCCTGTGCGGTTTCGCGCAAGGAATCCATGGTGCGAATAAACGGAAGAATGTGCGAAGCGGCACGGCTGAGAGCGGCGTATTCGTCGGCGTGCGATAGCACTTCGTACAGGGAAATGCCTTGCTCTTCGGCCAAAGCGGAGGCTTTTTCCATGGTGGTGTCGCCGATACCGCGTTTCGGTTCGTTGATGATTCGCCGCAGGCTCACGCTGTCATCCGGATTGTTGATGACACGCAAGTAGGCAATGGCATCGCGCACTTCCTTGGTGTCATTAAAGCGATGTCCACCTAAAATGCGGTAGGGAATACCGCTTTTAATGAGTGAACGCTCAATGGCGTTGGATTGGGCGTTGGCACGGTAGAGAACTGCCATGTCGCGATAGTGATAGCCGTTGGCTGCTTTGTCCAAAACGGTTTGCGCAATGAACCGGCCTTCTTCGTCTTCGTTTTCCAGTGTGTGAAGTTGCAACAAATCGCCTTTGCCGTTTTGTGTCCACAGCCGTTTGGATTTGCGGTTGGTGTTTTTGGCAATCACTGCATTGGCGGCATCCAATATGTTTTGTGTGGAACGGTAGTTTTGCTCCAAACGAATGACCGTGCAGGGGGAAAACTGTTCTTCGAAATTTAAGATGTTTTCAATGGTAGCGCCGCGGAATTTGTAGATACTTTGGTCGTCGTCGCCCACCACGCAAAGGTTGCGGCTTTTTTCGGCCAACAGGCTGACAAAGCGGTACTGTGCGTGGTTGGTGTCTTGGTATTCGTCGATCATGAAATACCGAAACCGATTTTGATATTTTTCCAACACAGCCGGCTCGGTTTCAAACAGTTCGACGGTGCGGGTGAGCAGGTCGTCAAAATCCATGGCGTCGGCTTCGCGCAGGCGTTTTTGGTACAGGCGGTAGCAGTTGGCCACCAATTTCAGCCGATGGTCGTTGCCGGCTTGCACGGCAAACTCCTCCGGTGACAGCAGTTCGTCTTTGGCACGGCTGATTTCACCGAGAATGGCTTTGTGGCCGAGGGCGCGTTCGTCGATGCCCAGTGTTTTCATGCAGTCTTTTATTAAGCGGCGGCTGTCGTCGGTGTCGTAGATGGTGAAATGCGAAGAATAGCCCAAAGCCGCGCCGTCTTGCCGCAACACGCGAGCACAGAATGCGTGGAAGGTGCCGGCAACCACTTGCCGCCCGTCATCTCCCAGCATGGTTTCCAGGCGTTCTTTTAATTCGCCGGCAGCTTTGTTGGTGAAGGTGATGGCGAGAATACGCCAAGCGGGGCATGGGTTCACCGCACACAGGGTGTTGATTTCGCTATCGGACAGGGAGGAAGTGCCGTCGGCCAATTGCCGAAGAAGGGCGGGGGCATTATCCGGCAAAAAAGGCGGGATATCGGTGCTGTGGTAGGCGTTTCCGAAACGCACCAAATTGGCAATGCGGTTCACAAGAACGGTGGTTTTCCCACTGCCGGCACCGGCCAAAATAAGAACAGGCCCTTCGGTTTGGAACACCGCTTGCTGTTGGGGTGCGTTCATGCGCGAAAATATCCGTTCCAACGCACGGCGGCGCTGTTCCAAGTAGTCGTGAGTGTCCATACATCCTCCTGAAAAAAGAACGGCGGGGAAATGCCCCCGCCGTTGAAATTGTGTAACAAATCAGCCAAACAAGGTGAGCAGAACACCGGCTGCCACGGCAGAACCGATAACGCCGGCCACATTCGGCCCCATGGCGTGCATCAGCAGGAAGTTGCCGGGGTTTTCTTTTTGGCCTTCTTTTTGAGCAACGCGGGCGGCCATCGGCACAGCCGAAACGCCGGCCGAACCGATCAGCGGGTTGACCTTGCCGCCGGTTAGGAGATACATGAGCTTGCCAAGCAGCACGCCGCCGGCGGTGCCCATGGAGAACGCGATAAGGCCCAAACAGATGATGAGCAGGGTTTTGGTTTGCAGGAACGAGTTGGCGTTGGCGGTGGCGCCCACGGTGACGCCGAGCATGATGGTGATGATGTTCATGAGCTCGTTTTGCGCGGTTTTGCTCAAACGCTCCACCACACCGCTTTCGCGGAACAGGTTACCCAACATCAGCATACCAATCAGCGGGGCAGCGCTGGGAAGCAACAACACACAAATGGCCGTTACGAAAATGGGGAACAAAATCTTTTCGGTTTTGGAAACGGTGCGCAACTGGGTCATGACAACCGAGCGCTCTTTTTTGGTGGTTAGCGCGTGCATGATGGGCGGTTGAATGATCGGAACCAGTGCCATGTAGGAATAGGCCGCAATGGCAATGGCGCCCAACAGATGTGGTGCTAATTTGGATGTGAGATAGATGGCGGTGGGACCGTCGGCACCGCCGATGATAGCAATGGAAGCGGCTTCTTGATTGGTGAAAAGAATGTTCCATTCTTCGGCAAAGGGAAGCAAGCCCAAAGCGCGCGCGCCGAAGAAGGTGACGAAAATGCCCAGCTGTGCCGCAGCACCCAGCAAAAAGCTTTTGGGATTGGAAATCAGGGGACCGAAATCGGTCATGCAACCGATGCCAAGGAAAATCAGCGGCGGATAGATGCCGAATTTCACGCCTTGATACAAATACCAGAACAAGCCGCCCTGTTCGAAATGCTGCCAGTACAGCATGCCGTTGGCATCTTCGAAAATGGGATAGTTCTGTGCGAAAATCCCCTGTGCGTACTGTTGCAATTCTTCGGCTGTTAAGGGAACAAGCGAATTTTGCTGCGGATCCATGATGCCGGCCAGCGGCAGGTTCACCAGCAACATGCCGAATGCGATGGGCAACAGCAGCAGCGGTTCGTAGCCCTTTTTGATGGCCAAATACATGAGCACACAGGCAATCCCGATCATGATGAGGTTTTTCCAGCCGCCGTTTTCAAAATTGAACAACTGCTTAAAGCCGGATTCTTCCCAGATTTGAACAATAGCTTCCCACAAACTCATACCAGAAACGACCTCCTTTTAAAACGGTTGCGTGTTGTCCGAAAGGCCGGCAGCTGCCCAAACCGAGCGTGTTCCCTGAGAACGGGAAGCGCTGATGCGGCGCACAGCATAGCGCGTGGCGCCGGTGGACATGGCGGCAACAGCGGCGGCGATGACAGCCACCACTTCGTCCGGCACGTTGTCTTCCACAATGGGAGCAGCGGCACGCGCTGCGGCAGCCGGTGCGGATGCTGTTGGTGCCGGCTGGGCGGGTTTGGCCGGCTTTTCTGATTGGCCGGAACCGACAATTTTGCCGAACAGCCAGAAAATGAAGGTGAGGATGAGGAGAACGGCAAAGACAACGACCAAACCGATGAGCACGGTCATGCCGGCATCTTTGAGCAGATTTTCTGTTTGCACTAAGACGACCTCTTTTCTTGATGGCAGGAAGCGGAACGGACAACCGCTTGTCCCCACAATAATCAAATTATATATAGTATAGCGCAAACCGGAGTTTTTTGCAATGATTTCCTCAAAAAAATCCGCATAATTTCGGACAAAAAAATTGAAATTCGGCGTGTCATCTGCTATACTGGAAAGCAAAGGGGAGATTGCAATGAAATATGTTGTTTTGTTATGCGACGGTATGGCAGATTTGCCGTGCGATGCCTTGCAGGGAAAAACGCCGATGGAGGTAGCCTACAAGCCGTGTATGGATGCACTGGCTGCCCAATCGGAAGTGGGGATGGCCTACACGGTGCCCGAGGGGTTATCTCCCGGAAGCGATGTGGCCAATTTGTCGGTGCTGGGTTACCGTCCGCAGGACTGCTATACCGGTCGTTCACCGTTGGAGGCAGCCAATATCGGCATTGATTTGAAAGAGGACGATGTGGCCATTCGTTGCAATTTGGTGACACTGTCGGACGGCGGCGCCTACGAATCCAAAACCATGGTGGATTACTGCGCAGGTGATATTCACACAGCCGAAGCGGATGCCATTGTGACATCGGTTCAGGCGGCACTCGGTGGCGGCAATTTTGATTTTTACACGGGAACCGCCTATCGCCACTGCCTGGTTTGGCACGGAGGCACCATGGAGATTGGCAAGCTGACACCGCCGCACGATATTTCCGGGCAGGTTGTGGGCCCGTATTTGCCGCAGCATCCGGCGGCTCAACCGCTGCTGGATTTGATGAAGAAAAGCGAGGCAATTTTGCGCGACCATCCGGTGAATGTCCGTCGGCGTCAAGCGGGGCAAAACCCGGCCACCTCCATTTGGCTGTGGGGGCACGGCAAACGGCCGCAGCTTCAAAATTTCGAAGAACGGTTTGGCGTGAAGGGAGCCATGGTGTCGGCGGTGGATCTTTTGAAGGGCATTGCCCGCCTGACGGGTATGCGGTTGTGCGAAGTGGAAGGGGCCACGGGCTACATTGACACCAACTTTGTCGGCAAGCGCGAAGCGGCGGTGGACGCCCTGAAAACCGGGTGTGATTTGGTGTATATTCACCTGGAAGCTCCAGACGAATGTGGGCATCGCGGCGAAGCGGAAAACAAAGTGCGCGCCATTGAAGAAATCGACAGGCAAGTGCTGGCGCCCCTGCTGGAAGAAATGAAAGGCATCGACGAAGTATCGGTGCTGATTATGCCGGATCATCCCACACCGCTGCTAACCCGCACTCACTCTTCGGAGCCGGTGCCGTATTTGCTGTATCGCAGCACTGAGAAAGTAAACAGCGGCGTGCCATGCTTTGATGAAAAGACAGCCGCATCGGCCAAACGGGTGGTGCCGGTTGCGTCCGATTTGATGAAACGGTTGCTGCACGACGAATAAACAGCGGATTGAGCAAAGCCATCCTTTCACAGGAAAGGATGGCTTTTGTGTTGCTCAGTGGCCGAACAAGGGACTTTGATGCGCAAGCAAAGAAAAATCAGCGGTGGTTGATGTGGGTGTTGCTGTATTTATTGCGGAAAGCCGAAGGGCTGATTTTTTCGTGATAGGTGAAAAATTTAATGAACAGGTTTTCGTCGTGATAGCCCAGTTCGTTGGCTATTTGTTTGATGCTCATGTTGCTGGTGAGAAGATAATCTTTGGCGGCTTTGATTCGTTGCATGATCAAGTAGTCTTTGAGCCCGATTCCTTGAACTTGCTTGAAATATTTGCCAAGATAGTCGGCGTTGTATCCAACATGACGGGCAACATCCGCCACGGTGATTCCGGATTTGGAATGGTTGCGAATGTATTCGGCAATTTCCGATGACAACGCCCGATTGGACAGGGTGATTTCGTTGGAAAGACGGTTGAGTTCTTCCCAAATCAGGTAGCCCAGCGCATCGGCGGCGTTGCCGGAATAGGCCGGTGTGTTGGAAAGGTGAAGCAGCCGTTTTAACAGGTGCTTGATTTCATACAGATCCCCCTCCGAAACGCTTTTCACCGGCAGTTCCAAATCGGTGAAAAAATGGAACCAATAAAAGGCGGTGGGCTCGGTGACGGTTTGGTATCCGCGGTGCACTTTGTGCGGTTCCAAAAGCAGCAGTTGATTTTTTTGAAGTGCATAGGTTTGGTTTTCTTCCGCAATGTAGACGGTGCCTTCGAGGACAAAAATCAGTTCGTAACTCTCGATGGTTCTTTGGGGATGAATCCACTCGCCGGAAGAATGAAATTCGCCAATCATGTCGTAGGAAAAGTAGGTTCCGTTTTCTAATGCAATCATATCGGATTTTCTCACTTTTTCGCTGTATTTTTCTATTGAAGATTGGGGGATTTTGAGTTATATATTAAGTATAAACGATTTTTAAAAATAAATCAATCCCGATTTGAAAGGAAGCAGGAAAATGAAGAACATCGAGTTTTCGGATGTTGAAATCACGGGCGGTTATTGGAAAATCCGCCAGGAGAGAAACCGCCGCGTCACCCTTCCCGCGGTGTACAATCAGTTCAAAAAGACACATCGGTTTGATGCCTTGGCTTGCCAATGGCAAGAGGGCGAACCGAACAAACCGGATATTTTTTGGGATTCCGATGTGGCAAAGTGGTTGGAAGGCGCGGCGTATCTGCTTCACTCCGAAAATGACGAAGCTGTCGCGGACATTGTGGAACAGGCGATTGATTGCATTGTGAACAACAGCGATGAAAACGGCTATTTTAACAGCCATTATCTGGTGACCGATCAAGAGGAAAAGTTCCGCAATCGGAATTGCCACGAGCTCTACTGTGCGGGCCATTTGATGGAAGCGGCCGTGGCGTATTACGAAGTCACGGGGAAAGACCGGTTCCTGAAAGCCATGTGTCGCTATGCCGATTACATTGAAAAAGTGTTTAAGCGTGAAAAGAGCGCGGCGTTCACCACGCCGGGGCATCCCGAATTGGAGCTGGCGCTCATGCGGCTGTACAAGGCCACCGGCGAAAAGCGCTATGCCGATCTTGCCAAGTATTTTATTGACGAACACGGCGAGCATCCCGAAGAGCAAATGGACGGAACCACCCTGTATACCAACCAGGATGAGATGCCGATGAAAGACCGCCAAACCGCCGAAGGCCATGCGGTGCGGGCGTTGTATTTGATGTGCGGTGCGGCCGATGTTGCCTGTGAGTACGGCGACAAGGAACTGAAACAGGCTTGCGAGCGGGTGTTTAACAACATTGTGAACAAGCGGATGTACATTACCGGCGGTGTTGGGTCCACGCATATCGGAGAATCGTTTACCGTGGACTACGATTTGCCGAACCGCACGGCGTATGCCGAAACTTGCGCCGCCATAGCGATGACCATGTTTGCCAACCGTATGTTGCAGTTCGGCGCCGATTCTCGTTATGCCGATGCAGTGGAAAGAGCCATGTACAACGGCGTTTTGTCGGGTGTTTCGTTAAAAGGCGATGCTTTCTTTTATGAAAACCCCTTGGAAATTGATATAGATTTTAACAATGTGAACACCTCCACTTTGGAAAAAGAGCGGCTTCCGATTACTCAGCGTATGGAAGTGTTTGAGTGCTCTTGCTGCCCGCCCAACATTCTGCGATTTGTGGCATCGGTGGCGCGGTTTGCCTATGGGTATGATGAGAACACGGTGTATGTTCATCAATATATGGAGTCGCAAGCCACTTGCGGCGGCGTGAAAATCACGCAAAAAACCGCCTACCCCGAAAACGGCAAAATCCAAGTGACATGCGCATCCGACAAAGCGTACCTGGCACTCCGTATTCCCGGATGGTGCAAGCACTTCCGCATGAACCGTGATTATACTTTGAAAAACGGATATGCCTATGTTTCGCTGAACGGGAACGACACGGTGGAGCTGGAATTGGATATGCCGGTGAAGCTGATAGCGGCCAATCGCCGTGTACATGCCGATGCCGGTCGGGTGGCGGTGATGCGCGGGCCGGTGGTTTACTGTGCCGAAGGCGTGGATAACGGTGCCGATGTGAAGAGCGTGGCGGTGGATATTCGTTCGGAATTCCGCGTGGAAGCCAGTGAGTTGTTGCTGCCTGTTTTGAAAACCGAGGCCTATCGCCCCAGAGAAACGGAAAGCCTGTACTACGAAGCGGACGAAGCGTATGAAACCGTGCCGCTGACTTTGATTCCGTATTATGCTTTTGCCAATCGCGGCGAAAGCGACATGCAAGTGTGGCTGTTGCGGAAACAGTAAAACCAAAGAAACGCCTTGTTTTGCATGGCAAGTGTGAGAAAGCCCACCGGTGATGCCGGTGGGCTTTTTGCGCAAAAACCCCGCTTGCGCACCGAGGTGGGCAAGCGGGGCAGGAACCGAACTTATTGGAATTTTTTGCGAGCGACATAGGTGGTGTGCAAGCAATGGTGTGCTTTGTGACCGCCAAATCCATCGTCGAAGAATTCCTCGTACAGCTTTTTGATGATCGGGGATTCGTGCGATTTGCGGAGAGCCATGCCGGCGTCTTGGTCGTACAGGGCTTTGGCACGCAGGGATTTCAAATCGGTGAAATTGCGAACCGAGGCCGGTTGAATGGGCTGGCCGCCACCGTTGATGCAGCCGCCGGGGCAGCACATGATTTCCACAAAATGCCACGGAGCAGTACCGCTTTGAATCATGTTCATCACATAGTTGGCGCTGGCGATGCCGCTGGCAACCGCCACTTTGATTTCCATGCCGGCAATGGTGTAGGTGGCTTCTTTCAAGCCGTCCATGCCGCGAACTTCGTGGAAATCCACATCGGCGTTGTCTTTACCGGTGAGCCAATCGTTGGCTGTGCGCAAAGCCGCTTCCATAACACCGCCGGTGGCACCGAAGATGACAGCAGCGCCGGTGTCTTCGCCCAAAGGCGCATCGAATTCTTCATCGGGCAGCAGGTCGAATTTCAGGCCGGCGCGTTCGATCATGCGGGCCAACTCACGGGTGGTGATAACGGCATCCACATCGGGAACGCCGGCAGCGTTTTCGTCGTCACGGCCGATTTCGAATTTCTTGGCGGTGCAGGGCATAACGGAAACATGATAAATGTTTTTGGCGTCAATGCCCATCTTTTGCGCATAGTATGTTTTAATGACAGCACCGGTCATCTGTTGAGGCGATTTGCAGGAAGACAGGTGATCCAACTGATCGGGATAGTAGTATTCGGCAAACTT
>CAYMDU010000017.1:0-24126 GCA_964389495.1 uncultured Eubacteriales bacterium
TGGAAACCATGGGCGGCCTGCATCCGGCCTATGACTATGTGAAAGCCTGCCTGCTGGCGGGAAAAAGCGTGGTCACTTCCAACAAAGAGCTGGTGGCCTCTTGCGGCGACGAACTGCTGGCCATTGCCCGCGAACGCAACCTGAATTTCATGTTCGAAGCCAGCGTGGGCGGCGGCGTTCCCATTCTTCGCCCTCTCGACCAATGCCTGGCCGCCAACGAAGTGTGCGAAATTGCCGGTATTCTCAACGGCACCACCAACTTCATGCTCACCGGCATGGTGGAACACGGCATGACATTCGACGAAGCCTTGGCCGAAGCGCAGGCGCGCGGCTATGCCGAACGCAACCCCGCCGCCGATGTGGAAGGGCACGATGCCTGCCGCAAAATTTGCATTTTGGCTTCGCTGGCGTTTGGCAAGCATGTGTATCCGCAGCAGGTTCACACCGAAGGCATCACCGCCGTCACGCGTGACGATGTGGCTTGCGCCGGCGCTTTGCATTGTGTAATCAAGCTCATTGGCCGTGTGCATCGGCACGGCGACCGCCTGCACTGCCTGGTGGCACCCATGCTGGTGCCCAAAAGCAGCCTGCTGGCCGATGTGAACGATGTATTCAACGGCATTTTGGTGCGCGGCAACGCCATCGGCGATGTGTTGTTCTATGGCCGCGGTGCCGGCAAGTTGCCCACCGCGTCGGCTGTGGTGGCCGATGTGATCGACGAAGCCAAGCATTTGGAAACCCGCAAAACGCTGTTTTGGGAAAGCGGCAACCCCGATTTGGTGCTGGACGCCGCCGACGAACCCTATAACTGGTTGCTCCGCTTTGTCACCGACGATACGGTGGCCTTGCTCAACCGCCTGCGCGACGCACTGGGCGAGGTGGCTCCCCTGCCCAACCACGCGCTCCCCGCGGGCACCGTGGCTGTTCGCACCGCCGCTTTGTCCGGCCGCGAACTGAACAGCCGTTTGGCCGCGCTGGCCGGCACCGAACCGGTTAGCCGTTTGCGTATTGTCAATTTGTAAGGAGGAATTTCCATGTTGATTGTGCAGAAATTCGGCGGCAGCTCTGTCGCCAACGCCGAGCGGGTGATGAATGTGGCCCGCATTGTCACCGATACCTACCGCCAAGGCAACGAAGTGGTGGTGGTGGTATCCGCGCAGGGCGACACCACCGACGATTTGATTGAAAAAGCGCGGGAAATCGACCCGCAAGCCAACAAGCGCGAAATGGATATGCTGTTGGCTTCGGGCGAGCAGATTTCCATTTCGCTGTTGGCCATGGCCTGCGAAAAGCTGGGGTGCCCCGCCATTTCGCTGCTGGGCTGGCAGGCGGGGTTCCGCACCAATTCCAAATATTCGGCCGCGCGCATCAAAAAGGTGAACGGCGAGCGCATCCGCGCCGAGCTGGATAAAAAGCGCATTGTGATTGTGGCCGGGTTCCAGGGGCTCAACAAGTACGACGACATCACCACCCTGGGCCGCGGCGGGTCCGATACCAGCGCGGTGGCCATTGCCGCGTCCATGCATGCCGACTTGTGCCAAATCTACACCGATGTGGAAGGCGTGTACACCGCCGACCCGCGCAAGGTGCCCGGCGCCCGCAAGTTGGACGAAATCACCCACGACGAAATGTTGGAACTGGCCACGCTGGGTGCTCAGGTTCTCAACAACCGGTCGGTGGAAATGGCAAAGAAATACGGCATTGAACTGGAAGTTCTGTCCAGTCTGGTTAAAGCACCCGGCACCAAAGTTAAGGAGGTTACCAATGTGGAAAAAATGTTAATCACCGGTGTCGCCAAAGACACCAGCATCGCCCGAATCGAAGTTGTCGGCCTGCCCGACTCGCCCGGCATCGCGTTCAAGCTGTTCTCCATGATAGCGCAAGCCCATGTGAATGTGGATATTATTTTGCAATCGGTCGGCCGCGACGGCACCAAGGATTTGTCGTTCACCGTGCCGGAACAAGACGGTGAAAAAGCCGCCAACGCCCTGCGTGAGTATTGCGAACGCCTGGGCGCCAAAAAAGTGTCGTGCGACACCGATTTGGCCAAGGTATCCATTGTCGGTGCCGGCATGGAAACGCACGAAGGCGTGGCCGCCAAAATGTTTGAAGCGCTGTCGGATGCCAACATCAACATTCAAACCATCTCCACCAGCGAAATCAAAATTTCCGTGTTGATCGACCGCAAAGACGCCGACCGCGCCGTGCTTGCCGTCCACAACAAATTCTTCGACACCGAAGAATAATCCCACCGAACAAAAGCCGCGTCTGCGGCTTTTTTCTTTCTGTTTCATGGAGGTACCGCCATGCCCCTCGGGTTGTATTTGCACATTCCTTTTTGCGCGTCCAAATGTCCCTATTGTGATTTCTATTCGCTGGTGAGCACGCCCCTGCAATGGGATGCCTACACCGACGCATTGTGCGCCGCCGTTCACCGCTGGGCCGACACGGCGCAAACGCCCGCCGACACGCTCTACCTCGGCGGCGGCACGCCCTCGCTGCTGGGCGGGCAGCGGATTGCCCGCATTGTTTCCGAAGCGCGCCGTGCTTTTGCCGTACCCGACACCGCGGAAATCACCATGGAAGCCAACCCCGGCGACCGTTTGGACGACGTGTTCGCCGCGTTCGCCTCCGCGGGCGGCAATCGCGTGTCGCTCGGTATGCAAGCGGTGAACAACCCGCAACTGCACACATTGGGGCGCCGCCACACCGTTGCTCAAACCGACTGTGCCGTGCGTGCCGCCCACGCCGCCGGCATTACCAACCTGTCTTTGGATATCATGCTGGGCACTCCCTCGCAAACCGCGGCCGATGTGCGTGCCGCGGCCGACCGTTGTGCCACGCTGGGGGCCACTCATGTGTCTGCCTATCTACTGAAATTGGAAGAAGACACGCCTTTCGGTGCCGCTCCGCCCCCGTTGCCCGACGAAGACGAAACGGCCGAATTGTATCTTGCCACGGCCGACGCCTTGGAATCTCACGGGTATCGGCAATACGAAATTTCCAATTTTGCCCGCGCCGGATACGAAAGCCGGCACAACACCAACTATTGGAATCTCGGCCCGTATCTCGGCATCGGCCCCTCGGCTCATTCGTTTTGGCGTGGGAAGCGGTTTGCCTATCCGCGCTCGCTTTCCGCGTTTCTCCGTGGCGACCAACCCACCGCCGAATTGGCAGGGGACAGTATCATTCCCGAAAACTCACCCGCCGAATATGCCATGCTGCGGTTGCGGCTGGCCGAAGGCCTGTGCGAAGATGCCTACCGCGCCCGGTTCGGCGCGCCGATTCCCGCCGCGTGGCGCCGCCGCGCTGCCGCCTTGCCATCCTCTTTAATACAGTGCGACAGCAACGGCATTCGTCTCACCCGCCGGGGCTTTTTGGTGTCCAACGCCGTTTTGGCCCGCCTGTTGCCCTAGTCCGGGGTGGCTTAAACGGTTTTGCGGCCGCGTGGCGTTGGGGCTCGCACCCTCTTGACAACCGACGCCGCCGTGTTATAATACAAAGTGAAAAAGCAGGAAAGGAAATGCGCTATGTTTGAAAATGCCCGCATGGATGAATTTGTGTTCGAAGGCCGCCGCGCCGCGGTGGTGCACCCCACCGTTCCGGCCAACGGCTGCTGGGTTTGGAAAGCCGAATATTTCGATGCCTTTCCCAATTTTGAAGAAGCCATGGTGCAACGCGGCTATCATGTGTGTTTTGTGGATCACGCCACACGCTGGGCACCCGACAGCGAAGTGGAACTGTCGGCTCGGTTCCTGCGCCATGTGGCGGCAACCTATCAGCTAAACCCCCGCGGGGTTGCCGTGGGCATGAGCTGCGGCGGCCTCATGGCCACCCGTTTGGCCGAAGCCTATCCCGAACTCATCGATGTGCTCTATCTCGATGCACCGGTTATGAACATTCTGAGCATGGTTGGCATGGGCAACATGCGCGACCAGGCATTGGACCGCTTTGTGCGCGAAATCACCGACACCTACCGTTGCAGTCGGTCGGCGTTGGTCACCTTCCGCAACAGTCCCATCGATAACATGGCCCCCTTGGTGGAACATCACATTCCGGTGATCATGCTCTACGGCAACGCCGACCCGGTGGTGATCTACCGCGAAAACGGCGGCGTGCTGGAAGACTACTATCGCGCCCACGGCGGCACCATTCAAGTAATTTGCAAATCCATGGTGGAACACCACCCCCACGGGTTGGACAACCCGCAACCCATTGTTGATTTTGTGGAAGCCCACCGCGGCGAAGCCATATAAAAACGCCTTTATGTTGTGCAAAAAAGCTCCTCGCTTGGCCAAGCGAGGAGCTTTTTGTTTTTGTTTTCAAGTGCGAATCCGATGCAAAAACGCTTCAAAATATTCAGGCAACGGGCTGTCGAATTCCAGCCATTCGCCGGTTACGGGGTGCCGAAACCCAATGTGCCGCGCATGCAGGCATTGCCCTTGCAGACCGTCGGCCGCCGCGCCATACACGGTATCGCCCGCCACCGGGTGCCCCAAATAGGCCATGTGCACCCGAATTTGGTGCGTGCGCCCCGTTTCCAAGCAAAGCCGCACATGGGAATAGCCGGGGAATTCTTCCAGCACGCGGTAGTGTGTCACCGCGTGTTTGCTGTTTTTTTCGGTTACCGCCATTTTTTTGCGATGCACCGGGTGCCGCCCAATGGGGGCATCCACCGCGCCTTCCGCCTGCTTTAAGTGCCCCACAATCACCGCTTCGTATTCGCGGCTGAAACTATGGTCTTTGATTTGGGCGGCCAGCCCTTGGTGTGCCGCATCGTTTTTGGCCACCATCAACAACCCGCTGGTGTCTTTATCGATGCGGTGTACAATTCCCGGCCGCATCACGCCGTTAATTCCCGACAATCCCTGCGGGCAATGCGCCAACAGCGCATTCACCAAGGTGCCGTCGGGATTGCCGGCGGCGGGGTGCACCACCATGCCTTTCGGCTTGTTCACCACCAGCAAATCGGCATCTTCATACACAATGTCCAGCGGAATATCCTGTGGCTGCGCTTCGCACGGAATGGGATCGGGCGGCGACACCGCCAACACCGTGCCGGCCGCCAAGCGTTCACTTTTGGCAGGCACGCGCCCATCGGCTGCTACTACGCATCCCTGTTCCAGCCAGCGTTGCGCCACCGAACGGGTCACCGCCATGGCCAAAGCCAAAAAGCTGTCGGCACGGGCACCTTCCGCATCAGGCGGAACGGTGATTGATGTTTTCATGCGGCACCTCCGTCGGTGTCTTGTCTTCGTAGAAGAACAAAAAGAAAATCAGCAACAGCACCGAACCGATAACCACGCAACAATCCGCCACATTAAACAGCGGAAAACTCACCAGTGTTACCTCTATCATATCCACCACATAGCCTTGCACCACGCGGTCGATCAAATTGCCGATACCGCCGGCCAAAATCAAAACGGCGCTGATGTTAAACATGCGATAACAGCGGAATCGCCCACACAGCACAAACAGGCTCAACGCAATCATGATGATGGCGGTTAGCGCCACAAAGAACCAGCGCCCGCCTTCCAGCATGCCAAACGCGGCTCCTTCGTTTTCGGTGTAGGACAGTTGGAGAATCTTCGGAATCAGCACCAACGGCTCTCCGTTTTTCAAATAGACAACCGCCAGCCATTTGGTGAGCTGGTCCAAGCCCACCAATACCGCTGTCACGGCGATGACCAGGCATTGGAACATATCCTGACCTCCTTATTCTTCGTTGCTTATTTTAACAATGCGGCACAGCGTGCGCACAAACCGGCATGCTCGCCCTCGTCTTTCACGCTTTCGCTGTATGTCCAGCAGCGGCAGCATTTGCCACCGTCGGCATGGGCAATCGACACCGACAGCCCGGCCACTTCGCCGGTGAATGTGCCGGTACCGTCACCGCACACGGCCACCTGCGACACAATCAGCACGGTGGGCCACAGTGCTTCCATCGACTGCACAAACGGCAACAGAGCTTCGCTGCAATGCAAGGTTACCTTGGCTTCCAGCGAACTGCCGATGAGCTTGGCATTGCGTGCATTTTCCAGTGCCTTTTGCACATCGTCGCGAATGGCATGAATTTGCTCCCACCGTGCGGCAAACGCCGTGTCTTCGTTCAGGCAGGCCTTCGGCATGTCGTTGAGCATCACCGAACGGGCATCCTCGCCCACCGTGTGCGGCAGGAACGACCAGATTTCCTCGGCAGTAAACGCCAAAATCGGCGCCAACAACCGTGCCAGGGTGTTCAAAATGCGGTAAATCGCTGTTTGCGCGGCACGGCGCAGCGTGCCGTCGGCCGCTTCAATATACAGCCGGTCTTTCAGCACATCCAAATAGAAATTGGACAAATCCACCACGCAGTAGTGATGAATGGCATAAAACGCATCGTGGAACTCATAGGTATCATAGGCTTTGTGAACTTCGTCAGTCACCTGCTGCAACCGCATCAGGGCCCAACGATCGATTTCCTGCAACTCGCTGTCGTTCACACAGTCGGTGTTCGGGTTGAAGTCGTGCAGGTTTCCCAAGATGTAGCGGGCTGTATTGCGCACCTTGCGATACGCTTCGGACAGTTGTTTCAAAATATCCTTGGACAGACGCACATCCACGCGGTAGTCCAGCGATGCCACCCACAAACGCAGAATTTCCGCGCCGTAGGTTTTAATCACTTCGTCGGGCGAAATGGCATTGCCCAGCGACTTGTGCATGGCTTTGCCTTCGCCATCCACCACCCAGCCGTGCGTTAGCACCGCTTTGTAGGGGGCTTTGCCCGTGCAGGCCACCGAAGTCAGCAACGACGACTGGAACCAGCCGCGGTATTGGTCGGCGCCTTCCATGTACAAATCCGCCGGCCACGACAGTTCCGGCCGCTCTTGCAGCACCGCCGCATGGGAAGAACCGGAATCGAACCACACATCCATGATGTCGCTTTCTTTGCGGAAGTGGTGCCCACCGCAATGCGGACAGGTGGCGCCGGCCGGCACAATCTCGTCGGCCTCGTGCGTGTACCAGCCATTGGACCCTTCACGGCGGAACAGTTCCGACACCGCATGGATAAAGTCGGCATCAATAATCGGCTCGCCACAGTCTTCGCAATAGAAAATCGGAATCGGAACGCCCCACAGCCGCTGGCGGGAAATGCACCAGTCGCTGCGTTCACGCACCATCGACGCAATGCGGTCTTCGCCCCACGCGGGCATCCACTTCACATCGCGAATGGCACGCACCGCGTCGTCTTTAAAGCTGTCTACCGAGCAGAACCATTGGTCGGTTGCACGAAACAACACCGGCTGCTTGCAACGCCAGCAGTGCGGATATTGGTGAACAATTTTCTTCATTGCCAGCAACGAACCGGTTTTGTCCATGTGCACCGCGATCGCTTTGTTGGCTTCGTTGGTGGTCATACCGGCGCAAATCGGGCCGGCTTCTTCTGTCATGCGGCCTTCGCTGTTCACCGGCACCACCATGCCGATTTGTTCGTATTTCTTGCAAACATTAAAGTCGTCCACACCGTGGCCGGGCGCTGTATGCACGCAACCGGTACCGCTTTCCAGCGTTACATGGTCGCCCACAATCACCAGCGATTCCCGATCCAAGAACGGATGGTGCGCTGTCATCAATTCCAGTTCGGCACCGGTAAAGGTGGCCAGCACCGTGTAGTCGGTAATGCCGGCAGCCGCCATGGTTTCTTCGGTCAGCGCTTCGGCCAAAATGTAGTTTTCTTCGCCGCAACGCACCACCTGATAGGTGAAAGTCGGGCCCAGGCAAATTGCCAAGTTGGCCGGCAAAGTCCAGGTGGTAGTGGTCCAAATCACAAACGAAGTGGCTTTCGGGTCCACGCCCGCTGCTGTCAGCACCCCACGGTCGTCTGCCACCGGGAATTTTACATACACCGAATAGCAAGGATCCTCCGCATACTCAATCTCGGCTTCCGCCAATGCCGTTTGGCATTCCGGGCACCAATACACCGGCTTCAAGCCCTTGTAAATGTAGCCCTTGGTGGCCATTTCGCCGAAAATTTCAATCTGCCGTGCTTCAAACGCCGGTTCCAGGGTGCGATACGGGTGCTCCCAATCGCCCAACACGCCCAAGCGTTTAAACTGCTCGGTTTGGTCGTGAATGTAGCCTTCGGCAAATTCACGGCAAATATCGCGCAGCTCCGTGGGCGGCATGGACAGCGCATTGGCCACGCCCGCCTTGGCGCGCGCTTTCAGTTCAATCGGCAAACCGTGCGTATCAAACCCCGGTACAAACGGCGCCTGATACCCCGCCATGTTGCGGTAGCGCACAATCATATCCTTGATGATTTTATTGAGTGCCGTGCCGATGTGAATGTTACCATTGGCATACGGCGGGCCGTCGTGCAACACAAAGCGGGGCTTTCCTTCGTTTTTCTTCATCAGCGCTTCGTAGATATGTTCCTCGTCCCACTTGGCCAAAAACGACGGCTCACGCTGCGGCAATCCGGCACGCATCGGAAACTCGGTGCGGGGCAGATTGAGTGTTTCGTTGTAATCCTGCTGTTGCATGGTTCCTATCTCCTAACGGTTTATTTGCGTTTCTTTAAAAATCCGCGCGAGGCTTTGGTGTCGTCTTCTTCATCCTCGTCGGTGCGAATGTCGTAGTCGTTCCCGAATTTCAAATCCGAAAACCGCGATAACGGCTTGGCATCCTCCGGTGCTTCCTCGGCAACAGCCGCTTCTTCGGCCGGCGGCGCAATCACCACATCCGGTTCAACCTCCGGTGCCGGCTCCTCGGCCGGTGCTTCGGCTTTGGCCGCCGGTGCCGCTTCCGGTTCCGGCAACATGCCAATCAGTTCCAAATGTTCCTTGTACAGTGCCAACATTCGCGCTTTAAAGGCCGCTACTTCACGCTGCACACGCTCCAACTCCGCTTTTTCGGCATCAATCTTTGCCAGCGCGGTTTGACGAACCGTTTCTGCCTCCTGCTGTGCCGCCGCTTTCATTTCGGCTGCTTTGGCCTCGGCCTCACGCAGGGCCGCATCCCCGGCGCGTTGCGCGTTGAGCAGAGCCGCCCGAATGCTGTCTTCATCGTTGCGGTACTCCACCACTTTATCGGCAAGTACCTTCATTTTTTGGTTCAGTTCTTCTTTCTCGCGAATCAACTGCTCCACCGTTTCGGTACAGGCATCGATAAAATCGTCAACCTCCTCCGCACGGTAGCCACGACCGCGACCGAATTCCACATTACGAATTTCATCCAGTGTCAACATTGCAAAATCCTCCTTTATATGTATTGCTCCAAACGCACAATTAACCGGCCCTTTTTGGTGGTTGGCCCCAGCTGTGCCACACGAAAACGCCCTGCTCCGCGCACCGACAGCAAATCGCCTTCGGCCACTGTTGCCGCGCCGGCCTGCACCGGCATGTGATTAAGTGATACCGCCCCTGCCGCCAATCGCCGCACCGCTTCTTCACGCGAAACACGCAACGCCGCGTGCAACACAGCATCCAGCCGCGGTGACGGCACCGTGTCTTGCCAAGTGCGTACTTCACGCCGCACCGAAATCGGGCCGTTAAACGGATATTCCGCTCGCACGCCTTCACGCCCGATTTTGGTTACCGTGTCGGCCAAAAAGGACGCCATGTCTTCGTCGGCCAGTACAATCGCCCGCCCGGGCTCACACACAATATCGCCCAGCTTGTCACGGCGAATACCGGCAGCCAGCAACGCTCCCAACACATCGCGGTGCGTAATTTCGGCCACTGTGCGATAGTGAAATGCCAATGCCCGCACCGGAAACGCCGCCTCGTCGAGAGGCAAAAACGGCGGAAACACACCCAACACGGTGCGCTCTGCTTCGGCATATCCGCCGAAAAACAAAAAATGGCTATTTCCCTGTTCATGCAAGACGGCTCGTGCCACCGCCTGCCGGTGTTCATCTAAAAAACCGACAAAGCGCGGACACGAGCGCGCGTCACACAGATGGCAAGCATCCTCTATGCGGGCACGCAGCAGCGCGTCCTCTTCGGATGCCTCAGAAATACAACCCATTGTTTTCCAGCTCGTCCAACAAATCACCCATGAAGCCCACATTGTACGGCGTGATAATATAGGTGCAGTTGGCCACCTTTTTGATTTGACCGTCGTTGGCATAGGCCACGCCGCTCAAAAAGTCCAAAATGCGGCGTGCCACATCTTTGTTCGATGACTCCAAATTGAGAACCACCGTGCGCTTGGCATTCAAGTGGTCGGCAATGGCACTCGCGTCGTCAAAACGCTCCGGCTTCACCAACACCACTTGCAACTGCGCTGTGGCATGAATGTTCACCACTTTGTTGCTGCGACGCGAAGTATCCTCCGCCGCATCGCGATCCGCTCCGCGCGAAACCAATTCTTCGCGCTCATCTTCCAATTCGCGCTCGTCTTCTGCATCACCCAGCAGGTCTTGCAATTTTCCGAATAATCCCATGGTTAATTCCTCCCATTGTATTGATAATCTCGTGCGCCGAAAATCGCCGAACCGATTCGGACCATTGTCGACCCTTCTTGGATTGCCTCGGCATAATCCATCGACATACCCAAAGACAGAATCTCCATAGTTATATTATCTACATTTTTACCCCGAATGTCAATAAACAGTTTCTGCATTTGATAAAAAATTGCGCGTTTTTCCGCCTCGGTTTGCAATATTGGTGGAATTGCCATCAATCCGCGCACACGAATACCCGATAATTGACTTGCCGTTTCCAGCAACGAATCCAGTTTTTCCACCGGCACACCGCTTTTGGAAGCCTCGCCGCCGATGTTCACTTCCAAAAGCACATCGGCAACTCCGCGTTCGGTGGCCAATGCCGCTTGGGAAATGGCCTGTGCCAAGTGTTCGCTGTCCACCGACTGTATCATATCCACCTGCCCCACAATGCGCCGCACTTTGTTGGTTTGCAGGTGCCCGATGAGATGCGTTTGCACGCCTTCCAAACAAAGTTGGTCCCGTTTACCGAGATACTCCTGCACACGGTTTTCTCCTATACAGGTAATTCCTGCTGCCAGCGCCGCGTTAATACGCGTCGCATCCACGGTTTTGGTTACCGCCATCAATGTTACTTCGTCACGGCGGCGCCCTGCGCGCGCACAGGCATTTTGAATTGTCTCTTCCACCCGCAACACATTGTCGCGCACCCAATCGAACTCACCGAACGAGTTTTCCGTCATACAACTTTTCCCCCTTCACCACCATTTTATCATACAGCTGGGCATAACTGCTGTCGTCGGTGATTTCACACACAGAATACTTATCGTTGGCATCGTGGTACAGCACCCGCACCCGCCGAAACGACAACACATTGCCCGCTTGCACATACACGCCCGGTTCCTGACTGTCGTTAAAATACAGCGCACTGTCCGGAATACGAATACCGTCATACTGTTGCAGCCGGATTTCCACTTGCTCTATGCGTGCCGTGGACAGTGCCTGACTCATTTGCGTGCATTGCAACACCAACACCGCGTTGCCGTCGGTGTCTTTATTCACAGCCACCACTTGCATCGACATAACTTCACTGCTCACAAACGGCATGCACACTTCCAGTTGGGTACCCATCTTCACTGTTGATGCCTGCGCCAACGGCAGCACGCATGCCAAATACCATTCGTAGTCTTCCACCACTTTGCCAATGCCGGTTTCCGCCGTGGGCGCCGCCCCTTCAACCACCGCACGCAGTTGTTCCACTGTCAGCGATGTTACACCTTTGGTGCCGCACAGTTTCTCGTAGCCATCCATTTCGCCAATAAAATAGCCTGCTGCCGGCGAAGTGATACCGGATGTTGCCGCCTTAAAGGATTTCGCCAGTTCTGCCCGCTGCGACCGCAACGCCGCCAGCTGACCGTCAAAATTTTCCACGCGCCCAATGGTGATTTGCTGCTTGTTCAGCAAGGTCAGCAATCGCGAACGCAAGGCAGACATTCCCGCGATCTCATTTTTTCGCGCCGTGCTCGACAGATCGGTCCAAGTTTGATTCAACTGCTGGTTAATGGCCGCCAAATTTGCCCGATTGGCCGTTCCTTGTGCATTAATTGACGAAAGCGACTCCAATTCGGCATCCAATGCTTCTAACTGTTGCTGCGCCAACGCATCGCTTTCCGAAGCAAACACATCGGCAATCTTTCCGTATTTGGACACACGGTCGCCGTTGGCCACTGTATAAAATAAATACCCGTTGGCCGTTTGCGTGATCACCGTTTCATCGCGATACACCACGCCTGTGGCTTCCAATGTTTGATATGCCGTGGCCCGTGTCACTGTTTCTGTTGTCAGCGGAGATGCCACAATCTGGTATCCCTGGTATGCAATATAAATCAACAAAAGCGCGGCCACCGCTATGGCACCCACACGCTTGATTGCAGCACTCATCGGCATCCGCACTCCTTCCACCGTTTGATTTCCGCCGTTGCCTCTGCCAGCACCGTTCCGTCGTCCGCGAACAGCGGCTTCAAGCCGCTGTCCCTCCGAAACCACGAAAGCTGCCGCTTGGCATAGCGCCGACTGCTTTGCTTAATGGCTTCCGCCACCTCATCGCGTGACTGTTCTCCAGCAAAATAGGGGGTCCATTCCTTGTAACCGATAGCCTGGCACACCGTGTCGGTATCCGGTTGATCACGCAGCCAACGCGCCTCGGCTTCCAGCCCTTCGTCCATCATCGCATCCACTCGTCGGTTGATGCGGTCATACAGCAATGCGCGGTCATGAAATTCCAGCCGCAAGCCACACACCGCATAGGGCGACGGCACACGATGCGACTCTTCGTTTTGCTGCGTCACGGTGCGGCCTGTTGTGTAGTACAACTCCAACGCCCGCACAATTCGCCCACGGTCGTTCGGATGCAACCGCGCTGCTGTCGGCGGGTCCACCGTTGCCAGTTCGGCCAACAGCACTTCGGTTCCTTCGTGTTCGGCCCGCCGTATCAATTCTTCTCGCATCGGCCGCTGCGCCGGCTGTTCTTCAAACCGGCGATTTTCCACCACTGCCTGAATATACAGCCCCGTGCCACCGCACAACACCGGTAACCGACCCAGTGCATGCACCGCACGAATAGCCTCGTGTGCCGCTTCGGCATATCGTGCCACGCTAAACGATGCCTGCGGCGGCAAAAAGCCCAGCAAGTGATGCGGCACTCCTGCCATTTCTTCTTCGGTGGGACGCGCCGTTCCAATGCGCAACCCCGCATACACCTGCATGGAATCAGCCGAAATCACTTCGCCGTCAAATTGCTGACACAGTGCCACCGCCAACGCCGTTTTTCCCGACGCCGTCGGCCCTGCAATCACGCACAGCGGTATCATGACCCCAGCCTCCCGAATTGCTTCTCAATCTCATGAGCCGTCAGTTCAAAGCAAACCGGCCGCCCATGCGGACAAGTACGCACATCGTCCGAACACAGCACCCGCTGCGCCAACTGTTGCAGCTCCTGCGGTGTGCTGCTGTCGCCCGCTTTCACCGCAGCACGGCAGGCCACAGAATGATAAATCCAATCCAACCGCGCCGTGGTGATCTCGCGGCGACCGGCCAGCAATCCGCCCGCCGTTTCGCGCAATGTTTCGGCAATATCACCATCGGCCAGTATCATCGGCACCGCTCGCACCAACAGCGCGTGCCCACCGAATTCCTCCAACTCAAAGCCCGCCGCACGCAGTTCCTCGGCGGCCTCTGTCAGTGCCGTTTTTTCCTCGGCACTCAGTGCCACTGTCACCGGTGCCAGCAACAACTGCGCATTGGCTTGCGCATTCGCTTTCAGTTCATTATACAGCAATCGCTCGTGAGCGGCGTGCTTGTCGATGAAATACACCGCACCACGCCATTCCGCCACAATGTAGGTGTGCAACACCTCGCCAACCAAACGCACCGGCTCCGGCTCGTTTGTCATCACCGTTTGCTCCGGCAACTCGGTCGGCACCGGCTGTTTTGCCGGATTTGGCAACATAACAGCCTCCAACGGGCCGTCATCCGCTGGCAACGGCTGGCCCGCTTTGGACACGGCCGTTCCCGCAAAAAAGGCTTGCAATGCCGCCTGCCCATCATCGTGCAACATCCCGCTGTTTTGGGAAACAACCGGCCGCTTTGCCGTGCCGGCAGGCACCTTGGGCAACGGTACCCACGCCGACGGTTCTGCCCGCTGTGCCACCTGTTGCATGCGCTGATGCGCCGTGACCGCTCTGGCACGCGGCACTTCATCGGCACCACCTGCCGGCACATGCACCGGCGCCGAAAACACAGCCTGTTTCGGTGCGGTATCCCCATCCAGTGCGGTGCGCACTCCGTGATACACCGCATCAAACACCGGCTTTTCATTCACAAATCGCACTTCGATTTTTGCAGGATGCACATTGGCATCCACTGTTTCCGGTGGCATATCCACACTCAACACACACGCCGGAAATTTTCCCACCATCACAGCGCCTTTATACGCCTGCTCCAATGCTGCCATTGCCGTGCGCGTTTTCACATAGCGCCCGTTCACAAAGAAATGCTGCATTGTGCGGTTGGCACGCGCCTGTGTCGGACGGCAAATGTATCCGTGCACATGTACCCCGCCCAGCGTATAATCCAGCGGAATCAGTGTTTTGGCAAATTCTCGGCCCAGCACCGACCCAATGCAGGAATACAGCACATTGTCACCCGGCGTTAGCAATTCTTCGCGCCCGTCGCGCAAAAACCGAAACGAAATTTCCGGATGCGACAGCGCCAAACGGTCTACCACCGCTGCCACGGCGTTTCCTTCTCCCACATCTTTTTTCAAAAACTTCATGCGGGCCGGCACATTGTAAAACAAATCGCGCACACACACCGACGACCCGCGCGCGCATCCCACCTCGGTCAGCGATACTTCATCGCCACCCTCAATGCAATAACGCACGCCCTCCAAAGCATCTTCGGTGCGGGTTGTCAGTTCCACACGCGCCACCGCCGCAATCGACGCCAGTGCCTCACCACGGAACCCCAGTGTACCAATGCTTGCCAAATCGTCTGCCGTGCGCACTTTGCTGGTGGCATGGCGCAAAAACGCCGTTGGCACATCGTCGCGTTCAAACCCGCACCCGTTATCGGTTACCGTCAGTGAGGTGACACCGCCGTTTTCAATGGCCACCGTGATAAACGAAGCACCGGCGTCAATGGCGTTTTCCACCAGTTCCTTCACCACCGATGAGGGACGTTCCACCACCTCACCTGCCGCAATCAGCTCGGCCGTGTGCTTATCCAACACTTGAATGTTTGCCACCGGTTCTCCTCCTTTCATCACGCCGTCAATCGGCCTTGGCCTCTCGGCTCAATTCATACAACACTTGCACGGCCTCAATCGGCGTTAACACATTCACATCCAGTTCGCGCAATCGGGCAATCAGCGCGCTGCTTGTTTCCAACGGCAACAACTCGTTCTCGGTTTCCGTTTTGGCCATCGGCATGCCGGCCGCCATCAACGGTGCCTCTGCGTTCAGCTCCCGCAAAATTTCGCGGGCACGCGCCACCACCTCGTCCGGTACGCCGGCCAGCTTGGCCACTTCAATACCGTAGCTTTCATCTGCCGGCCCGCGCACAATACGCCGCAAGAAAGTGATGTCCTCGCCGCGTCGCTTCACGGCAATGTTGTAGTTCTTCACCCCGTTCAGCTCCTGCTCCATCACTGTCAGTTCGTGATAGTGGGTGGCAAACAGGGTTTTGGCGCCAATCCGATCGGTGTTTGCCACATATTCCAGCACCGCCCGGGCAATGCTCATACCGTCGAAAGTGGAAGTGCCGCGCCCGATTTCATCAAAGACAATCAGACTGTTGGATGTGGCGTGTTGCAAAATCGTGGCCACTTCGGTCATTTCCACCATAAAGGTGGACTGGCCGGATGCCAAATCGTCCGATGCTCCCACACGGGTGAAAATGCCGTCTACAATGCCCATGGCGGCTTCGTCGGCCGGCACAAAGCTGCCGATGTGTGCCATCAGCACAATCAATGCCGTTTGCCGCATATAGGTGGATTTACCCGCCATGTTCGGCCCTGTCAGCAACATCACGCGGCACTCTTGCCCGTCCAAATCCACATCATTGGGCACAAAGGGTGTTTCCTGTAACGATTCCACCACCGGGTGCCGCCCGTTTTTAATGTGCAACTCCCTGCCGGCATCCATTGCCGGGCGCACATAGTTGTTGCGCTGGGCCACTTCGGCCAATGAGCAAAAGACATCCAGTGTTGACACTGCTTCTGCCGTGCTTTGAATACGCGGCAACTGATCGGCCACCGTGCGGCGCACCTGATTAAACAGGAACTGTTCCAACGCCAGCGACTGTTCCTTGGCCCCCAGCACCTGCGATTCCAGCGATTTCAGTTGTGGTGTGATATACCGTTCTGCGTTTGCCAATGTTTGCTTGCGAATATAATATTCCGGCACCTCGCCGGTGTAGCTTCGCGATATTTCAATGTAATAACCGAACACACGGTTATAGCCCACTTTCAGATTGCGAATGCCCGTTCGCTCCCGTTCTTCCGCTTCCACACGGGCAATAATGCCCGTTCCGTCGGTCATGTCGCGACGCAACCGGTCTAGTTCTTCGTAATACCCTTCCCGAATTACGCCACCGTCTTTTAACGACAGCGGCGGGTCGTCCACCAGTGCTTGGCCAATGAGAGTATACACATCTTCCAACGGGTCGATCTGGTCGTGTATCGCCTGCAATTTCAGCACCGTTGTTCCGACCAGTTGTTCACGCAACGGTTCTAACTTGCCGATGGTGGTATACAGCGACCGCAATTCCTTGGCGTTCACATTGCCATACACCACCCGTGTCATAATACGTTTCAGGTCGTGCACCCCCGAAAGCAGCTCTTGTATTTCTTCGCGCTGCAAAGGATTGTGCACCAATTCTCCCACTGCTTCCTGCCGCCACAAAATTTCGGCGGGATTCAACAACGGTTCTTCCACCCAAGTGCGCAACTGACGGGCACCCATAGCTGTGCGAGTGCGGTCCAGCACCCCCAGCAACGACCCTTTTTTCTTGCCGGTGCGCATGGATTCGGTTAGTTCCAAATTGCGGCGTGTAGCCAAATCCAAGTGCATATACTGCACATCGGAATACACTTCCAGTTCTGTAATGCGCTCCACACCGACTTTTTGCGTGGCATGCAAATAGTTCAATGTGCATCCCAAAGCACACACCGCCAGCGGCTTGTCGTCCAGTTGCAATGGCTTCAGCGACTCTTTGCCAAAATGTTGCAACGCTGTCTTTTCGGCGGCCTCGTAGTCATAATCGGCAGGCTCCGCCTCGCCCGGCTGCAATTCCAGCCGTTCCCGCAAAAAGTGCATCAAGTCGGTATCTGCCATGGCCGCACGGTTCAGCAAAATTTCCCGCGGTGACAATCGCGACAATTCGTTGATCAGGCGTGAACGCACATCGGTGCCGGCTAATTGCGTTACATGTATATCGCCGGTAGAGGTATCGACATAGCACACACCGGCGCCGGTTATCCCGTCTTCGGCAATCACGGCACACAAATAGTTGTTGCGCTTTTCTTCCAGCATGCTGCCTTCAATCACCGTTCCCGGTGTGATAACACGCACCACCTCACGCCGCACCAACCCTTTGGCTTGTGCCGGGTCTTCAGTTTGCTCGCAAATGGCCACTTTGTAGCCGCGACTGACCAGCCGCGCAATATAGGCTTCACAGCTGTGATACGGCACACCGCACATTGGCGCGCGTTCTTCTTGCCCGCAATCCCGGCCGGTTAGCACCAATTCCAGTTCTTGCGACGCCAGGCGGGCGTCGTCATAGAACATTTCGTAAAAATCCCCCAGCCGGTAGAACAGCACACACTGCGGGTATTGCGCTTTAATCGCCTGATACTGTTGCATCATCGGCGTCAACGGTGCCATTCTGTTTCCCCCTTTACACTTCACGCACAGTTGTTATTTCATCAATGGCATCCGCCGCAGCTGCCGCAGTTGCCGGTGCAGGAATGTTCCTCGTATTCGTCGGGGTTCATTCCCTGTGTGGCCATATTCAAAATGGCTCCAATGGCGTTGGTCACTTTGTCCAATTCGGTTTTCGCCGCATTATACGCTTCCATCGACTGATTGGCCATTACGCGGGCATACACCGCCCGCAGCTCTTCGTTCAGCGTGCGCAGCTTGGCTTCGTCCTGCTCGGCTTCGTCTTTCCCCGCTTCGGCGTTAATCGCCATACGCTTCAAGTTGAATTCTCCGATGAGTCCCTGCAATTCTTCGTCCTCATCAGCTGCCGCCTGCGCCATCTGCATGCGCACAAAACGGTCGTCTTGCTGAATAGCGTGTCCCAATTCTTTGGCCATTTCCAATAAAGTTTCCATGTGTATTCTCCTCACTTAATAATTTCTCCGGTTAAAATATAGCTGCGTGCGCCGGTTATGCGCACCGTTACCCGTTCTCCAATGCGTGCCGGATCTCCCTGCACACGCACCACGCTGTTTTCCGGCAGGCGTGCTTCCAAAAAATCGCCCGCATCCGCTTCCAGCAACGCTTGCTGTTCGGTTCCCACCAAGGCTTGCAGCCGCTGCGCCGACAGTTCTTCCTGCAATGCTGTTAGCTCACAAAACCAGCGCGATTTTTCTTCTGCCGGTATCGGGTCGGGCATGGCGGCAGCCGGCGTTCCTTCGCGTGGTGAGAAAATAAAGGTGAACAACGAAGCAAAACCCACCTCACGAATCAGCGACAGCGTTTGTTCAAAATCCTCCCGTTGCTCGCCGGGAAATCCCACAATCACATCGCTGGTGAAGGTGATGCCCGGCACCGCATGCTTGGCATAACGAATCAGTTCCAAATACTGCTCGCGGGTATATCCGCGATTCATTGCCGCCAACACGCGGCTGCTTCCCGACTGAAACGGCAAATGAAAATGCCGTGACACCTTGCTGCATTCCGCAATGGTATCAAACAATCGCGGCGTGGCATCTTTGGGGTGCGAAGTCATAAATCGAATTAAAAAATCCCCCGGAATGGCATTCAACCGGCGCAACAGCTCCGGAAAGTCCACTCCGTGCGTCGCCCCTTTGCCATAGGAATTCACATTTTGCCCCAGCAGTGTGATCTCGCGGCACCCCTGCCGCACCAGTTCTTCGGCTTCGGCCAATATCCGTTCCGGTTCGCGGCTGCGTTCCCGCCCCCGCACATGCGGCACAATGCAATAGGTACAAAAATTGTTGCACCCGTACATAATGGGCAAAAACGCCTTCACCGTGCCGTCGCGTTGCACCGGTATTCCTTCGGTAATCACGCCGTCGCTTTCCGGGATTTCCACCACACGCCGCCGCTCAATCAGTGATTTCACCAGCAATTCCGGCAACCGATGCTGCACATGCGTGCCAAACACCAGCCCCACAAACGGATAACTGCGATACAGTTTTTCCGCAATGTGTTTTTGCTGCACCATGCAGCCGCACAGGGCAATCAGCACTTCCGGCCGACGCCGTTTGAGCGCTTTAAGCGCACCCACATTGCCAAACACGCGGTCCTCTGCATGCTCCCGCACCGCACAGGTATTAAACAAAATCACATCGGCATCGTCCGGCCGGTCAGTAAAACCAAAACCCATTTGGGCCAACTGCCCTTTCATTTTTTCCGAATCCGACACATTCTGCTGGCACCCATAGGTGCGCACATAGGCCAGCGGCGCCGCCGGTGCCTGCCGTTCTTCAAAATACTGCCGAATTTGCTTCATATACGGCTGCTGCCGTTCCAGCTCTTCCGGTGTTACCACGCGAATTTCCGCCATGCGTTATTTTCTCATTCCTTTGACAGTAATACTTCACTTTATTATACCAAAAAAAATCGTTCACTGCAACCGGTAATCCACATCTGTCACCTCAAAATTTTAATTTTTATTGCTTCCCCCGGCGTCGAAAACGGGTGCACCCCGTTTTCGGAGTACACCCGCTTTTCGACACAACTGTGCCCGCCGTTTTCTCATTTCATCAGTTCATCTGTCAACCGCAAAATATCCGGCGCCGCCTTTTCCCGCTCGCGCCGCAGCACCCGATGATACAGCGGATATGCGCACGCCAGCACCGCGGCGCCGCACAGCCCGCACACAATGCCCACCGGCATGGCCAAACGGCCCAGAAGCAAACCGAACTCCGACATGGCCAAGCTCATGCCCACACCGAACAGCAGCGTTCCCAAAACGCCCACCGTTACCGCCGGCACCGTGGCGCGGCGTTCCACCGCCGTGTCCAATTTTTTCAGCCGTTCCAGCGCCGTTTCTTCTGACGGCAGGTACTTTTGCCGAATCCGATCCACTTCTTCGTGCTCGGCCGAAGAATAGGTTATTTTAAAGGTTTCGTGATTATCCATTCCTTGTTTCCCATCCTTTCATTGCGCGGCCGGCTTTGGCAATCATATACAGCGCCATCACCACCACGCCCAACGACACCGCACCGCCGCTTAGCAGCAAAAACAGCCGTTGCACATCCGGTGTCAGCTTTTCCCCGCCGAATGTAGCCAACATGGTTCCTTCCAGCGTGAGCATCGACACGCACGCTGTTGCCAGCGAAATCACTTTGGAGGCCGAAACCACCGGGCTGCCATACTGCCGGTACCGCACCACATTCACAATAGCAGTTGTCAGCGATGTGAAAGTATAGGCGGCCATGGCAATCGTTGTAATCTCATGATGTCGCACCGTGCGGTTGCGGTATACCATATAAAACACCATCACGCTCAGCGCCAAATTCATCAACAAAAAAATCCACCCACAACGGCGATACAGGCGCCACTCCCGCCGCAGTTTTTCTGTGGGATCGTAGTTCACGGTGTACCGTGCCAAGCTCCCACGCATCAGTGCCAGCAGCACATAGTACCCTGCCAGTGAAGCAAACCACGCCGACCGATGGTACAGTCCCATACCCAGTTGCAACGCCGCATATGCGCCGTTCCACAGCATCGATCCGCACAAGGTCACGGTCACCCGCAGCCGCACATCTTCGTGCCACCGCCGTGCCCACACATTTTCCCGGCAAAATGCCTGCACCCACCGAACCGTTGCCGGTATTGCCAAGCACCACACCGCCAACGCATAGGCCGACAGCACATACGCCGCTATGCGTCGCGGATCACGGTCCGACCACTGCAAAAACGCTGTGCACAAAGCTCCTGCCGCAGCCGGAACCAACAATATTCGCACCGCTGTTGGCGGAAACAGCACCGCTTTTCCCCAAACTTTCCACTTCATATTGCCACATCCCGTAACCGCACCGTAAATGTGCTTCCTTCGCCGAGAGTACTCTCCACCGATATGTCACCGTGAAGAATATCCACCACTCGTTTCACCAGGGCCAGTCCCAACCCGTTGCCTTGTGTGGCGCGTGAGGTGTCACCCTGATAAAATTTTTCAAAAATGTGCGCGCCCACTTCGGCGCTCATGCCGCAACCGGTGTCGCGAACCGTCACAACGGCATCGTGCCCGTCGGCAGTCATTCGCACAAACACCGTTCCGCCTGCGGGTGTGAATTTGAACGCGTTGGAAAAAAGATTGTTCCACACCAAACTCAACAGTTCACCGTCGGCCACAACGGTCACCTTTTCCTCGATGTCCGTTTCAATCTCGATGTTCGCCTGTTCCCACACCGTTTCATACGCCAGCAAACATTCGCAAAGCTGTTCTCCCAAGTCAAAGGCTTCCCGCTTGGGATAAATCTGCTGGTTTTCCAATCGGTTAAGTTTCAAAATGTTGGTCATCATATCTGCCATTCGCCGCGTGCCGTCGGTCACTCCTTTGGCATATTCCAACCGTTTTTCTTCCGACAGCTCCGACGCTTGCAACAGCATTCCGTAGTTTTGTACAGCTGAAAGCGGCGTTTTCATTTCGTGCGACACATCGGCAACAAAATCTGCCCGCAGCGTTTCCACGCTTCCCAGTTCCCGGGCAATTTTGTTAAAGCAGTCGATAATCTCGTTGTAGTTTTCACCCACACCGATTTTGGCGGCCGGCGCAATTCGCGTGTGAAAACGGCCTCGCACCAATTCTTTGGTTGCCGCGGCAATGTCTTTGGTGATTCTGTCGGTGGTTAGGCGGCGCCGCAGCGTATCCGCTCCCATAAAGAGCAAACTCAGCACCAGCACGCACGCAAAAGTCAGCTTGGCAGGGCGGTTCAGCAATTCGCTTGTCAGTTGTATTCCCAACTCGTTTGACAGCACACCGACAAACAACGATACCACGCAAGTTGTCATAAGCGCCACCAAGACAAAGAAGGTGGCATAACGGCAAACCGCCTTCCACACCGTGTGAAACCGGTTGTTTCTTTTCATTTCAGCACCGCCTTGTATCCCAGACCATGCACGGTTTTGATTTCAAACTCCTCGCACGCCGCCAGCTTGGAACGCAACTTGGTCATATACACATCCACCGCCCGCGGCGCGGTATCGGTGCCGGCCTCCCAAAATTCATCCATCAGCTGTGTGCGGGTGAATGTCTTTTTCGGATAACTCAGCAGCTTGTACAAAATCGAAAACTCGCGCCGTGTCAGGCGGATTTCTTCGCCGTCCAAACACGCAGTGTGCTCGTCGGCGTCCATCGCAAACCGCCCGATTTCCAGCCGCCGTGTCGCCGCGATTTTCGCGCGCCGCAGCAGAGCACCGATACGCAGCAACAGCTCTTCCAAATCAATCGGCTTCACCATGTAATCGTCCACCCCCGCGCGAAATCCCCGCTGCTTGGCAGCCATATCATCGCGCGCTGTCACAAACAGCAACGGAATTTCGCGGTTGGTTTCCCGCACGGTTTCGGCAAATTCAAATCCATCGATTTCGGGCAACATAATGTCCGACACAATCAAATCCACCACGGTTTCATATAGCACATCGTAGGCTTCCCGCGCCGTTTCACAGCCAATCGCCTCATACCCGTTTCCCGACAAAAAGGCGCACACCGTCCGATTTAATTCCCGGTCATCTTCCAACACCAAAATCTTAAACACACCGTCGCCTCCCGCTACCTTGGTACTTTACTGTTCAGTATACACCCATTGGGCCGTTTTGTCACCAACAAATGTTCCCACCGATTATCAGCATACCACGGGAATGTTTCGGTTTTGTTAAAATCACTCCGCTTTTTCACAGGTGCGACGGCGGCGTGCTGCTTCGTAGCGTTCTTCGGCCGCTGCACACCGCTTTTCGGCTTCGGCCAATGCCGATTCTCTCTCTTTCTGTAATCGTGCTGTCACGTTACCGCCACGATGTTCCTCAAAATCGGCCCGTGCTTCCGCTTTAACCGCTTTCCACTGTGCCTTATCCACCACATGTTGCGCCTTAGCCGAAGCTTTCATGTCGGCAAACGCCCGCTTCAAAAATTGCCGCACACCCGTCACTCTCCCAACAGTTTATCACTCAATGCCACAATCTCGTCGGCATACCGTTTGCGCCGCCCGTTCAGCACCCGCTTGTAAATCGGATAGTTCACCAACGCCGCCAACATTCCCACGGTGCCCACGGCAATACCCCACGGCAACGGCTGTGCCACACCGATGGTGCTGCCAATGTCGGTCATCACCAAACTCATTCCACTGCCCATCACCAGCGCTGCCACTGTGCCCACCAGGTAGGCCGCCGTTGTCGCCGGCCGCTTCACGCGGCGATCCAAGGCTTTCAGTTCTTCCAGCTCCGTGTGTTGCTTTTCCGTGTACTGCGTGCGAATTTTCTGCACCAAATACGCTTGCTCGTTTTTGTTCATGTTGTCTGCACTCCTTTTGTTTGATTGTGCCCCTATCATACCCCCGGAATGTTGGCAAAGCGTTAGCAATTTGTTTGTGTTTTATTAAATTTTCAAAATTCGCCTTTTCTAAATCGCGTCGCCGTTTCTTTGCATGCACCCACGAAATTGGCTTTTGTTCAAATTCTGCGGTTGAAAAACCCGCACACATACGCTATAATAGAAAATGAAATTTGGCCGCGCCGCCTCACGGCGGGTGCCGTAAGGAGAAGAAACATCTATGAAGCTCGGAATTGTGGGGCTGCCCAATGTAGGCAAGTCCACCTTGTTTAACGCCATCACCAATGCCGGCGCACAAAGCGCCAACTATCCGTTTTGCACCATCGACCCGAATGTGGGCGTGGTGCAGGTGCCGGATGAGCGCCTCGATTGGCTCACGGAGCTGTATCAGCCGA
>CAYMDU010000018.1:0-24117 GCA_964389495.1 uncultured Eubacteriales bacterium
ACTGCATGCCTTCCACCACTTCGGTGTAGGTTTCGGCCGTTTTAGACTCTTCCACCGTGATCACACCGTCGGCCGACACCTTTTCCATGGCTTCGGCAATCAGCTTGCCGATCACCGCGTCGCCGGCCGAAATGGTGGCCGCGCTGGCAATGTCTTCGGAACCGCTCACCTTTTTGGAGTTGTTCTCCACTTCGGCCACCACGGCATCAACGGCCTTTTGAATACCGCGCTTCACACCCATGGGGTTGGCACCGGCGGCCACGTTCTTCATGCCTTCGCGAATGAGCGCCTGCGCCAACAGCGTGGCGGTGGTGGTACCGTCGCCGGCCACATCGTTGGTTTTGGTGGACACTTCTTTCACCAGCTGGGCACCCATGTTTTCAAACGCGTTGTCCAGTTCGATTTCCTTGGCGATGGTCACGCCGTCGTTGGTGATCAGCGGAGCACCGTATTTCTTATCCAACACCACATTGCGACCGCGCGGCCCCAAGGTGATTTTCACGGTGTTGGCCAACTGGTCCACACCGGACTGCAACGCCTTGCGGGCGTCTTCGCCAAACAGAATTTCCTTTGCCATAGCTTCATTCCTCCTAACTGTTATTCCACAATAGCCAAAATGTCGTTTTGACGGACAATGGTGTATTCCTCGCCGTCCACTTTCACTTCCGTGCCGGAATACTTGCTGGTGATCACCTTGTCACCGCATTTCACATACATGGTCACATCTTTGCCTTCCACATTGCCGCCGGGGCCCACTGCGATCACTTCGGCCACCTGGGGCTTCTCTTTGGCAGAACCTGCCAAAATGATGCCGCTCTTGGTGGTTTCTTCGGCCTCGACCGTTTTGATAACCACACGGTCGGCCAACGGTTTGATTGTCATATATAGTCCTCCTTGTATTGTATTGAACGGTTTTAGCACTCTACTCGTTTGAGTGCTAAAACCTATTGTAGACCTTTTTCCGAAAAAATCAAGTACTAATTGGGAAAATTTCGGAGTTTTCACAATTTTTTAACAATTCGTCGGCCGGCGCCGCCGGAAACACAAACGAAACGGCCTGCGGCACCAGTTCAAAGGTCACATCCGTGGTGCGAAAACACTCGCCGTCGGCGGTCACCACCGCGGGCGTTTCGGCGCACACCCGCATCCGCCGGCCGCGAAACATCTCACAGCACGGCAGCGACAGGTGCCCCCCGGCTTTGTAGATTTTCAAAAACCGCAGCACCTCGGTGTGGCGAATGTCTTTAATCAGCACAAATTCCAACCGGCCGTCGTCCGGTTTCGAAGCGGGCGACCCGCAATAGCCGCCCCCATAGTATGGGCCGTTGGCGGCCAGTGCAAACAAATACTCGCCGGCGCGTTCCACGGGGCCGTCGTCGGTGTCCATCGTCACCCGCAGCGGCTGCCCCAGCTTGCCAAAGAAGGTGCGCACAATCGCCAGATTATAGGCCATCGAACCGCTCACCAGCGGCAGGCGTTTGTAGTGCACCATGCGGTCGGCCACATTGGCGTCCATGCCCATGGAGCACATATTCAGCGACAGCGACCCGTTGCAGCGAATGGCATCCACGCGGCGCGCCGTGCCGCCCATCAGGGCCGCCCAGTCCCACGCACCGTTCGGTGCCACCCCGCGCAAAAAATCGTTGCCGGACCCGCACGGCACACACGCCAACTCGGCGTTGTCGGCACCCGCCATGCCGTTAAGCACTTCCAGCACCGTGCCGTCGCCGCCGCAGGCATACAGCCGCACGGCATCGCCTTTGGCACTCTCGCGCCGCGCAATATCGGTGGCTTCGCCCGCACAACCGGTCACAAAAAAGGCGTGTTCCGCCGGATGCGCCTCAAAAAAGCCGCTCACCCGTTGCGGCACCTGCAATGCCTCTTTCTTTTTTCCGGCTGCCGGGTTCAAAATAAACACATGCCGCACCGGCCACCCCTCCTTGCTTTCCTTAACGGTAGTACAAATACAGCTGGCATTTCAACATGCCGTTATACAGCTTGCGCCGCTTGTCCGCCTTGCGGCCGAACTGCTCTTCAAAGGTCTCGTCCGGGCTGATAACGGCATAGCTCCACCCGGCTTTCGGCACAAACACCTGCCCCATCACGCGATACAGCTGCCGCGCCGCCTCCGTGTCCAACAGGCGCTCGCCATAGGGTGGATTGCACAGCACCACGCCGCTGTCCCCCTCCGGCTGAAACGCCCGCAGGTCGCGCTGCACAGCACGCACCTGGCAGCCCACACCGGCTTTTTCGGCGTTTTCCCGGGTCAGGCGCACCGCGCCCTCGTCAATGTCGCTGCCCAGCGCGCAAAAAGCGCGGTCGTGCAAAATTTGCAAAGCGGCGCGTTCCCGCTCCTGCTCCCACACAGCGGCCGACGGCCAGCCCCATTGCATGGCGGCAAACCGACGGTGCAAACCGGGCGCCACCCGCCGTGCCGCCAACGCAGCTTCAATCAGCAAGGTGCCGGAACCGCAGCACGGGTCCATCACCCGCTCGGCCAACCGGGCACGGGTGATATCCACCATGGCCGCCGCCAGCGTTTCTTTCAGCGGCGCCCCGCCGGCGTTGCGGCGATACCCGCGCTTGTGCAGGCCGGCCCCGCTGGTGTCAATCAGCAGAGTGGCTTCGTCTTTCAAAAGGGTGAACTGAATTTGCACCACGGCGCCGGTTTCTTCAAACCAGCCGATGCCGTAGTGCTGTTTCAGCCGCTCCACCACCGCTTTTTTAATAATCGACTGGCAATCCGGCACACTGTGCAGCGCCGAATTCAGCGACCATCCTTTCACCGGAAACGCCTGCTTTTTCCCCACAAAGCGTTCCCACGGCAGGGCGCGCACTCCCTGGAACAGCTGTTCAAAACTGGTGGCGCGAAACGACCCCACCACCAGTTGAATACGCTCGGCATAACGGCTGCCTATGTTGGCCCGCGCCAACAGTTCCTCGCCGCCGGAAAACAGCACCCGCCCGTTTTCCGGGGCCACCTCGGCGGCCCCCATGCGGCGCAGTTCGTCGCCCAACAGTCCTTCCACGCCAAACAGGCACGGCGCACAAAACCGAAATGTTTCCATAGTTCCCTCACTGTTTCTCATGATCTCATAAAAAATGCCGTTGCCCGTGGGCAACGGCTGTTTCACCTTCGCACAAAGCCGCGCAAATCAGGAACGCTTGCGGGTAAATCCGCCGTGTTTTCCGTCGAGCGAGCGCTTCAAATCCAACATTTTCTCGTCGCTGGTTTGCTTGAACTTCGACATCATTTCTTCAAAGCTGGCGTTTTCGGCGGTGTTGGCGGCCGGTTGCCACTCAAACCCGCCGGGGCGGCCGGGCGATACCCGGCGCGGTGCCGGTGCTCCACGACCGGTGCGCGGCGGCGGATCCATGGCCTTTTTAATGGAAAGGCTGATTTTGCCGTCGTCCCCGATGCTGAGGATTTTCACCTTCACCTGCTGATTTTCCGTGACAAAATCGCGGATTTCTTTCACATAGGTCGGTGCCACTTCCGAAATGTGCACCATTCCCGTTTTCCCGCCTTCCAATTCGACAAACGCGCCGAATTTGGTAATGCCGGTAACCTTGCCCTCAACACACGCGCCAACTTCCAAAGCCATTTTGCGGAGTTCCCCCTACTGCTAGAAAATCATTCTTTCGGGATTTCGACCAACACGGTCTCGCCCGGTTTTGCCATTCCCTGTTTGCGTGCCTGCTGTTCCAGATAGTTTTCATAACTGTCCAGTTTGTCTTGCAGCACCACATTGGTGTTCAGCTGGCTGTCCAGCTGGGCGTTCAAATCGTCCAGCCGCTGCTGCCCCTCGTTCAGCTGCAAATGAAGCTGCACCAGCGACACCACCACATACACCGAAAGAGCCAGCAGGGCAACGCGCAACAACAGGCTTTTTTTCTTGGGTTTCACAACGCGCATACCGCCGGCTCCTTTCCGTGTACTTATTCTTTATGATTATACCTTATCTCCCCAACAGGTTGCAAGCCTTTTTTAAAAAAAAGTTCGATTTTTTTTGCCGCTTTTCGCGGCGGTTCCCCGATTTTCCCGCGCAGCGCCTCGGCACGGCCGCGCCAACGGGTCCATCGCGGGCGCAGCCACGCCCGCACCCGCCGCCGGCAGGCCGCCGCTGCCCGCCGCCCGCACCGCACGGCACGCCCCACGGTGCGGTGATACGCCGCCGCTCCCACCGGCAGGCTCAGCAACACATAGCCGCGCACCGTGCCGCCGGTCAGGGCCAGCGAAAACAAAAACACCGCCACGGCCGCCGCCGAAGCATACAGGCAATCCCCCGCCAACACCCGCCACCGCGCCGACCGTGTCGGCCGGTGCCAACCGGCAATCAGGTCATACCCCAGCCCCAGCAAAAAGCCCATGCCGCAGGCCAACAGCACCTCGCGCAGCTGTTGCGCATTGCTAAACCCCATGCCGCTCACCGAAACAGTTTGCCCAGCCAGCCGCCACGGGCGCGCGGTGCCGCATACACCAGCGAGTGTACCGTGCCTTCCACGCTCAGTTCACCGGTTTCCGTGTTCAAACGCACCAGGTGCAGGCCTTCGCCTGTCACCGTCAGTTCTCCCTGCACCGTCAGCGCCACCACTGCGGTGTCGTCAAATCGGTCCACCTCCTGCACGCCGGTCACAGTCAGTGCCGTGCGGTTGCTCAGGCTCACCACATGCGGCTGCACGGCGGGTGCCGGCTTCGGTTGTTCGTTCATTCGGCTTCGCCCCCTCATGTCACTATATGAGAAACGCCGCCGCAATATACAAAACAATCGGATGCCGCAGCATCCGATTGTTCACAGCAACTTATACAGCAGCGCGGCGTCGTTTTTGGCCACCGTTTCCTGCACGGTCACCACCTGCGCTGTCAACTCCCGCGTGCCGAACTGAATGGTGAGCACATCGCCCACCTTCACATCGTAGGACGCGCGCGCCGCTTTGCCGTTCACCAGCACGCGGCCGGCATCGCAGGCTTCGTTGGCCACGGTGCGCCGCTTAATCAGGCGCGATACTTTCAAAAATTTATCCAATCGCATGGTTTGCTCCTCACAAAAGTAAAAGCCGCCCGTGTCACGGGCGGCTTCGCAACTTGCACTTATTTCGCAACAGCGTCTTTGAAAGCCTTGCCGGCTTTGAAAACGGGCTGCTTGGAAGCCGGGATGGTGATGGTCTCTTTGGTCTGAGGATTACGGCCGGTGCGAGCAGCGCGGGCACGAACCTCAAAAGTGCCAAACCCAACAATCTGCACTTTGTCTTCTTTGGCAACTGCTTCCACCACGGAATCCAACACAGCGGCCACGGCCTTTTCGGCGTCTTTCTTGGACAGACCAGCTTTTTCTGCAACCGATGCAACCAATTCTACCTTGTTCATGAGAAAACCTCCAAAAATTTAGTATTCCAACGGAATGCTCCGCACAGAATGTATAATGAACACTTCGTTCATACTGTATTGTACAACACGCACTTGCGTTTTTCAAGAGTTTTTTTAAAAAAAGTGAATTTCGGCCCGATATTTTGACAAAAACAACAAACGGGGTTACCGAAAATTGGAACATTTCCCCAAAAAATTATGCACGCAACAGGGCGTCGGTACAGCGTTGCGTTTCGTAGCACACGCGCTCCCAATCCAACGTGGGAAATTCGCCGTCGCGGTACAGCACGCGGCCGTCTGCCATTGTCAGGCACACCGCCCGGCTGCCGGCGGCATACAACACATTCGACAGCGGCGCATGGTTCGGGCACAAGGCCGGCAGTTCGGTGTTCAGCATCACCAAATCCGCACGCATGCCCTCGCGAATGTCGCCGCAATCCTCGCGCCCTTGCGACAACGCCCCGGCGCGTGTGGCGCAATACAGCACCGTTTCGGCCGGCATCACCGACGGATTGCGTTCCACACCTTTGGCCAGCAACGCGGCCACTTTCATTTCGTCCAGCATGTCCAGCGTGTTGTTGCTGGCCGCCGAATCCGTGCCGATGGCCACCGACACCCCGCGTTGCAACAGCTTGGGCACTTGGGCCACCCCGCTGCCCAGCTTCAAATTGCTTTTGGCGCAGTGGGCCACCGTGGCCCCGTGCCGTTGCAGGCACGCCATGTCGGCGTCGGTCAGCCACACCCCGTGCGCCACCGTCAGCGGCCGCGCCAACACCCCGGTGCGCTCCAACAGCGCCGTGGGTGTCAGGCCGTGCCGCCCCACACACTCCAAATGCTCGCTTTGCGTTTCCGACACATGCACCTGCATGCGCAGGTCGTGTTCGTCCGCCAGGGCGGCGGCATCGTGCAAAATGTCCGGCCGCGTGGTGTATTCCGCGTGCGGCGCCACATCCACCCGCAGGCGGCCGTCGTCGGCACCGTGATAGCCGGCAATCAACTGTTTCAGCTCCGCGCAGGCGGGCAAATCGGCAAACGATTTGCTGTCGTCAAAGCAGGAAATGCCGCGGCCGATGTTGGCCTTGATACCGCACGCCAACGCCGCCTTGGCCGTTTCTTCGCAAAAATAGTACATATCGGTGAACGCCGTGGTACCGGTGGCCAGCATTTCGGCCATGCCCAGCAGGCTGCCCCAATACACCGCTTCGGCCGTGAGCTTGTCCTCAAACGGAAAAATGCGGTCAAACAGCCACGACTGCAACGGCAGGTCTTCGCCGTAGCCGCGCATCAGTGTCATGGCCACATGCGTGTGAGCGTTCACCAATCCGGGCATCAGCAGCCGGTGCGCCCCGCCGATTCGCTGTTCAAACGGTTCGGCGGGCGGCTTGTCCGACAACCACACAATGTGCCGGTCGCGCACCCCCACATAGCGGTCTTTCAAAAGAGTACCGTCGGCCTGCAACACCGCAATCTTTTCAAACAGCATGGTCATTGGCCGTCTGCCTCCTTCAAGTGGCTCACAATGTCGCACAGCAACGCACCGAACGCCTGCGAGGCACCGCCCGCCACTTCGGTTACTTCGTCGTCGCTGATGCGGGTGCCCGCCACCACGCCCGCGGCCATGTTGGTCACGCAGGACAGGCCCAGCACCTCCATGCCGCACCGCGCCGCCGTGATGGCTTCCGGCACGGTGGACATGCCCACCGCGTCGCCGCCCAGCAGGCGCAACGCGCGAATTTCCGCCGGCGTTTCAAACTGCGGGCCGCCCATGTAGCAATACACCCCTTCGTGCAGGGGCATGTGCAGCCGAGCGGCCGCCTGCCGCGCCAGCGCGCGCAACCGCGGCGAATAGGTTTCGGTCATGTCAAAAAAGCGGGGGCCGAAAGCGTCGTCGGCCTTTCCGCGTTCGGGGCTGTCGGCGCACAGCTTGATGTGGTCGGCAATCAGCATAATCTCCCCCGGGCGGTAGCATTCGTTAATGCCGCCGGCCGCGTTGGTCAAAATCAGCCGCCGCACCCCCAGGCAATGCAGCACCCGCACATAAAAGGTCACGGTGCGGAAATCGTAGCCTTCATAATAGTGAAACCGCCCGCAAAAAGCCAGCATCGGTGTGCCGGCCAGCACGCCCACGCTCAACACGCCGGCATGCGAAGCCACGGTTGATACCGGAAAATGCGGAATGGTTTCATACGGCAGTGTCACCGCTTCGGTCAGTTCGCCGGCCAAAAAGCCCAGGCCGGACCCCAGCACCACCGCCGTGTCCGGCAGCGGCACCCCGCCCGCTTCGGCCTGTTGCCGAATATACGCAGCCGCTTGCTGCGCCTGTTCCCGTTCCGTGCTCATCAATTCAGCTTGGCTCCGCACTTGTTGCAAAAGGAAGCGTCTTGGGCATTCAGATTGCCGCAAGCCTCGCAGCGAATCACATTTTTGCTTTCCATCACCCGTTCTTCCAGGCGGGCCAACGCCGCCAGCTGTTCATCCAGCTGCTCCACGCAGGCGTCCACCAGTTCGTCAACGGATTCTTCGCTGCGGCGGCTGTCATACACCAACCGGCCCAGCCCTTCGTACAGCGACGAAATTTCGCGGCGCAGGTCGCCGATTTGGATTTTCACCTTGGCAATCTCCACCATCTCTTCGGTTTTCTTTCCCGCCGACTGTGCCACGGATTTGGCACGCGACAAAACATCTTCAAACATGGCCATGGCTATCGCTCCTTCTTTCTTTTTCTTCTATTATAAGAAATTGCAACCGAAAATACAAGTCCTAACCGATAAATTCTCGCAAAAGTGCCTCGGCGGGCAGCCACGCCTCCGGCAGCGGCTCAAACACCGACAGTGCCCGTATCAGGTGCCGCACCGTGTCCGCGTGGCGGCTGTCGGCCGGCACCGCTTGCAGCAACGGCAGCAGCTGGGCACCCAGCATGGCCGGTTCGTAGGCATGCATGGTGTCAAACCGCATGTCGGCCGTGTCGGCAAAGGGAAACAAATACAGCGTTTCGCCGCGCGTCACCTGCCGCCACATATCCATGGTGTTTTCCAGCGAACTGTCACGGAACCGCACATCGCGAATCAGCCGCCGCACCAGCCGCAAATCGCGCCGCGCCAACAGCTTGTCTTCGCCGTCATACACCGGCGACATTACATTGATAAACAGGCGAAACAGCGCCTCTTCCGGCAACTCCTCCCGCAACAGCGGATTCAGGGCGTGAATACCCTCAAAAATAATCACCGCGTTGGCGGGCACCCGCAACGGCACGCTTTCCGCTCTGGGCGCGTGTGTCAGAAAATCAAACACCGGCAGGCGGGTTTCGCCGTTGCGCACCAACTCGCGCATGCAGGTTTTCAGGCGGGGAATGTCCAGCGCCTCCACCGTTTCGTAATCAAAACTGCCGTCCGGCAAACGGGGCGCGTTCCCGTATCCGCGGTAAAAATTATCCAGCGAAACGGTGCACGCCGCCACGCCGTCGCGTTGCAACAGCTGCTCCAAGTTGAGCGCGGTGGTGGTTTTGCCGGACGCCGACGGCCCCGACAGCAGCACCAGCCGCCGCCCCGCGCCGCCGTTGCCCAACCGGTCGGCCACCGCCCGCAGCTCGGCACGGTAGCGCGCGTCTTCTTCCTGTATCAGCCCCTGCGGGTCGCGGTGCAACCGCTCGGCAATAGCGGCCCGTTGCAGGCGGCGTTCCGTCGGTTCGGTTGTCATGCTCTCACCCTTTCGTAAAAGGCGCGTACCGCCTCTTTGCGCCGCAACATTTCCGGCAAATCGGCGTTGTACTCATACGGAAATTTGTAATTAAAAATCCGCTCCAAATATTCCGTGCCCGGCTGTTTCAGCTTGGAAACCGCCCCGGCACCGCACCCCAAAATCGTGTGCGTTTCATCCATAATATACACATTGTACAGCCCTTCATACCCCGGGCGAGCCCATCCCACATTTTCCTGGTTGCCCACCGTGCGGCTTTGGCGATACAAATAGTACGACCGATAATCGGCTTTCGGCAGGCACTGCGCCGTATAGGCCACCATGTCCGCCGCCGCGCCGGCCGCTTGGCAGTCGGCGCGCTTTTGCAATGTCAAATTGGCCGCGCGCTTCATAGACAGCGTATGCACCGTCACGCTTTCGGGTGACAGTTCCACCACACGGTCCAGCGTGCGGCAAAAGCTCTCATAGGTATCCGTGGGCAACCCGGCAATCAAATCGGTGTTGATATTCGTGTGCCCGCAGCGGCGCGCCAGCTCAAACGCCTCGTAAAACTGCGCCGCCGTGTGCCGCCGTCCAATGTGCGCCAGCACCTCGTCGTTCAGCGTTTGCGGGTTGATGCTGATGCGCGAAACCCCCGCCGCTTTCAGCACCCGCAACTTCTCCTCGGTCACCGTATCCGGCCGGCCGGCTTCCACGGTGTACTCCCGCAATGATGACAGGTCAAAATGCGTTTCCACGGCCTCGGTGAGCACTTGCAGTTGCGCCGCCGTCAGGGTGGTGGGCGTGCCGCCGCCGAAATACACCGTTTCCAGTCGCAACCCCAGCTCTTGGGCCAACGCCCCGGTATAGGCCAGCTCCTGCGCCAGCAATTCCACATAGGCCGGCACCAGCTTGGCCGCGCGGGTCACCGTTTGCGACACAAACGAACAGTAATCGCACCGGGTGGGACAAAACGGAATGGACACATACAAACTGAACGACTGCGGTTGCGACAGCGCCAGCAGCGCATCCTCAGCCGACAGGGTGCGGCGGCACAGCTCCAGCTTGCCCTCGCTCACCAGCAACCGGTCGCGCAGCCACGCCACCGCCCGTTCTTCGCCCCACTGCGCCGTCAGTCGTCGCAACAGTTTCACCGGGCGCACCCCGGTCACCAGGCCCCAGTCCTGCGTGGTGTTGCACAGTTGCGACAGCAACCGGTACAGCAGTTCGCACAGCACCAGCTCACATTCGTCGCGGTAGTCGGGGTGCGTGTTCGGCACCGTGGCCTGCCGCTGTTCGTCAAAATCGTCCAGCCGCAGGCGGCAGGTCAGCACCGTGTCGCTCGCGCCCCGTTCCAGCCGGGTAAATGCCGCCAGTTGCGCCGGTTCGTCCGGTTCGGCTTCGTAGCACAGGGTCAGGCGCTCCTGCGGCAAAAACAGCCGGCAAATATTTTGCAGTTCAAAATGGTAATCATGACCATGCAATATCAAAATCATAACAGCACACTCGCCATATAAGGATTGTGGGTTCGCTCCCACCCCACCGTGGTTTCTTCGCCGTGGCCGGCAATCACGCGCACCGCGTCCGGCAACGCGGCCAACCGCCGCAAACTGTTGCGCATGTCGGCGTCATCGCCGCCCGGAAAATCCGTGCGTCCCATGCTGCCGGCAAACAGCGTGTCACCGGCGGCCAGCACACCCTCGGCCGAATAGCAGCAGCTCCCCGGCGTGTGGCCGGGCGTGTGCAGCACTGTCAGCGACAGCGCGCCCACCGCCACCGTGTCGCCCTCGTGCAACAGCCGGTCGGCCGCCAACGGATAGGGCCGCCGCGCCGCGGGAAGCAAACTCCGTTCCGGGCGTGTCAGCGCCGGAGCATCCAGCGCGTGCAGGTACAGCGGGGCCCCGGTGGCCGCCTGCAATTCGCGCACCGCCAGCAAATGGTCAAAATGGGCGTGTGTCAGCAAAATGGCCGCCACCTGCTCGCCGCGTTCCCGCAGCCGCGCCAGCAACCGCTCGGCTTCGTCGCCGGGGTCAATCACCGCCAGATGGCCGTTTCCGTCCGACCAAAACACACAGTTGGCCTGATACGCGCCCACCGGATAATAGTCAACCGTCATTTCGTTTTCTCCCAATCCGCCGTGTCCAGCACCAGCGTCACCGGCCCATCGCCGCGCATCCCCACCGTCATGTCGGCGCCGAACTCTCCCGTGGCCGCCGGCACACCGCAGGCGCGCAACTCACTCACAAACCGCTCATACAGAGGCAACGCCTGTTCGGGCCGTGCCGCACCGAAAAATTCCGGCCGCCGCCCGTGCGCACAGTTCGCCGCCAGCGTGAAATTCGACACCACCAGCGCTTCGCCGTGCGTGTCCAGCAACGACAAATTCATCTTGTCCTGTTCGTCGGTGAACACCCGCAGGTGAGCCACCTTTTGCGCCAGCAACGCCGCTTGCGCTTCGGTGTCCTCCCGCATCACACCCAACAGCAACAGCACCCCGGCACCGATGTGCCCCACCGTTTGGCCGTCCACTGTCACCGAGGCCTCATGCACCCGCTGAAAAACCGCTTTCATTGCTCACACTCCGCTCCGTTCAATCGATTGCACGCCGTGAATTCGCCGCAGGCGTGTCATCACTTCCTGCAAATGCTGCACGCTGTTCACACCCACCGTCACCAGCATTTCGGCTTTGCCGTCCCGCGTTTCGTGGGCCTGCATCCCGTAAATCATCACATGCATGGCCGCCAACTGCGCCGTAATATCCGCCAACAGCTCAATACGGTCGGTGGCTTCCACGCGCAGTTCCGCCTTGAATTCTTCGCGCACGCTGTCTTCCCAGGCCACCGACACCCAGCGGTCGGCTTCCGCACAGTGCGCCGGGTCTTTCGGCACATTGGCGCACCGGCGCTGATGCACCGACACCCCGTAGCCGCGCGTGATAAATCCGATAATCTCGTCGCCGGGCACCGGGTTGCAGCAGCGGGCAAACTTCACCAAACAGTTGTCCATGTTGTCAATCACCACGCCGCCGTTGTGATGGCGGTGCTGTTTGGTGGGTACTTCGGCCGGCGTAACCGGCTCACTCTTGGCATATTTTTGCGCATCGTCTTTCATGCGCGGCACCAACCGCGACAGCAAAATCCCGCCATAGCCGATGGCCGCATAAAAATCGTCCACCGTGGCGCAGTGCTGCCGCTTGGCTTGCAGTTGCAAGAAGTCCTGCATGTCGGCTTCGGACAACCGAATAAAGTTGCGGGCCATCTCGCGTTCCAGTTCTTCGCGCCCCTGCTCAATGTTCTCCTCGCGCCGCTCCCGCTTGTACCACGCCCGAATTTTGTTGCGCGCTTCGCTGGTTTTCACCAGTTGCAGCCAATCGCGGCTCGGCCCGTGGTTGGGCGCCGATGTGGTTAAAATCTCCACAATTTCGCCGGTTTTCACCTGATAGTCAATGGACACAATGCGCCCGTCCACCTTGGCGCCCACCATGCGGTTGCCCACTTCCGAGTGAATGGCATAGGCAAAATCAATCACCGTGGCACCACGCGGCAAATTCACCACCTTGCCGCGGGGGGTAAACACAAACACATCGTCGGCCGACAGGTCGGTTTTAATCGACCGCACAATGTCTTCGGCGTCGTCCACATCCTGCTGGCTCTCAATAAAGCGGCGCACCCACGCCACCTTGTCCTCCAACCGGTCTTTCTTTTGAATTCCCAGCTTGTACTTCCAGTGCGCCGCAATGCCGTATTCGGCGGTGTGGTGCATTTCCCAGGTGCGAATTTGAATTTCAAACGGAATTTTTTCCTGGCTGATCACCGTGGTGTGCAGCGACTGATACATGTTGCTTTTGGGCGTGGAAATGTAGTCCTTAAACCGATTGGGCAACGGGCGAAACAAATCGTGCACAATGCCCAGCACATTGTAGCAATCGGTCACGGTGTCCACAATCACACGCACCGCGTAAATATCGTAAATTTCGTCAAACGAACGCCCCTGCATGTACATCTTGCGGTAGATGCCCGTCATGCTTTTCAGGCGGCCGCTGATATACGGCCGAATTCCGTATTCCTCCATGCGCTCTTTCAGCCGATGCTGAATATCCTCCAAAAACGCCGCGCGGTCCTCGCTGTGCATGTTCAGATTGTCTTCAATCTCTTGGCAGGCCATCGGGTCCAGCAGGCGAATGGAAATGTCCTCCAATTCGTCCTTAATGGCCCGAATACCCAGCCGATGCGCAATGGGCGCGTAAATATCCAGCGTTTCCTTGGCTTTGTCGCGCCGCTTTTGCGGGTCCCAGCCGGAATTGGTGCGCATGTTGTGCAGCCGGTCGGCCAGCTTAATAATAATCACCCGAATATCCTGCGACATGGCCATCAGCATTTTGCGCACATTTTCCGCCTGCTGTTCTTCTTTGGTGGAAAACGGCATTTGCGTGATTTTGGTCACCCCGTCCACCAACAGCGCAATGCTTTCGCCGAACTGCTGCCGTATCTCGGCCAGCGACACCGGCGTATCTTCCACCACATCGTGCAAAATCGCCGCCACCACCGCTTCGTTGTCCATGCCCAGTTCAATCAAAATGCACGCCACCTGCAACGGATGGCACACATAATCCCCGCCGGAATACCGGTGCTGCCCGGCATGAGCCTGGCAAGCCACCGCCACGGCCTGCTCAATCATGGCCATGTCGTAGCTTTTTTCGCTTTCCCGTATGGTGGCCTGCAAGGCGGCAACAGCCTCGTCTTGCCATTTGATTTCTTCGGTTGCCACCGTTATTCCTCCTTACTGTTTAAATAGCGGGCCGTGGCCGTTTGCGACAGGTCGCACTTGCCGGCGGTTTCGCGCACGCGCACCGTCACCGTGTCCCCATCGTCGTGCCAGTCCAGCAGCCCCGCTTCCCGCAAAATGCGGCAGGCAATCAGCACCGCGGCGCACGGCCTGTCCGGCGATTTCAGGCGATAACACAGCGCCTCCACCGGGCCGGTATAGGGCTGCCGGCGAAAGAAGCGATACACCTGTGCCGTTTGCTCCCGGCTGGGCACGGCTTCTTCGGCCGCTTCCCGCCGCAACACACGGTCCACCCGTGCCATGGCGTCCAGCAATTCGTCTTGCGGCAAGTCGGAATAGCGCATGTCTTTCACAATCACCGACACGCTCACCTTGCCGCGAAATTCGTTGCGATCCAATGTCACCGCCACATCCACCGTGTCCCCCACAGCATACGGAAACGCCGCCGGTTCGGTGGAAAATTTCATGGCCGTCACCTGCGCGCCGTCGCGCGCCAAAGTTAGCCGCAAATGCTTGCCGTTGCCCACCGGCTCCACCCGTTCCAGTGCCATGCGCAACAGCGCAAACACCGGCCGCGGATTGCCGGCTCCCACCGGTTCCAATGCTGCCAGCGTCATCAGCATATCGGTGTTGATTTGGCCGGGCCGCAGGCGGCAGTCAATGTTCAGTTCGGTCACCGGCATCACCGGTGCCGTTTCGGCGGCATAGCGATTGATACGGTCGCGGAATTCGTCCAGCCGTGCCGCTTCCACTGTCAGCCCCGCCGCCTGCTCGTGCCCGCCGTATCCCAACAAACAGTCTTCACAGGCGCGCAGCGCTTCATACAGCGAAAATCCCGGCAAACTGCGCGCCGACCCGCGCGCAATCCCGTTTTCCACATTCAGCACCAGGCACGGCTTGCCAAACCGCTCCAACAGCCGCGCGGCAATAATGCCCAGCACCCCGTGATGCCAGCCGTGCCCCCACACCACCAACACGCGGCGGGACAATGCTTCGGCATCGTCGGTCAGCGTCGGCAGCACCTCTTGCAAAATGGCCGCTTCGGTGGCTTGCCGTTCCGTGTTCAACCGATGAATTTCACCGGCCAACTCGCCGGCTTCGGTTTCGTCGTTGCTCAGCAGCAGCGCCGCCGCCGTGCGCGGGTCGCTCATGCGGCCGGCCGCGTTAATGCGCGGTGCCACCGTGAACGCCACCCCCGTGGCTGTCAGGGCGCGGTCGGCCCCGCACACTTCGCGCAAACACCGCAATCCCAGCCGGCCGTCCTCGCGGTTCAGGCGTTGCAACCCCCGGCGAACCAGCACGCGGTTGTCGCCGGTCAGCGGCATCACATCCGCCAACGTGCCAATCGCCACCAAATCGCCGTATTCTTCAAACAGCCGGTCGCTGTCGCCTTCCAGCGCGCACGCCAGCAAAAACGCCACGCCCACACCGGCCAGGTCTTTGTATTCGCCGGGGCAGTCACTGCGGTGCGGGTCCACCACCGCCACCGCGGCCGGCAACACCGCCGGCGGCTGATGGTGGTCGGTCACCACCACATCCACGCCCAGCGAAGCGGCATAGGCCACTTCGTCGACTGCCGCCACGCCGTTGTCCACCGTGATAATCAGCTGCACGCCCTGTTTGGCCAGTTCGTCAATGCTTTCGCAGTGCAGGCCATACCCTTCCACATCGCGGCGCGGCAGCCGATACTGCACATAGGCCCCGCGGCTTTTCAAATAGGAATACAACAGCACCGTGGCTGTCACGCCGTCGGCGTCGTAGTCGCCGTACACCGCTATGTGCTCGCCGTTGTCAATCGCCGCCTGCACCCGGTCGGCTGCCACATCCATATCGATATATGAAAACGGGTCGGCCTGTAATTCGTTCCCCACCAAAAAATCCGCGGCCTGCTCCGCATTGGCAATGCCGCGCCCGGTAAGAAGCAGGCACAGCATCGGGTCCAGCCCGCATTCTGCTGCCAGCTCCCCGGCCAATGTTCTGTTCAGTTCGGTGTATGTCCAGCGTTTGTATCCCATGAGCGGAACCTCTTTTGACAATAGTTATTTTTATCATACCATTTTTTTGCGCATCATTCAACCGTTTTCTTTCACTTTCCCCGCTTCGCATTTAAAATTTCCAAAAAAATCTTTTTATTGACATTTTCTGGAAGTTGTGATATACTGGGTTTCAGAAAGGAGGAATCAGCCATGAAATCAACCGGTATTGTCCGCAAGTTGGACGAGCTGGGGCGCATTGTGCTTCCCGTTGAACTGCGCCGCACGCTCAACATCGAAGACCGCGCGCCGTTGGAAATCTTTGTGGAAAACAACGCCGTCATTCTGCGCAAGTACGAACCCGCTTGCCTGTTCTGCGGCAGCTCCCAGGAAATCACCGACTACCGCGGCCACGGCATCTGCAAAGCCTGCCTGCGGGATCTGTCCGCCCGCCTGTAACCGTCCCTTGTAACACCCTTGGCATTTAAAATTTTCGTTATCTTATGTATCCTCCCACCGGCCGGAATTCACATTCCGGCCGGCCTTTTTTTCATGTTCGGCCGGCAACCCACATATACATACCGTGAAAGGTGGGATTTCCGTGCAACACAACGAAACCGATTTCAAAGCGCTCATGGCGCAATACGAACAGGAACTTATGCAGCTGCGCCGGCAAGCCGTCCCCGCCGCCCCGCCGCCGGATTCTTCACCGGCTCCTTTGTCGGCTGCCCCGCCGGAGGCTTCGGCCCATTTTCAGGGCAACCTTTCGCAAGAACAGCCGCCGGCCGACAGCACCGACGCCCCCGCGTTTTCGGCCGCTTTGCAGGTGCGTGTCACCGCCGCTCACGAGGCCCTGCCCATTCCCAACGCGCTGGTCACCGTTCGCCGCGAGCCCACCGACACCGCCGCCGACAAACAGGTGCGACTCACCGGCATCAGCGGCCTCACCGACCCCTTGTCGCTTCCCGCAACCAATCCGGCGCTCACCTTGCAACCGGCCGCCGCCGTGCCGCTGGTCACCTACGAAATCACGGTGTCGGCACCGGGCTACTACCGTGTGCGCAGCAGCGGCATTCCGCTCTACGGCGGCATTGCCGCGGTGCAACCGGTGTCCCTCATTCCGTTGCCGGAATGGGGCGCCCTCCACGATGTCGAACAGTCTTTCCCCATACCGCGCATTCCGTTATAGGCAGAAAGGAGAAACCGTCATGCCGGATTTACCCTTTGTTCCCGAAACCGTCACCGTGCATTTGGGCGCCCCCGATGCCACCGCCCCCACGGTCACCGTGCCGTTTCCCGACTATATTAAAAATGTGGCATCCAGTGAAATCTACCCCACCTGGCCCATCAGCGCCCTGCGCGCCAACATTTTGGCACAAATATCGTTTGCGCTCAACCGTGTCTACACCGAATGGTACCCCAGCCGCGGCTACCGGTTCGACATCACCAACTCCACGCAGTTTGACCAATCCTATGTGGTCAACCGCGATATTTTCGACAACATCAACCAGCTGGTCGATGACATTTTCAACCACTACATTCGCCGCCGCGGCACGGTGGAACCGGTGTTCGCCCAATATTGCAACGGCACCACCGTCACCTGCGAAGGCCTGTCGCAATGGGGCACCGTGTCGCTGGCCGACCAGGGCCTCAATTCGGTGGAAATTCTGCAACACTATTTCGGCAACGACATCGAACTGGTCACCAACACCCCCGTGGCCGACAATCAGCCCTCCTACCCCGGCGAACCGTTGCGTCTCGGCGACATCGGCAACGATGTGCTCACCAAGCAAATTCAGCTCAACCGCATCTCGCGCAACTATCCGGCCATTCCGAAAATCAGCGCCGTCGACGGCATTTTCGGTCCCTCCACCGACGAGGCCGTGCGCGCCTTCCAGCGCATTTTCGATTTAACCGAAGACGGCGTCATCGGCAAAGAAACCTGGTATCGTCTTTCCTTTTTGTTCAGCAGTGTCAAGCGCCTGGCCAATTTGGACTCCGAAGGCATTGCGCTGGAAGATATCCGCAAACAGTTTTCCGACGTGTTGCGGCCGGGCGACAGCGGCGACGAAGTGCGGGTGATTCAATACTTTTTGGCCGTTGTCAGCGATTTTTACAACACCGTCCCGTCGGTTGCCGTCAACGGCTCTTTCGACGAAGCCACCACCGCCGCCGTGCAGGCATTTCAGCAAACCGCGGAATTGCCGGTCGACGGCATCGTGGGCGAACAAACCTGGCGCGAACTCTACAACGCCTACCGCGGCATCATCGACACCCTGGAACTGCCGGAAACGCGCGTGGTGCCCTACCCCGGCGACCCGCTCACGCTGGGCAGCAGCGGACCCTATGTCACCTACCTGCAAACCTACCTGAACACCGTGGCCGCCGCCTACACATCCCTTCCCACCGTGGACATCACCGGCACTTTTGATGAACAAACACAAGCCGCCGTGGAGGCCTTTCAACGGGAAATGGGCCTGTCGGTCAACGGTGTTGTCGGCGCCAACACCTGGAACCGCCTGGCCGATTTGTACGAAAGTCTCGCCGTCGGCCTGGAAAAACAGCCCGGCCAAGCGCCCGGCTACACATTGGAACAGGAGGAACCCGCATGACCTACACCGTCTGGCAACAACACGACCACATTCGGGAATTGCAAGAATACCTGCGCATGCTGGCCTTGGTGGACAACCACTACCGTGAATTGGCTGTTGACGGCGTGTTCGGCGCCGAAACCGCCGACGCGGTGCGGCAATTCCAGCTGGTACACAACCTGCCCGTCACCGGTCGGGTCGATACCGCCCTGTGGGAACAGCTGTTTCAAGCATACAGCGATGCCCTCATTCTGGTGTCGCCCGCCGTGCCCGTTCAGCTGTTTCCGTTCCCGCCCCGCCTGCTCCGCCTCGGCGAGCAGGGCAACCTCATTGTCATTTTGCAAGCCATGCTCAACACCCTCGCCGACACCGCCCGGCCGCTCACCGTCACCGGCCGCTACGATGCCGCCACCGAAGCCCGCGTGCGGGAACTGCAACAGGCAAGCGGCTATCCGCCCACCGGCGAAATCGACCGCCGCTTTTGGGACTTCTTGGCCCTGTGGTACAATCAGGAAGCCCACCGCGCACCGTCCCCCACGGCATAACCCTCACAACCCGGCCAGAAAGGAGAGGCACCCATGAAACGGCGTTCGCTTTTTTTCAAAAATGCCGCCATTCTCACCGCCACCTCGCTGATTTTGCGAACCGCCGGCATCGTCTTTCGCCTGTACCTGTCGTCCGTCATCGGCGCCGAAGGCATGGGGCTCTACCAGCTGATTGTGTCCCTCTATGTGCTGGGCTCCACCTTTGCCGCCTCCGGCATTTCCACCGCCGTCACCCGGCTGGTGGCCGACGAACTGGCCTGCGGCACCGCACAAACGGTGCGCCGCATTGTACGCCGCGCCGTGCTGCTCAGCGTGGCCGTCGGCTTGGCCACCGCCGTGCTCATTCACGCGGGCGCTCCGTTCATCAGCCGCTGTTGGATTCACGACGAACGCGCCATTCCCGCACTGCGTATTCTGTCGTTCGGGTTTCCCTTCATGGGCATTTCCTCCTGCTTGCGCGGCTATTTCATCGCCCGCCGCCGCGCGGCGGAAAACGCGCGTGCCCAGCTTCTCGAACAAGCCGTGCGCCTTGGCCTGGTGTTTGCCCTGGTCGGCCGCTTTGCCCGGCAGGGACTGGCCACAGCCTGCTTTGCCGTGATGCTGGCCGACACCGCCGCCGAAGCGATTGCCTGTGCCGCCGTCGCCGTCGGATACGCACGCGACCGTCGCCGCCTTTCCCGCGAGCCGGCGGCCGTCCCGCCGTCGCCGTCTGCTTCGGTGGTTCGGCGGTTGCTGGCCATCGCCGCCCCCATCACCGCCGGCCGCTATCTCAACTCACTCCTGCGCACCGCCGAAAATCTGCTGGTGCCCCAAAACATCGCCGCCTATTGCCATTCGCGCGAACAGGGATTGCAACAGTTCGGCGCCCTCAAAGGCATGGCACTGCCCCTCATTTTCTTTCCCGCCTCGTTCCTGTCGGCCCTCACCACCCTTCTTCTGCCCGAACTTTCGGCGGCCAACGCCCTGCATCAGCAAGCGCGCATCCGCACTGCGGTGGAAACTTCCCTGCGCATCACCCTGCTCAGTTCCCTGCCCATCGGCGCCGCCTTTTTGCTGTTTTCGCGGGAATGGGGCCTGCTGTTCTATCACAGCACCGAAGTGGGTGTCTACCTGCGCGTCTTGGCCCCGCTCACCCCGGTGATGTATCTGGAAAGCATTGCCGACGGTTTGCTCAAAGGACTCAACCAGCAAACCAGCTCGCTCAAATACAGCGTAGCCGATTCCGCCCTGCGCCTGGTGCTGATTGTGCTGTGGGTACCGCGCCGCGGCATGGGCGGCTTTTTGGCCATCATGGTGGTCAGCAACCTGCTCACTTCGTTTCTCAACCTTCACCGCCTGCTCACCGTGGCCGGTGTTCGCGTGCAGTGGGAACGCTGGGTGCTGCGCCCGCTTGCCTGCCTGCTGGTTGCTTCGGCCGCCGCCCTGGCCCTGGTGCAGCTGCCGTCTCTGCGCACACTGGCCGGCCCCGTCCGTTTGGCAGGAGGATTGCTGTGTCTGTGCGGCCTCTATGCGGCCCTGCTGTTTCGCCTGCACGGTGCCCGCCTGCGGGCGTTGCGCCGCGGGAACACCTGAACACCAAAAATTTTTAATTTTTTTGTAATTTGCCCTTGACAACCGCCGTCCGATAGTGTATTATAGTCAAGCAGTTTCAAAGACACGCACCATTAGCTCAGTTGGTAGAGCACCTGACTCTTAATCAGGGTGTCCAGGGTTCGAGTCCCTGATGGTGTACCATTCGGCCCGTTGGTCAAGTGGCCTAAGACTCCGGCCTCTCACGCCGGCAACACGAGTTCGAATCTCGTACGGGTCACCAACTTGGGGGCCACCCCCATATATTCCTCCATAGCTCAGTCGGTAGAGCACGCGGCTGTTAACCGCGGTGTCGTTGGTTCGAGTCCAACTGGGGGAGCCACAAACCCCAAGGACAATGCGTTCTTGGGGTTTTCTTTTTGCCCGGTACCTCTTCTTCACAAAGGAGGAAGTTTGTGAATTCGTTTCTTTTTGCCGTCAACGCCGTTGCGCCCCTTGTCCTCACCATGGCCGTGGGCTACCTTCTCAAACGCACCGGCCTGCTCTCACCCGCCGTGGCCGCCGCCCTCAACAAACTGGTGTTTCGCCTGTTCCTGCCGTGCATGCTGTTTCTCAATGTTTGCAACATGAACAGCGGCACCGGCCTGTCCCTGCACTATGTGCTCTATTGCCTGCTGGTGTTGCTGGCGGTCTTTTTGGTCAGCATCCCGCTGGTCACATTGGTCACCCGCCGGCCCGACCGGCGCGGCGTGCTGTTGCAAGGGGCTTTCCGTTCCAACTATGCCCTCATCGGCATCCCGCTGGCGCAATCCCTGTTTGGGAACGAAGGCGAGCTGGTGGCCACCCTGCTCTCGGCCGTTCTCATTCCCGCGTTCAATGTGCTGGCCGTTATCAGCCTGTCGCTGTTTGGGGGCGACTCCGGCCGCCGTCCGTCGCTTCGGCACATTCTGGGCGGCATTGTCAAAAATCCGCTCATTCAGGCCATCGCCGCCGGCTTGGCGGTGTGGGGCCTGAGCCGGTGCTTGGCCGCACACGGCCTGTCGTTTTCGGTGTCGGCCGTTGCTCCTTTCCGCACCGTCCTCACCTACCTCTCACAGCTGGCCACCCCGTTGGCCCTGCTGGTGCTGGGCGCGCAATTTGAATTTTCGGCCGTCAAAAACCTGCGCCGCGAAATTCTGTTCGGCACCCTCATGCGCACCGTGGCCGTGCCGCTGTTCGGCGTGGGGCTGGCCTATGTCGCTTTTTCCGCCCGGTTCACCGGCGCTCATTTTGCGGCGTTCACAGCCGCCTTTGCCACCCCGGTGGCGGTGTCCAGCGTTCCCATGGCGCAGGAAATGGGCGGCGACACCGCGCTGGCAGGCCAGCTGGTGGTGTGGACCACCCTGCTCTCCTCCCTGTCGGTGTTCGGCATGGCCTTTTTCCTCAAAGCCGTCGGCGTGTTCTAACGGATAAATTATTCACAGTCTGTTCATTGACAAACGAACAAGATTGTGCTACACTGGATATAGTTTCCATAAGGGAGTAGCATCTGTGCTTTCGGGCACAGCAGCAAGTCAACATCCTGGCGCTTGGCGTCTGGCTTGCTTTCAAATTGCGAGACTTATGTGCACCACAGGCGGTTATGCACGGGTCTCCTCACTTGCAGCAGATCCGAGATACACCGTTCCGGTGCCTCTCGGTTTTTTGTTTATCGGCCGAAGAAACACCCATCCTAACAACGGAAGCGAAAGGAGCATGCACTGTGAATTACTATTGTGCAAACACCGACACCGTCCTGCAATCCCTCGGCACCGACAGCACGGGCCTCTCCGCCGCCGAAGCCGCCAACCGGTTGCAGGCAAACGGCAAAAACCGGCTGGAAGCGGCCAAAGGCAAATCCCCCGTTCGCCGCTTTTTGGAGCAACTGGCCGACCCCATGATTCTCATTCTGCTGGCCGCAGCCGCCATCAGCGGCGTGCTGGCCGTGGTGGAAAACGAAAGTTTCACCGACGTCATCATCATTTTGGCGGTGGTTCTCATCAACGCCGTGCTGGGTGTCTACCAGGAAAGCAAAGCGGAAAAAGCCATCGAAGCCTTGCAACGCATGGCGGCCGCCACGTCCAAAGTCCTGCGCAACGGCCGCGTCTGTTCGGTTCCCAGCGAAGACCTGGTGGTGGGCGACATTGTCCTGCTGGAAGCGGGCGACGCCGTGCCGGCCGATGCCCGCCTGCTGGAAAGCGCCAGCTTGCAAGTGGAAGAAGCCGCCCTCACCGGCGAATCCGTGCCGATAAACAAAGTCATTCACGCCCTGCTGCCGGCCGAGCGGCAAACCGATGTGCCGCTGGGCGACCGCAAAAACATGGTGTTCATGGGCAGCACCGTGGTGTACGGCCGCGGCACCGCCGTGGTCACCGCCACCGGTATGCACACCGAAATGGGCAAAATCGCCGGCGCGTTGGCCACCGCCAAAGAAGGCAAAACACCCCTGCAAAACAAACTTGCCCAGCTGTCCCAAGTGCTCACCCGGCTGGTGCTGCTGGTGTGCCTGATTGTGTTTGCCGTGCAACTGCTGCGCACCGGCAGCCTGAATTTCCAGGTGGTTCTCAATTCCTTCATGGTGGCGGTTTCGCTGGCCGTGGCCGCCATTCCCGAAGGGCTGGTGGCCGTGGTCACGGTGGTGCTGTCCATCGGTGTCACCAACATGTCCAAACGCCACGCCATCATTCGCAAGCTAACCGCCGTGGAAACCTTGGGGTGCGCGCAAATCATCTGTTCCGACAAAACCGGAACCCTCACCCAAAACAAAATGACCGTGGTGGACTGCTACGGAACCGACCCGGCCCGCCTGGCCACCGCCATGGCACTGTGCAGCGATGCCGAACAGAACCCGGACGGCACCGTCACCGGCGAACCCACCGAAGCCGCCCTGGTGGCTTGGGCCGCCACGCAAAACCTGCCCAAATCCGCCTTAAAAACCGACTTTCCCCGCGTGGGCGAAGCGCCGTTCGACTCCGGCCGCAAAATGATGTCCACCCTGCACCGCCACAACGGCACCGTTCTTCAATTCACCAAAGGCGCCCCCGATGTGGTAATTCAACGCTGCACTCACTATTGGGACAACGGCATCGTTTGCCCCCTCACCGACGAAAAGCGCACCGCCATTCTGGCCGCCAACAAAACCATGGCCGACCGCGCCCTGCGCGTTCTCGCCTGCGCACAGCGCCCGTGGGACACCCTGCCCGCTTCCTGCGCACCGGACGAGCTGGAACAGGACTTGTGCTTTGTCGGTCTCACCGGCATGATCGACCCGGTGCGCCCCGAAGTGAAAGAGGCCATTGCGGAATGTCAGCACGCCGGCATCCGCCCCATCATGATCACCGGCGACCATGTGGACACCGCCGTGGCCATCGCCAAAGAACTGGGCATTCTCGGCAACGGCATGCGCGCACTCACCGGCGCCCAACTAAACGAAATGACCGACGCCGAATTCAAACAGGAATTTCGCAACATCAGCGTCTATGCGCGCGTTCAGCCCGAACACAAAACCCGCATCGTCAACGCTTGGCGAAACGCCGGGTTCGTCACCGCCATGACCGGCGACGGCGTGAACGATGCCCCCTCCATCAAATCGGCCGACATCGGCATCGGCATGGGCATCACCGGCACCGATG
>CAYMDU010000019.1:0-23541 GCA_964389495.1 uncultured Eubacteriales bacterium
GCAGGCCGACACGGCCGCTTCTTCGGCGCGGTGGGCATAGGGTTCGGCGGCTTGGCTGTGTGCCGCGGCGGTGGCGGCCGCGGTGGCGGCCTGTTCGCTTTGCGCGGCGGCGGTGGCCGCGGATTCCACGGCTTCTTCGCTGTGTATGGCTGCTTGGGTTGCGGCAATTTGCGCAGCTGTTGCACTATTGGCGCTTTTTTGGGAAAGCGTGCTGGCTTCTGTTGCAACAGCCGAAGCGTTTTGGGCCGTACGGACGGCTTGCATCATAACAGCTTGCCACGCGCTGTCAGTGGCTTCCCAGAGAATATCACCATTGTCGCGGTTTTCAAAATAGAGATAGGCAGGGGCGCTGTGAAATCGTTCGGTTTCACAGTTGTTGTCATCGGTTTCTACCGCAACCAAATGTAGAGTGGCTACACCGGGAATCGTCCACGAAGCAGGAATGGTGAAGCTGACAACGCCATTTTTCAAAGGAGATAGGGCCGTAACATCGTAGCCACCGGCCCCATCGGTGATTTCCAAACGGTATTGATAATCGGCAGCATCGCTGAAAGTGGGATGAAAAGTGAGAACGGTTTGTTCTTTATCACCGTATCGACCGCCGTTTTGTGGGGTGTGTGGCGTTACGGTATCACGGGTAACTTCGTAATGAATACTGTATTGTGCCATAATGCCTCCTTTAATAGTAGCGACTTTCTTTTTTGTAGGGATTGTACTTCCAACCGCTATTAAATGATTGCCAGAGCACAGACTTCTGCGCCAAAGTTAAATCGGTGTTGTCTAAGACCTTGCGTGCTTCTTGCTGGCTAATACTGCCATTGCCGTTAATATCTGCCAATTCTCGCAAAAGATAATAATGTTCTGGCGGAACACCTGCTTCCACGGCGCGCATAGCTTTGGCTGTGCCGTCGTTTGGTGGCAAGCCGAGCACCTGTTGACGAGCTGTTTGACGAGCATAGGTATAGATCGATGACAGCAAACGAACGCGATCTTCATCAGAGAGAGTTTGGTAGGAACTGTTATAAAGAAGTGCCGTAACACTTTGTGTAGCGATCTGACCGGTGATTTTTTGGTAGTTTGCTTTTTGTTCTGCGGTAAGTCTCCTGCTGCCGGAGGAAGTTGTGATATAATTGGGAGCGGTTGGTGCAATGGCTTCTGCTTTTCCGGTGACTTGATACAAGCGATACATTTCGCGTCCAGCTTCCGAATCAGTGCCGTTGGCAATGTTTGTGGGGTTGAGATAGGAGCGGAAAGCTCGTTGCAACGGGCTTTCCGGTTGTGTGCGTTCGCGCCCCAACACGTCGACCGCTGGTGACAGCGTATTGCGAGCACCGGGAATTTTATACAGTAGTTGATTAACAGCTGTTTGAATATTGTCATCAAATTCATAGGTGGTTCGCACAGTTGGATCAAGCATTGATGCAGTTTGAGAAATCAACTGCGGAATCGGTGCGGTTATATCCGACAGGATGGCATTAATAACACCGGTAACAAGATCGTCGTTGGAGAAAAACTGATAGAGCGATTGCATGAACGACTGATTGTACAAAATTTGTCCACCAACGTGAAATGCCTCGGAGATTGCTTCGGCTGCTGTGTGGCGTTCGCCAGTGAGAGCTGCTGCTTCCAGCGATTGATAATAATCCGCCATGATTGCCAAGGTGGTGCTGACCGGTTGCGCCCAGTCATAGGAAAGACTGGTGTTACCGATGCGGAACGAATAGGGTTGTCGTCCAAATAAACTGCGTTCCAAAGAGGCCACATCGCTGTCATCGTCTTGCTTGCCGGTGAGTATACCGGCTTTGGCCAGACCGCCGGCAAATGCGGTGAGTAAGGAACCGACAATGCCGTTTGCCAAGTTGCGAACAAAAATACGTTGTTGCTTGGGGGTAACTCTTCCTTCACGAACAGCATTAACAAAACGGGTAGCATCTACTGTGATAGCTTTGGCAAAGCCCACGGGCGAAAACTCCAAAGCGGCTTTGGTGAGGTTGGCAGGTGTTTTTACAAATTTAATCAACACATCACCCAAACCGTACCCTGTGATCGATTGACCGGTGAGACGATTGAGTCCTTGCTTAACATCAGAAAGCACTTGCGTGAGGGTGTTGCTGTCTTGCCAAGTACGTTGTAACGCATCTAGTGTGGCGATTTCAATCATATCGTTGGTTGGCTTGGTGATATGATTTGCCTGCATTTGCCCATTGAGCGAATTAAGAAACCACATCTCGTAAAACGGGCGGTCTCCGGCATCTAACAAAAAAGAATTGAAGCGATCGAGTGCGTTAAGGGCGCGATTGAGTGCATTGCGCGGAGCAGCGGCCAAGCCGGTGTGATGCGTGTTGTAACTTTCTTTGCCTTGCGTTTCCAATGTGAAACGATCGGCTTGTACAGAGCGGGTGTTAATATGACGGAAGAAATCGTCGTAGCTGGCGAACAATCCGCTTTTGAGCCCACGAACCGAGGAGGGGCGAAAGGTTGTTGTGGTACGAATGCCGGTTTTTGTTGCAATGGCACGGTCAATAACACTGCCCACAGCATCGCTTCCGAGAAAAGCCCCGGACATGGTAAGGTTGCTCAGCACATTGCGCAATTGCGTTTTGGGATTGAGCAGCATCGCGGTGCGTTGCCACGCTTTGAAGGCTTGTCCTCGCTCAGATGGTAACTTGCGTTGCAAACGATCGGAAATTTCTGCCAAGCGAATATTACGGTCGCGTCCCTCTGGCAGTTTTTTTGCTTGCAAAACACGGCGCCGGATGTAGTTGGTATCGTCTTCGGTGAGTCGGAAACAGTCTTGATGTGATTCTTGCCAACGAAGACTGCGTCCGCGGCCAATTGCTTCTTTGGCTCTGGACAATTCGCGGGAGGCGTAGAGAAGCATACCATCCGGTGTAAGGCGGTTGAGCAGAGAAAACATTTGCAAAGTTTGACCGGTACCGGTGGCAACTTCACGAAGTTTTTCCAGCACGGCAAGCGATTGCTCGTGCTTTTCTTGTGCCTCATAGTTCCGTATGGCTTCCATGCCGAGCGCAACATCCTCGGAAGTAAAATGGGACGATGGTTTTTTCAACAGTGCCTGTACCGTCGCCCTATCATCTTGCGCCAGTTTTTCGGAAACAGCACTCAATACTTCACGGTTGCTTTGCACACGATAGTTGGAGATCGTCGGGTCATCTGAAGCCAATGCTTTGGTTTCGTTGCTGAGCAAAGGCGATTGCTGCACGTTGTCGGAAAAAGCACTGGATCGGGTATTGTCGGGGGCAATATAATACTGCGGGGCCAACTTCATGGCAGAAGCCCCATCCGTTACCGGTGTTGCCGTGTGGCGTGTAGCGCGCAAGGCGTTGTTAAATAGGGTTTCAAGACGGCGCACCTCACGGGTGAGTGCGGTATCGTGAAAACAACGGATAACATTTCGCACCCAATGGTACAGATGTGTGAACAGAGAATGGTGTGTTTGTCCCAACTCGTTCAAAGAATACTCATCAGTAAACAATTGCTCGGCAGCGAATGTTGCCAACAGTTCCCGTTCGGCCTTTCCTTCGATTTCGGTTCCCAATTCCAATCCACGTGCCGCATAGCGGTTGGCCAATTCTTGCAATGCAGCTTGTCGTGTGGTATGGCGATTAGCAAGCCACCGCTCAAAGCTGCGACTTTCCCAGGCGTAATTAGCAAAGTCTTGATAGAGTAATGTGGCTTGTTCCAGATGGTGGGTCAGTTCGTGCTTAATTACCGTCATCGGTGTCGCAAGGTCGGGGTGAATACGAATAACAGCGGCCGTTGTGGCAGTAGCCGGTTGATATTCACCGTCGGTGGGCAGATTGGCATCCTCAATAATGGAAACACCGGTGCGTTGTTCTAATTTGTTATATAGCTGTTGCCGTTCGGCACTGGTCATATTTTGCAGCGTTGTGTCCAAGGACGAAGGGACGATATCAATGCGTGGTGAGATGGTGGAAGTTCTGTTACTATCGGTTGAAAACGGAACAGGCGTGGCAAGCGACATATCACTTGTGGAAACCGATGAAATCGGTACTTCTTCCGCAAGATTGTTGTGCGTTGATTCGGAAGTGGGTAAGGAAGAATCAACCGCCGGCGTTGTGTCTGTGCTTATTATGGCAGATTTATCAGTCGGTAACGATACGGCCGTTGCGATAGGTTCCACAACAGGGATATCCGATGCAGGACGATTGAATGTTGCAACAGGAGTATTGTTGGCTTGACTGCGCAAAGCAAGACTGCGTCGAACAGTACTCGGTGCGGTGAGAACGGCACTGACGGCAGTACCTGCCAAATAGCTTTTGGCTTCTCGTAAAGGATTAAGTATCGCTTTTTCATCTTCTGTTGAAAAAACCGGTGCATCCGGTTGGTAAACTGCTTTGCCGACAAGCGCAGTGGCGATATTTTGCTCCACTTCCTCCAATCCTTCTTCCATAGCCGCTGCCACATACTGCGTGAATAGCTGCTTTTGCAACGTATTATTTCCAAGTTGGTTTAACGACTGCACAAAGGATTGCATACCGTTGTCGGTATTGGTAACGCCCACTTCAATGGTACCGTTCAGCAAACCGGATACCACCGAGGCCAGCGATCGTTCGGCCAAATCGGCACCGGCTTCTTTGGCATCAAAATAAGTGCCTGCCGAAGCGGGAATGGCACTGGCCCAAAAGCTGGGATTGGAGAACAAATTAACAGCAGCCTGCTTGGCCGCGGTAGCGATGGATTGAGCCGTGGTTGTTACTGCATAATTGGCCGATAGACGGCTAGCAGCTTGTGCCAACGATTCTCCGCCGGTATAATGGGCAAGAAGTACAAGCGGCACTGCTTCCAACGCCATTTTTAGTCCGTTTCCGACGCCTGTTTCCACCGATGTGAGATAGGCGTCGTTTTCCGCCTCGCGGAGGTTGGCCTGTTCGGCACTGGCGCTTGCCGCATCAAAGAAGCCTTTCACCGGTGAACTGTCCGGTACACCGAGTGCATCCAAAGCAGCGCGTATCGGTTGAACAAGCAGATGGTTGGGAATGTTGTAAAATGTACTCTGTAAGTCATAGGACAGGGCTTTTTTTCGAGAATCGGAACGCTTTTTTCGAAAGTCGGTTATATAATTGTCTAGTTCAACAGACAAGGTGTTAAGGGAGGTGGTGAGATCTCGGTAGGAATCGTTTGTGAGAGAAGATTGCAGCTCGGCAGTGCGCTGTTGCAACACGGAAATGCTCCCCTTGTTTTTCAGAGCTTCCGCTTCATCCAAAGACTGAATACTGTTTATCTGTTTTTGGAGCCGTTTGAGATCGTTTTCAAAATCTAGCAGTGATTGGTTTGGCCGTTGCTGTGTGCTATTGCCGCGAATGGTGGAAATGGTGAGAGAAGGGGACGGTTTCGATTGTGTGATTGTCGCCAACGACAGCGCGGCGTTTTCGGTACTGTTGGGCATTGTTGTTTATCCCTCCCAACTTTTATAGCGCGCGTAGGCACCGGCGAATACTTTATCGAGAGATTTGTCTGCACGACACCGAATTATATCGCTATCTTTAACGCCATAGTGTTCACCCAATGTTTGGTATACTTGTTCGTCAATGTATCCTGTTTGATATGCTGCCTCCAATTCGGCGGTTGCTCCTTTTATGCCGGCGGACGCATAGGCTTTATCCACAAAGGAACGAACAGTGGTGGCATAGGATAAGGAACCGGTAGATGTGAGAAAATAGGTGGTGTTTTCGGTGCTGTTTTTATTAAAACGCGTAACAAAGCTTTTGGCCTCGGAAGAGCTCATACCCTCCGACAGCAAATTGGTATACAAATCCCCCAAAGTAATCGTGCGTCGGTTACCGGTTTGGTCGTAGTATTCAACGGTATCGTTTTTATCGATATTGCCAAACCAAGTGCCCATTCCCAAAAAGCCGTTAGCAGTGTCGGTGCCGGTTTTGCGGTAGGCAGTGGCGGACCAAGTCCACGGTGTTTCTTTGTTGTTGGAATCACTGTTCTCGCTACCTTGTTTTTCTTGCTGCTTTTCATATTCCAACGCTTGCGTGGGAGGGAGATTATGTTCCGTGGAAACGGCATAGGTGGAAGCGCTGATATCGCCGTTGCTCAGCAAGGTTTTTAAAGTGCTGCTGTAATCTTTGTTGCTGGATGATTTTGACGTAGTTGTTGTGGCGGGTTTGGCGGTATAGGTTCCGGAGGCCCGAATGATATTTTGCGCAGCTAATTGTCCCACCGTGGTGCCGCTTTCCAAAGCGGCGGCATATACGGTAGGGGAAATACAGCCGTCAGAATACAGTGTTTTAAGGGCAGCTTCGTTGCTTTGGCGTCGTTCGGATTCGGTTTCGGCGGTAATCTTGGCCAGTTCCACTTCACGGTTAGCGGTAGTAGCGTTATCAGCACTTGTGGCATCGGCTGCTGCGTTGTATAACTTGGTTTGATAATCGGACAAGGAGGTTTCCACGGCAGCATCTATCTCGTTGGACGATTGCAGGCGTGTGGTTTCTGCTTCTCTTTTATACTCCGACAGCGCACGTCGCAATGTATCCACGGCAGCTTGTCGTTGCCGTTGTGCCGCCGACAAGGTGTTGCCAGCCGACAATTCCACAGCTGTTTGCTGGGTGACATTCAATCCGGAACGGGACAATCCCAGGTTAGCCATAGATTCGGAAATGCGTCGACGATTGAGTTCTCGCTGAACTGCTGTGGTGTCTACTAATGCCCGATAATCCCTGTCGGTATCGGCAATGCTGGCGGCCGTTTGCTGTTCGGCCGCAGCAATTTGGCTGTCGATATCGGAGTTCAACGCGGCTTTTTTCTCGGCTGCTTGTGCTGTGAGTTTGGTTTTGGCTTCGGCCAACGCTTTGTTGGCCTGCTGATAATAGAGATTATCGTTAGTTTTGGCTTTTTCTGTTGTACTCATCAGCGGATAACTCCCATTGTACTGTAATGAAGCGACAGGCTGCCAACGGACAGTGCACCGTTACACGCCAGTTGAATGCCGCATTGACGAACTCGTATCAAATTGGGATGTACGCGCATGGGTGCGGTTCGTTCCGGCGGTGTACCGTCCAACGGCAATAGAGCCGTGTTGCTGTGGGAAGCGGTACCATCGTGAAAGGTGAGTGCCACAGTATCACCTTGGGTACCGCTCACCTGTAAAAACAGTGCTTGAATCCGTTTAAAGCGTTCAGGAGCGTCAAAATCAAAATGTTTGGTACACAGGCGAATGGCAATCGGTGCAGTTGCAGAAAAGCCAACGGTGGTATCTGTAACAGTGAGTTGCTCATCGCAGGCAGATTGTTCGTTGAATTTGAATAGACAGCGGCGGTTTTCGGAATCACTACCGATTAAAAAGGCGGTATCACCGACGCGCAACAAAGACAGCAAGCAAATGTTGGTTTCCCACAGGTGCCAAATCACCTGCCGTTGTGCGCGTTCATCCGAGCTGTAACTGTTGTAGTAGGCAAAGCCATAGGAGGAATAATCCATGGCAAACAGGCGGTTTTTTCCTATTAATAGCAGATATTGTTCGTCGTAGCGCACAGCAGAAGCGGTCCGAAGTTCGTCACGTGTGTAGTTGTGCAACGCATCTCCTAGTGAAAACGACAGCCGCCGCACATTGCGCTCGTTGTAGGCGCCACTGCTAAACAGTCCATATACACAACCATCGCTGTGCAACCACACCAAACGATTGTGGCATAACTGCACGGTGTTGGGACAATCGCAACCGATTTCTGGGTGGATTTGCACAAAGGGAAAATAGGCAGCAACGGCTTCGGTGTCGACAACAGAACCGGATTCAATATCGTCGGCCGAAACGGAGTTTCCCTGATGATAGGTTGTATAATACAGTTCGTTCTCTTTGAATACCACCAGCATATCGCTTTGCTTGCCAAAAGCGGTGACAGCACCGGTTTCAGAACCAACATAAGCGTAGTTGTTTTCTGGAAAATACAACGGGTTGTTGAGGGCACTCCAATGAACGAGATTCGGATGTTGCGGATTGCCCGATACAAACAATCGGGTTCCGCCCGCCAAGCCGGTACCGCCGCCAAACCACACGGAAAAACGCATTTGCAAAATGGTATTACGGCGAACGGCGGCATCGGCATCTGTACGGAGCACATGCACAGCCACGGTGTTATCATTGCCTTCCGGCAACGCCACAGGTACCTGCGGATTGGGTGTTGATACCATACCGTCTGGCAAACATTCGTAAAACCAAAAATGCCCGTCGAGAGGTGAATACGCTGCCAAATAACCGCTGGCATGTGATGAAGCAGTGTCAAGGTACAGGCCTGTGTCGGCGTCATAGGCCAGGGTATGCGGTTCTTCACCGTAAGTGCCACGAATGGAGCCGCAATAGAGAACATCCAGTACCGTATCGCCAACTGTGGGTAAAAAATAATGCTTGTTTTCACCATCGGGGGTAAAAGTGCAGCGATATTCATCGGTTAGCAAGTTATACGGTTCCATCAAATCGCCAACTACGTGGCGAGTGGGAACAGACTGTGGCCGTCCATTAATAAGCACAGTAGGAATATAGGGAGACAACGAATGAAAAGCACCGTCGGCCAAGCCGAAAATGCCACCGCTTTTTTTACCATGCAAAAACAATATTGCCTGCTCATCCGAAAGGCTATCAGGCGCTTCGTTATTAACGGCAGCGGCAAACAGTTTCACCTGTGTATCACCGGGATAATGATAGGTAGTTGTGGAGCCTGATTCGTCAATCAATGTGGCGTAAGCACCACCGCTTTTTTCGGAATCGCTGAGCAAGCATCCGAGCGAGCCCAATGATTGGTTGTGAAACGACGAAGTAGTGCTTAAAGCCGAAACTCCTTGCAAAGCCGGACGGGTTTTCAGTTGTCCGTGACGCCACCAGACGTTAACAGCATCGGCCAACTGGTTGTCAGCAATACGGTGAGGCGGTTGCGCGTAGTTGATGCCGCCGCTGAGTTGCGGAATAGCAATGCGATAGGAACGTGAACGATTCATGCTGGGAAACGACATAGCTGGTCCTCCTCATTCGAAATATGGGTACGGTTGGCGATTTAGCACACGGTCGGAAACCGTACGCGCCTCACCGCGTCTTTGATTGTAGAGCGCGGAATATATTGCCTGGTTATCGGCATCTCCGTCGGTTTGTGCCAACAACATAGCTACGCCATAGGGGAGAACACCGGCTGTAATAGAGGACGGCAACAGAATAGTTTGTGACAGTGAAGCCAACGGCGTAAATTGCTCGTGGGAGTGTATATGCCATACATCGGCATATATTTGATTGATAAGCGGCAAGGCTCGCTTATACAGTGCAGCATGCGTGATAGGGTCATGACGGCCGCGTGGGTCGCTATAATTGAGCAAGGTGAGCGCTTGTTCCAGCAATTCATGACCTGTCAAGACAGGATTCCTCCTTTAATACATGAATCTGTTGTTTTAATAACGCTTGCAACTGGTTTTTGTGAGTATTCCGCTCATAGGTAACACCTATGTGACGCAATACAGCGCGCAGGTCGCTCACAGTACCGCTTTGTACATACCACGAGAGAGAACGGCCCTTGTATTTTAACGGGTCGGAAATAGGTGCTTTCGGTAGAACGGGTTCGCGATCCGGCCGGGGGAGTTCATGCCATCCCGCTTGCAGCAAACGGTTGATAGCGGTTGGATTAAGAACGGTTTTGTAGGCGGTACGATATTCGTTACATAGCAGCATGTCCATTCTCCTCGGTAGCGGAAATTGCATGGCGGATAAGAGAAGCCTGCTGGTCAGCGGGGAGAGCTCGAAACAGCGATAAGCTTTCGCTGTCAAGTCCGGCCAACACTTCTTGTTCTGTGGGAGTGACGGTAGCAGTAGCTACTTCTTCGTTGGCTTTTTGCATTTCGCGAATAAGGCCACTAACATCCGGTACTGTGCCGCGCGGCAACCGTTTGAGATATTGAATGGTGTCGATAACGCGACGATCAAATAAGTTGTCCAGCGTACGAATGGATTGACTTTGACTCCACAGGGTAGAAGCACCGACATCCACACGCGCATTGATGAGCAAATCACGATAACGGGAAGCGGAAAAAGGTAAATACCACACCCCATCGCTTTCTTCGATTTTTAAGCGTCGGTCACCGTAAAGTGTCACCCAAAATTCAGCCCAAATACGAGCAGTTTCTTCTATAAATGCATAAAAACGGTTTTGCACCGTTTGCATGGGCAGGGTAGCGGCTTCGCGCACGGCGATAATCGCCGAGGTGTTGTCTGGACGAACATTGCCTAGCGCGCTGTCGTTGGCGCCGCTTTGCGTTAAAGTATTGTTAATGAGCGAAGCAATGTTGTGGTCAAAATTCGGTGAGAAATTGGGCGGGTTTAAATAGCGCATGGATAGTTGTACATCGTTACTGCCGCCATAGACTTTAACAATTTGTCCCGGCTCGTTGGTAATAGGCTGAGAAACCGCATCACCGTTCACAACTAAAATGGGCATACCCATCATCATCACCGCCCACACCGAAGCGGTAATCATGCGGTTGATGGCAATTTGGTTGGGAATAAGATAGGTGATTTCGCTTTCTCCGTAGGCGCAGTTACGGCGTCGCTCCCAGCGAAATGCAGCCAGGGGATACAGGCGTATTCCAATGTTCCAAGGCGGACGTACGGTGATTCCGCGACATACTTGTACCGCGTGTACCGTACATTGTCCATTAGCAGTGTACTCTTTGTATAATTTCGTGATTAGCCATGTGTAATCGGTACCGGTTTGCTCGGTAAGGCCATAGTCTCCGGCCTGTCCGTGACGGTCGCTATCGGCTTGCAAAGCATCGATATCCACTTGCGGACGGTGATATTGCTTCATGCGACGCCTTAGTTCATCTAGCCGACACCGCTGCGCCAACAAAATATACGGCTGTTTTTGCAGATTATCACAGGAAGGATCACCGAAATACACATTTTCGATATCCAACACTTCGCAGGAAATATCGCCGTTCAACGGTATGCGTCGCGCAGTGTCGGCATACAAACCGGTTTGAACGCTGTCATCCCAATAGGTGTAAAGAACACCGGTGCCGGTGATATAAGCGTTGCGAAGTGCTTGTTCTTTTAGTTCATCCAAACGAACCCGTTCGGCAGTTACGCGAAAATAGTCCGATAACGCCGACATAACCAAGTTGATTTCCTCGTCGGCCGGAATCTCGTCGGCAGCCATAGGAAGTGTTTCGATAGTACCGCTTGCCGAAAGTGTTTCTCTCAGGCGATGAACGCGTTGCTTTAATTCCAGCGTGTTAGGTACACCGTCAGCGGAATAGTTCACAGTGATAGGGTGCGAGGCAACCACTGCCATTTTATAATCGCCAATTCGCTTGATAACATTATGCCGCACCAACGGTCGGTCATTGCCGCAACGGGCACCATGCCATTGGTCACCAACCATAAAACGTTCGTTCACGCGGTTTTGTTCATATAAGCCTCGTGCACCGAGAGAGGCCTTATACTGCATACCACGTTCATATTCGTCAAAAACTTGCGCGGCATCATACCAGTGCTTCATAGGTGTTCTCCTGACTTCACATTGTTGTGGTGCCGATGCCCGGACTGGAACCGGGATCCGTGTCCTTAACTCTCAACCGCTCTCCCTTGAGCTACATCGGCAAAAAAAGTTGGGGACACCCGTCGGGGTGCCCCCAAGGGGTTAATAAGTATAAGCAAAGATAGCAGGCTGCTGATTTTTCTTAATCAACAGGTCATAATACAAACGATAATCCAGCTTGTACGCATCCGCACGCTGGTTTTGGTCGGGCGTGAAAGTGCGCAGTTTTTCCGATTTGCGAATAAGCGATGCTCCTTTTTTCGGCATCACCAAGGCGCCAATATTTTCGGCGTCACCGGTGGGGACGAACCCGCCCTCTTGCTCACTCACACCATCACGAAATGTATAGGCGGTTTTCATGCGCGCCGAGGGAACAGGTACAATTGCTGTGCCATCAAGATACTGGATGCGCGTGGTCATCTCGCCTTTTTTGAAATCATCCAACCGCAAATGACGGCTGATTTCCGGCGTGGACATCAGGGCGTCGTGAACGGTGGGATTAAGAAATGCCACCAGTTCCTCGTCGTAGCCCACGGTATCACGCACGCGACTGATAAGACTTTGAATTAGTGCATACACGCCGTTGGCAATAGTTTTGCCAGACGGCAGAGCCACGGTTTGTTCAGCCGCTTTGGCCACCCCGGCCAGCTTGGACAGACAATAGGCATCCACTTCCGGCGTCACGCGGGTGCGGACAAACTCGCCCAACACTTGTCCGGCCAAATTGGCCACCCCAGTTTCGTCTTCGTCTTGCGCGTCCAACATAAACGACCGACCGCGATCCTGCGATAGGGTATACGAGGTGTTAGACACGGTGACAGAACCGTCAGCAAAGCCGGTGGTGTTGTCATAATCACCCAAGCCGGACAATTCCATGTCGGGAATCAAAACGGTATGTGCTCCTACAAATTTTGCGCGGAGCGCGTTGTCTGTCAGAAAGCCGGTAACAGCGCTCTGCACAAACAGGCGATCCAACTGTTCACTCAGTTGAGAAGCATAGCTTATAGAATTGGCCATAATTACAGTCTCCTTTGTTGACATAATGTGTTACGATTGACAGCCGGACCGGTATCATGCTCTGCCCCAAACGCCGCGCAACATAGCGGCAATAACAGGGGAAGGACCGGATTCGCCGGTTGATGCCTGAGAACCGGTACTGGCTTCGGCAGCAGCAAGACGGGAAGCGTTGGCGGCTTCGGCTTTGGCGTGTTCGCGATGTTCGTGACGCAAGTAGGCGTCCAGCAAAGAAATTCCCTGTGTAACAGATTCTTGTACAATTGGTTGCGGTACTTGTGCAAAGTCATTCAACTGCGGAAATTCCCGTTGCAGTACTTCAAATTCCTCGGCCAAACGACGAGTAATAGCCGCTTCTGTGTCGCGTTCTTCATTTTGCTCCTGCTCCAACAAGCGATTATAGGCTGCTTGATGTCGACCACGCTCCACTTCCATCAATTCGCGGGCAATATCTTCATCGCCACAACGGTCCATCAGACGCGTAAATGTGCTTTGTTCGTTTTGCTCGCGGATAGCTTCTACCAATTCCGGCAAAGTTTTTCCTTCGGCGGTTGCCACATACTTCAATGTGTCCAGCAACGGTTGCACGGTATCGTATTTTAACCCTTTTTGGGCATACGCAATGGCATCATCTCGTGAAAGTGAACGCAGCTGCTTGTTGAATTTCACGGTGAACCCTTCCGGCTCGGAGATTGACGCGTCTGTTGTTTCCTCGGATTCTGCCGGCAAGGTTGGGTCGGAAGAAACAGGTGAGTCGGTTATGGAGACGGCGTCGTGACTGTCGGCGGGAACCTGTGGTGAGGTCACATCGTCGGCAACAGTGGTGAGATTTTCTTCCAAAACGGTTTCTCCTTTCGCTATGGTGGGCGAGATTAAACAACACGGTTTGATTATTCTTCATCGGGCGACGAAAATCCATCGTATCGAAGGAAGCGTTGATAATCGCGAAGCGCAGCGCTGGCGCGCCGTTCTTCCTCTTCGGTGGGATGTGTCGGTGGCACACTGCGTTTGGGCACGCGACCGAGAAGCATGCCCAACAGGACACCGACAACTACGCATAGAGCATATTCCATTAACTCCATCCTCCTCGAAAATCCAAAGCACTCAATCCGCCGCGTTGCAACAGCGCTTGCTCTGCTTGACTTTGATGCTGCTGCGCCTGCTGCTCTTGTACAGGACGAAATCCATGCGCGGATTCCATGGCATAGCGCAATGCATCCATAAGGTGATTATTCTTATCCACGGGCCTATCGCGTCCACTCCCGTCGTGAGATTCTGCCCATGCATAGGTGGAAAGCTCAGCTACCGTGTTTTGACAGCAGGGTCGAACAAGAATGTGATATTGCTGTAATAAATTAATACCGTGGCGCACGGAATCCGCACCCTTTCTTGCTGGAATCAGGCGGCGAATTCCTAACGACCGCAATTCGTCATTGGATTTCGGTTCGGCGGCATCGGCAACAATAACCTCTCCAGCCACACCTTTACCAATCAGCATCGCGGCAATTTGGTTGTTAAGCATGCGCGTTTCATAATGCTCGTCAAAAATATATAGCAGTTTGTCCAACGGATTGATCGCGGCAGCAATAAAAGCGGTGGGATCGTGCGTATACCCATAGTCCAATCCGTATATTCGCTTGCATTTCCATGATTCCGGCAAAGAGTGAGGATCAAAGTCATTTAGTTCCCAATTATCATAAATCAACCCTTCGGAAACACCCCATTCGCCCAATCCCGCCACTGCATAACGGCGAGGACTGTCGGCTTTCAGGCGTTCAAAGCGCTGGTGGTCGGCATCATCAAGAAATTCATTGCACAGATAATTGGTGGTGAAAGTGTCCACTGTGAGGTCGGGTACATCAAAGAAACGACTTTTAAGCCAATGCTTATCACTCCACGGGTTAAAGGTGAGCGTAGTTTGTTTAAACAAGGGAGGGGGAACCGCACCGCGGGGGACCGACAAATCCAGCTTTTCAAAATCGTCGGCATGGGCAATTTCAAACGCTTCTTCTATCCATACCCAGCACAGATAACCGCGGTCCACCGTGATGGAAGCAAGTTTGAACACATCGTCAAATCCGCGAAACAAGATTTTTTGTCCTGTTGGCAGGTAGGTTAGTTGCATGGGATTGGCGATACATTTCCAATAATTTTCCACTCGTAATTGCCGAATAGCCCATCGCAAATCAGCAAATGTACTGTTACGATGTGTATCCATAACCTGACGAATAACTAACAAGTTGGAATCGGGGTAGCGCATAAGACGGTAGATAAAATTCAATGCTGTGGTTTTGGATTTTTTCGATCCCTTGCCGCCTTTACAAACACGATAACGTTTGGTCGAGTACCAGTAGGCGCCGTATCCGCCGCCAACTAACGCCGGCAAGCTTACGGTGATTTCCGCTGCCATGGGATCAGTCTGCCACGGCATCTTCATCGGTGAAGCGCACAGGTACAAACCGCAAATCGTGCGCCGTGGTTTCTACCATGTTGTGATTAACCTTGCCTTGGAAAATATAGCCGGCAACATTGCCTTTGTCCGATAGAGCATCCATCAAGTCGGCGCGACTTTCTTGTTTTGCCAATTTTAAGGTGTCGGCGATAGCACGCCGTTCCTTGTCATTGCCGTCGTAGTTCATCCACTCGGCAATCTCACCGTGATTAACGCCAAGAAACAGTGCCACTCGATCCAGCTGAAGCGGCTTTCCCAATGCTTTGGCGTGGCGTCTGGCTTTAATAACGGCAGCGCGCACACGGTCGGCATCGTGAATTTCCGGTTGTGCCATGCGACCACTCCTTCTCTGATAATTGTAACGGTGGCGGCAGGTGTCCTGCAAGTGGCCATTTTCTGCTCCGGTGGGGGAGGCGATTGGACAAAAAAGCACCCCGCCTTTCACACCGTGGAGAGCGGGAAGCTTGTGTTACAAAAGGAACGCATTTGCCGGGTGACTCCGCCGTTGGTGCCGGAGTTTTGCCAAAGGGGAGAGGAGGCCCAGGCGGAGTTGCCACGCATTGCAAAAGCGGCTATTTCCGTAAGGAAAGCTACCTCTCGTGCTGTGAGAACGACCGTTTTTGCAAGAAAACCGCCTTTCGTGCCGTGAAAGCAGCCGTTCCCGCAAGGGAAACCTATCACGCACCGGAAAAGGGGTCGCTTTTTTGTCGAAAAAAATTTGGGGAAGCATGTCTTCTTTTTCTTCCCCTGGGGTGCTTGGGGGTGCCCATGCTGATGCTCGCTCATCGCCGTACCGTCGGCAGCCGTCAAGGGGGTATCGCACTTTTTTCGCAGCGATACCCCCCTAAATCCCCAAAATAACTTTTTGTTGTTTTTTGAAAAAGTCTGTTGACAAATCTCGACAAATGTTGTATTATTAAAACAAGCTCAACGGTGGCTGTACGAACCGTGAGCGAAAAACAGAAGCGTTGGCGGCTTGCAGGTAAGCGGGCAAGCTGTCAAGCGCGCGGAGAAACTCAGTTCTTTGTTGCGAAAAACAGCAAAAAACAAAAAACAAATACCAAAAAGCAAAGGCGGTAATTCCGCTTATTTCCACCGGCCTATTTTCAAAAGGACATCACAAAAGATGTCCTTTTTTGATTTTTGTTGTGTATTCAGCGCCTGTGCTTTTTGGCAGTTGACTTTGCTTTGATTTTCTATTACAATATTTAGGTAATGAAATGTCCTTGGGAGGTGTCCTCGCGGTGAAACCGATTTTTCGTAAATTCGGCGTGTTGTGCATAGCTGTGGCTTTCCTTTTGTCGGGGTGCAGTGCTATCGGCTTGGATGTAGAAACTCAGTTAACGCCACCGAACAGCAGCGAGGAACAGCAGGCCATTCGCACGGCGCTAGATGAGTATATCAGTACCCATACTAAATCCGGTGAAAGTGCCGATTACACTTTAAAATATCCGTCCGGCGGGCAGTATCTGTCAGCATTCATATTGTTGGATCAAGTGCAAAAACATCCCATTCTTACTGCCACACCGCAAGCGGTTCAGACCGAATCGTCTGTCGGCAAAGAAGCCTTGGCTTTTTATCGTCGTAACGACGAAACTGCACTGGTGCATATCAATTTATTGCGTTGCGGCGAAGACGGCACATGGATTTCCGTTGCCGATGTTGAAGGTTTGGGAGAATCGGTGAACCAAGTGGAATTTGCCGATCTTAACAACGACGGCATTCCGGAATTGCTCATCGGTTGGTCGCTGTACAATTCGCGCGATTCGCGCCTGTCTGTATACAACATTGATGAAAATTTGGCCATGCGCTCTTTCAGCGGTGCCTACACTGAATTGGTGGTGGCGGATATCACTGCAGACGGCGCCGATGACCTGTTGCTTCTTTCCATCACCGAAGGCGTCGATTTGGTGTCGGCGCAACTGTTTTCTTTTCGTGCGAACAACGAAATTGTCAGTGGCACCGTAATGCTAGACAGCGATATTGTAAGTTTTGGCAATCACATTGCCGTTTCCTTGTCAGACGATTACAACGGCGTATTTATCGATTGCTACAAAGAACAAGATGCCATGATCACCGAATTGCTGTGCTGGAAAGACGACAAATTAACAGCGCCGCTGTGCGATCAAAGCACGCTTCTCAATACACAAACCGCCCGCGAGACTCCGATTGCCAGCTGTGATATCGACGGTGACGGTATGGTAGAGTGGCCGGTTACAACGCGCATGCCCGGTTTTGAGGAAACATCGTTAAGTAACACATTGTGGTACACCGAATGGCGTAGTTATTCGGTAACCGCCGATGAAATACACACAGAATTTGCGGGGCTGATTCCTGCCGAAGATGGCTACATGCTTCGTTTGCGCGAAGAGTGGAACGCGCTGCCGGCAGCATATAGCATGGCCACGCGCACACTAACATTGTATCAGGAAGCAGGTAGTGATAAATGGCTGTTCCGCATTGCCACATTGCCGATTGAACAAAAAGAGGATCTGCCCGACGGCTATGTGTTGCTGGAAGAATTGCCCCGTGTTTGCTATGCCGTTACGATTGCCGAGGATACCGATGTGACTTCCTTAGAAGAATTGCGATACCTACTAACCGTGTTGGAGGAGGACGCTGCCTAATGAAGCGCATATTGCTGTGCGAAGACGAAGCGGTAATTCGCGAATTCGTCGTCATCAACTTGCATCGCGGTGGGTATGAGGTGGTGGAAACCGCCTCTGCCGAGGAAGCACTGGACTGCTACGCCAAGCAAAGCGGCACTTTTTGCGTAGCTATTTTGGATTTGATGCTTCCCAAAATGGATGGCTTTGAACTCTGCCGTCGCTTGCGTGAAACAGATCCTGTTATGGGGATTTTAATGCTCACGGCACGCTCGCAAGAACAGGAAAAGGTAAAAGCGCTCAAACTGGGTGCCGATGATTATGTAACCAAACCGTTTAGCCCATCGGAACTGTTGGCGCGGGTGGAAGCGTTGGAGCGGCGGGTGGAAGCCAATCGCGGTAACGGCTATTGTGAAGAAATCCGATCCGGTGAATTTGTGCTAAATCTTCGAAAGCGGGTACTTTGCAAAGGAGAACAGACCATCGATTTAACGCAAATTGAGTTTCAAATTATGGAGTATTTCTTGACGCATGCCGGCCAACTTTTGTTGCGCGAAGATATTCTCAGTCGTGTTTGGGGCGCCGACTACTACGGTGTGGATAAGGTGGTGGATGTTAACATTCGCCGCTTGCGAATGAAAATCGAAGACAATCCATCCGAACCCCGTCACATCATAACGGTTTGGTCCACCGGTTATCGATGGGAACCGTAAAAGGGAGGAAAAGCCGTGCTTTTCAAAAAAGTTACACGCCGTTGGTTGGTCAACGGTTTAGGCGTTGTGGCTGTGCTGCTGCTGATTTTGGAAATCGGGGCTGCCTTGATCACGCGTTCCTACTATTATCACCAAACCGAAAACAGCCTATACACCAGAGCACGCTCGTTTTCCGATATGCTAAACGCCTATGCCGACCGTGCTCCCCTGAACTTTGAAGCTAGTGCCCGCGACTATATGGAGCAATTCCCAGATAAAGAAAAAATCGAATTTCAAATTCTCAGTGCCACCGGTGACATTCTGGCAAGCTCCACGGGCTTTATTCCCGAATCCGACACCTTAGAAGATTATCGCAGTGCGGTGCAATCCTATTCCAAAGGAGCAGCCGAAGCCAAAGGCGTTTGGATTGGGAAAAACGCCACCGGTCAAAAAGTACAATCGTTAACCTTGCTGGTAGTGGATAGCAGCGACGGCACTGTCTACGGTGCTATTCGTTATTTGGTGGCTATGGATAAAGTGGATTCGCAAATTGTCCTTCTTGTTTCGGTTATGGTGGCATTCGGATTGGCGGTTATCTTCTTTGTCATGCTGTCCAGCGCCTATTTTGTCGGCAGCATTTTGCAGCCTCTCACCGAAATTGGAGAAACTGCCAAGCGCATTGCGCGCGGCAACTATACCTGTCGTGTTGAAAAGCATCACGATGATGAAATCGGTGAATTGTGCGATACCATCAACGAAATGGCAGCCGATATCGAAGATGCCGATCGCCTGCAAAACGAATTTATATCGTCGGTTTCCCACGAATTGAGAACTCCGCTAACCGCCATCAAAGGGTGGAGCGAAACATTGCGCGACGATCCGCAGCACGATGAAGAATTGCTCCGCAAAGGATTGGATGTTATTTGCAACGAAGCGGAACGTTTGTCAGCTATGGTGGAAGATTTGCTGGATTTCTCCCGCATTCGTCAGCTCAAACCTGGCAGTGACTCTTGGGAAAAGCTGGATGTTTTTGCCGAAGTGGAAGAAGCCGTATTTTTGTTCCGCGATCGCGCAAATCGCGAAGGCATTTTGTTGCATTGCGTTGAACAGGAAAAATTGCCGCCCATCATGGGCGACCGCGACCGTTTGCGTCAAGTGTTTGTCAATGTTATCGATAACGCTTTAAAATATTCCAAGCCGCAAGGTCAAGTGCGCGTTGATGCTGCCACTGTTCCAAACGGTGTGCAAGTTGTTATCAGTGACAACGGCGTTGGGATTCCCGCACAAGATTTGCCGCGTGTGAAGCAAAAATTCTACCGCGCCAACAATCGCAAGCCGGGATCCGGCATCGGATTGGCTGTGGCCGAAGAGATTGTGCAAACCCACAACGGCACCTTGGAAATCGAAAGCACCGAAGGCGTGGGAACGGTGGTCACCATCACTTTGCCTATTCCCACAACAGAGTAAAGGAAGATATACCATGTCGGAACAAAAAGCAACCACAGCCAAAAAAACCTCCATCGGGGGGCAAGCGCTGATTGAAGGCGTCATGATGCGCGGTCCCAAAAAGACAGTGATGGCCGTACGGCACACATCGGGAGAAATCATCACCGAAGAACAAGACTCCGATCTCAATGCCCGTCCGCGCTTTTGGAAATTGCCGTTGTTTCGCGGTATGTACGGCATGGTGGAGTCCATGATTGTCGGATATAAATGCCTCATGCGTTCTGCCGAACTTGCCGGATTGGAAGACGAAACCGAATCCCAAAGCGATCACAATGTGTGGATGTCGTTGCTGTTGATTCTCAGCACCGTGCTTGGTGTAGCACTTGCAGTGGGCCTTTTCATGTTGTTGCCGTCCTACTTGTACAAATGGCTGGCAACCGCCTTGGACACCGCCTCTGGAAGTCTTTATTGGTCTCAGCATGCTGTTTGGCGTGGTGTGTTTGAAGGTCTCCTTCGGCTGTTCTTGTTTTTAGTCTATTTGCTTCTGGTTACCCAGATGAAAGACATTCGTCGCGTATTCATGTATCATGGCGCGGAACACAAAACCATTTTTTGCTACGAGCACGGTGAGGAACTCACGGTGGAAAACATCCGTCACCAAAGCCGTTTTCATCCGCGGTGCGGTACTTCATTTTTGATTTTAACATTGCTTGTCGGTATTGTAGTTTCTATTTGTATTCAAGTACAAACCGTGTGGCTACGTGTTCTGATAAAACTGGCGCTTCTCCCGTTCACGGTCGGCTTTGGATACGAGCTGATCAAACTTGCCGGTCGGAAAGATAACTGGTTCACACGCCTGATTTCGGCACCCGGCTTGTGGATTCAGCGCCTCACCACCAAAGAACCGGATGATTCCATGATTGAATGTGCGATTGCCGCATTTTGCCCGGTGATTCCCGAAGAAGAAGGGGCAGACCAATGGTAACTCCCACTGTTGGCGAATTGTACCGCCAAATTGAAACATTGCTCCGTCATAGCGGTTGTGATTCTCCCGCTTTCGATGCTGCCTGCCTTTTGGAAGATATCGGCAACATTGGTCGCAACCAATTGGCAGCCCGTGCACAGCAGCCGATTGCGGTGCCGATGTTTCAGCGCGTGTGGGAAGCGGCACAGCGTCGCGCCGCCGGAGAGCCGCTGCAATATCTTTTGGGCACTTGGGATTTTCTCACGCTCACTTTGGAAGTGGGAAAAGGTGTTCTCATCCCGCGGCCGGAAACCGAGCTGCTTTGTGAAATAGCCGCTGAAAAACTGGCCGTTTTTTCAGAACCGCATGTGTGGGATTTGTGCGCCGGCAGTGGGTGTGTCGGTTTGGGCATTGCTTCTTTATGTCCTTCGGCAACGGTAACTGCCGTGGAATACTCCGATGCCGCATTGCTGTATTTGCAACGCAATGCGGCACGGTATCCGTCTTTGCATGTTTCGGTATCTCGTGCCGATGTTTTGCACGACGCGTCGTTATATTGTGGTCCTGTGCAAGCCATTGTTTCCAACCCGCCTTATATCCCCACAGCCGAATTGCCTTCTTTGCAACGCGAAGTGCAGAACGAGCCGTCGTTGGCTTTAGACGGCGGGGAAGACGGCCTGCAATTTTATCGTGTCATCGCCTCCGAATGGACAAAACAGGTGGTATCCGGTGGTTTTGTGGCGGTGGAAGTGGGCGTCGGTCAGGCACAAGCAGTGAGCGATTTGTTTTGCGCAGCCGGCTTGGTTCGCACGGAAATACATCCCGATTTTTCCGGTATCAGCCGTGTGGTTTGCGCCTATTGTCCGTAAAGATGCACGAGGAAATGCAGATTTTTTGAGAAATCTGTATTTTCCCACTTGACAAGGCGATTGCTTTTCGCTATAATATCAACTGTCCCGCCATAGCGGATACGGACATTTAGCTCAGCTGGTAGAGCATTCGCTTGACGTGCGAAGGGTCAGCGGTTCGAGTCCGTTAATGTCCACCACAAAAGCACGCTGCAGCGTGCTTTTTCTGTTTTTTCACAAATTTTTCAACATTCTCTTGCACGTTCCTGTGTTTTGTTGTATGATAAATGCAAATGGGGGTGAAGTGTTGGAAGGTCTGCGCCACGAGGAAAAATACTACATCAGCACAGCAGGATATCGTCAGCTAAAAGCTCGCCTTGATGCCGGGCTTAACAAGGATTCTCACATTCTTCATCCCGATGGTCACTATTTCATCCGTAGCCTGTATTTTGACGATTATCAGCAAAGCGGTTTGTTAGACAAGGTGGATGGCGTGGAAACACGCGAAAAATTCCGTATCCGGTTTTACGATTTGCAAGATTCTTTCATTCGTCTGGAATCCAAACAAAAGTTCAATCAAATGACACGAAAATTGTCCGCCGTGGTCACCCGTCAGCAGGTAGACAACTTGTTGTCCGGCGATTTGTGGTGGATGTACAACGAGGAGCAACCACTGTTGCGCCGGTTCTACTTAAAAGCGCGCACGCAACTACTCAAACCGGCTGTCATCGTGGATTACTATCGGGAAGCGTACGTGTTCGAAGATGTCCGTATCACTTTCGACAGTAATATCCAAAGTGGGCGCTTTGGGTTTGATATGTTTAACAGCACTTTGGCAACCGTACCGGTGATGCCGTCCGACCGTTTGGTGCTGGAAGTTAAATACGACGAAGCACTGCCATACAGTGTGCGTCAACTGCTAAAAACCGTTCCCACGGTGCGTTGTGCTATTTCCAAATATGCATTGTGCCGCGAATGGCAATAACGGAGGAGAGTATATATGAGTTTTCTGGACATGATTAAAAGCAGCGTTGTGGAGCAATTCACTACCGGCGTTTCGGTTTCACAGATGCTGCTGTCGTTGCTTATTTCGTTTCTTATGGGCGCGTTCATTTTGTTGGTGTATCGTCAAACTTACCGCGGTGTGTTGTTTTCCAAAGGATTTGCCTACTCCTTAATTTTGTTGTGCATGGTAACTGCTGTAATCATCCGCACCATCAGTTCCAATTTGGCTTTGTCGCTGGGCATGGTTGGTGCCCTGTCTATAGTCCGTTTTCGTACCGCCATCAAAGACCCAGTGGACACCGTATTCATGTTTTGGACTATCGCCTGCGGCATCATGAGCGGAGCCGGCTTGTATTTGGTTGGCAGCTTGGCTTGTTTGGTGGTTGGGCTGTTGTATTTTATCGTTTGTGCCGTCTACCGTAAAAACAAGTGTCCTTACTTGCTGGTGATTCGCTATGATCCGGAAAAATTCGGTTCGGTCAAGCGTGTGCTCAACAGTCTTCCACAGTATCGCATTAAATCGCGCACGGTCACACGAAACGGCGGAGAACTCACTGTTGAGGTATCCCTCAAAACCAGTGAAACCGTATTGCTGGATAAACTGTTGGCTGCCGATGGTGTCATGGATGCCAGCTTGGTTAGCTACGAAAGCGAATTCGGGCTATAAGCAAAAGAACCACGGAATTTTGCCGTGGTTCTTTTTTGATGCAACCCGCCGCGCCGTTTGGCGAGTGCTCGCAAAACAGTAAATCCGACCTATGGCTACGGTTATAGGTCGGATTTTCATATTCAAAACCTTCTGACAGAAAAGAAGGTTAGCAAATTCTCAACACCTTACTTTGTCTGCCCCTTTGCAGAAGAGGCGATGGCATATACAAACAACGCAATTGCCAACAACCCCACAATGAGCCAGAGCCAGCCGGTGAGCAAAACACATTCAAGTGCCATGAACA